>CANCBK010000175.1 GCA_947374315.1 Burkholderiaceae bacterium | reverse complement strand
CCGGATAACCCACGCGCTCACATTGAAACGACTGGTCCAGAAATCTGGCGCGATACGGATGGCCAAGTTACCCATTTCATTTCAGCAATGGGAACCACCGGAACAATCACTGGAGTTTCTACTTATCTGAAGTCCATGAATCCCAATATTCAAATTATTGGCGCTCAACCGGAGGAAGGTTCGCAAATTCCGGGTATTCGTAAATGGGCCCCGGAGTACCTACCTAAGATTTATCAAGGCGATAAGGTTGATCGTATTGAGTATGTCAGCCAAGCAGATGCTGAAGAAATGGCCCGCCGCCTCGCGGCTGAAGAGGGTATTTTCTGTGGGATTTCAGCCGGTGGTGCTTTAGTTGTTGCCTTGCGTATCGCTCGCCAGGTAGAGAATGCGACTATTGTCTTTATCGTTTGCGACCGTGGTGATCGCTATCTGTCGACCGGAGTATTCCCGGCGTAATACATTCAGCCGAAAGTGAATTAAGTCTGCCTTTGTTTTTTCTTGCTAGCCGTCTTCTTGGGCTTGGATTTAACTGCATCACCTGACTTTACTTCTGACTTCGCTTTATTCGAGGCTACAGGCACCACACTTTGGTTCTTGTATCCCAATGCTTCTGCAAACTCAGCAACGCTTTGTGCGTAAAAGTAGCTGCGGTTATATTGCACAATCGTTAGGAAATTATTTAAACCAACTACATAGCGAACTTGATCATTGCCATCCTTGTCTGGGTAGGGCAGGTCGACAATGAGCGCCTTGCTTTGCGGCTCAACTCCGCCCACTTGAAGGTCACCTTGCTCTTTAGTCAAGATGCCTTTTGTAATGAGCTCTTGAACTGAGTATTTAAGCTGAGGTTCACCGTCAGCCAGGCCTTTCGCTTCGCTAATGGCGCTTTCCTGTACGGGGAAGTAAATCGGCATTCCAGGTTGCCAGCCATGCTTTCTCATAAAGTTAGCCACACTAGCAATCGCATCCTTAGGGCTTTGCTTGAGGTCAATATGCCCATCGCCATCACCATCTACTGCGAAGCTGCGAATACTGCTTGGCATGAACTGGGGTAAGCCAATGGCGCCTGCATAGGAGCTGTTCTGATTTAAGCAGGCATTAAAGCGAGTTTGATTTAATCCTTGCTTATTATTGTTGGCGGGTAAACTGCCGCCGCCCTCGGTCCAGCACATGAGGATAAGTTCTTGAAGCTGGTCCTTAAAGAGCTGCTCTCGACTGGCTTTGTTGGGTGTATCTGGATAGCTGAAGGCCAGCGTAGAAAGCACATCCTTTACCCGGAAATTTCCAGTTTGACGGCCATAAATGGTTTCAATCCCAATAATGGAGACGATGATTTCGGCGGGGACTCCTGATTCTTGCTCAACCTTGCTCAGGAATACCTGGTTTTGCTCCCAAAAGGCCTTGCCGGCCTTAAGTCGCACCGGTTCAATGAAGCGCTTGCGATAGGCTACCCAATTCTTTTTAAAGGTGCCCGATGGGGGTAACACCAATTTGCGTATGGACGGAATCGTTTTAGCATCTGAGAAGCCTGATTCAAGGCTTGCCTGAGGGATTCCCTGGGTTTGGGCAATTTGAGTGATTAATTGATTGAGGTTTTGGCTAAAACGGGCTTCTGTTGCGGCATCCTCAGACTGGTTTACGATAGTCTCTGTAGGGCTAACTTGCTGGGTAGGGGTGCTTGAGCAAGCGCCAAGCAGTAGCGTTATGAATAGTGTTGAAGCAAGGTAGGAGACTCGAAAATTCATGGATAAAGAAATGGGTTTTTGAATGGTTGGCAGGTTTTATTAGATTATAAAAATTATAGTTTTGCTATTAAGGGTTTCTAGTAATGACAACAGGATACATAACTCATCCAGATTTTCTAAAACATGAGATGGGTAGTCATCATCCCGAGTGCCCAGAACGCATTCAGGCGATCAATGATCAGTTAATTCGCAGTGGTATCGATCGCTTTCTGCACCATCTCGATGCGCCGCTAGCAACTGAGGATCAACTGGAGTTGGTTCACAGTCCAGATCACATTGCCTTTGTTAAAGAGCGCTCACCAGCCAGTGGTTATTTCATGCTCGACGGCGATACCATTATGAATCCCCACACTTGGAGCGCTGCGCTACGTGCGGCAGGGGCCGCTATTGCGGGTGTTGATGCGGTGATGAAGGGTGAGGTTGAAAATGTATTTTGTGCGGTTCGCCCCCCTGGCCACCATGCAGAGCCAACCCGATCTATGGGATTTTGTGTTTTTGATAACGTTGCCGTAGCTGCGCGCTATGCGATGGAGACATACGGCATCGAACGTGTGGCCATCATCGATTTTGATGTGCATCATGGCAATGGCACTGAAGCAGCGTTTTTTAATGACCCCAATGTGCTGATGTGTAGCTTCTTCCAGCATCCGTTTTATCCATACAGCGGCTTGGATGGAGCCAATAATATGGTGAATGTCCCCTTGCCAGCCTCCACTCGAGGAGATGTAGTGCGCTCGATAGTTGAGGAGCAATGGCTGCCACGTCTACGGGATTTTGAACCAGAGCTCATCATTATCTCCGCAGGCTTTGATGCTCACCGTGAGGATGATTTAGGGCAGATGGGCTTGGTAGAAGACGACTATGCCTGGATTACCAAGCAGCTTAAAGTTATTGCAAACCAATATGCCCAAGGCCGCATCGTCAGTTGCCTGGAAGGCGGTTACAACCTTTCCGCATTAGGCCGTAGTGTGGTGGCGCATGTGAAGGCGCTTGCCGACATTTAAGTGAAATTAAAAATCTAGAATCAAAGAAGATCAATATTCAAGGAACGCATGGCTAATATTTTTGAACAGGGTTTAGATCGTAACCCAGCGAATTTCACACCGATTACTCCACTATTATTTCTTGAGCGATCAGCTGAAGTCTATCCAGATCGCTTGGCAATCATTCATGGCAAATTACGTCAGACTTGGAGTCAGACTTATGAGCGTTGCCGTCGCCTTGCAAGCGCACTGCAAAAGCATGGCATTGGTTTGGGGGATACGGTTGCCGTCATGTTGCCCAATACGCCACCCATGGTTGAGGCGCATTTTGGTATTCCGATGGCGGGGGCGGTATTAAATGCCTTGAACACACGTCTTGATCCGGAGTCAGTTGCTTTTATGTTGAATCACGGCGAAGCAAAAGTTGTGATCGTAGATCCAGAATTTTCTGGAGTAATGAAAAAAGCCCTCGAGATCGCCAAGAAAGAAAGTGGGCGCGAGTTTTTAGTGATTGATGTCGAGGAAAAAGAATTTGATGTTCCTGGCGAGAAGCTTGGCAAACTTACTTATGAAAATTTCTTATCCGAAGGCGATCCTCAATTTGCATGGCAAGTCCCTGCGGATGAGTGGCAAGCAATTTGCCTGAATTACACCTCGGGAACAACCGGTAATCCAAAAGGCGTGGTGTATCACCATCGTGGCGCAGCGATCAATGCCGTATCGAATATTTTGGATTGGGATATTAATAAGCACCCGATTTACCTCTGGACACTCCCCATGTTCCATTGCAATGGCTGGTGTTTCCCATGGACAGTAGCTGCACGCGCTGGTATTAACGTCTGCCTACGTCGCGTGGATGCACAGCATATTTTTGCTGCTATTAAAGACCATGCTGTCACGCATTACTGCGCTGCCCCGATTGTGCATAACCTATTAGTGAATGCCCCTGATGAATTAAAAGAGGGGGTGCCTACTGGCGTGAAAGGCTTAATTGCGGGTGCCGCACCTCCAGCTTCGATCATTGAGGGTATGGAAAAGCTTGGATTTGATTTGACACACGTCTATGGCTTAACTGAGGTTTATGGTCCGGCAGCAGTTTGCGTGAAGCAGGACGAGTGGAATGAAGTGGATATTGGTGAGAGAGCTCGCCTCAATGCTCGCCAAGGTGTTCGTTATCACATGCAACAAGCGATTGCCGTTCTTGATCCTGAAACCCTTGAACCTGTTCCTGCTGATGGCGAGACGATGGGTGAGATTATGTTTAAGGGCAATATCGCCATGAAGGGGTATCTTAAGAATGAGAAGGCAACCCAAGAGGCGTTCGAGGGCGGGTGGTTTCATTCGGGTGACTTAGCGGTGATGAATCCCGATGGCTATGTAAAGATGAAAGACCGTAGCAAGGACATCATCATTTCTGGCGGTGAAAACATTTCCTCCGTAGAAGTTGAAGATGTTCTCTATCGTCACCCTGCGGTAATAGCTGCTGCGGTTGTTGCAAAGCCTGACCCTAAATGGGGTGAAACACCTTGCGCTTTCTTGGAAATCAAGCCGGGCATGGAAGTTACTCCTGCTGACATCATTACCCATTGCAAGCAGCATCTAGCTGGATTTAAGGTTCCTAGAGCCATTGTGTTCTGTGAGCTTCCAAAGACCTCTACTGGAAAGATCCAGAAGTTTGAACTTCGCAAGCAGGCTGGCTCGGCTTCAGCAATCGATGTCTAGCCCTAGTTGGGGCTAGGCGGATAAAATAGAAAAGTTACTCAAAAATAGAGAATTCAGCATGAAAATCCTAGTAGCAGTAAAGCGTGTCGTTGATTACAACGTCAAAATTCGGGTGAAATCAGATAACTCCGGTGTCGATCTGGCAAACGTCAAAATGAGCATGAACCCATTTGATGAAATTGCAGTTGAAGAGGCTGTTCGACTAAAAGAGGCTGGCGTTGCTACTGAAGTAGTGGT
>CANCBK010000174.1 GCA_947374315.1 Burkholderiaceae bacterium | reverse complement strand
AAGCTAATGGGGCGTTCATAGCAACATATTTGATAAATAAGCATTTTAATTGAGCGAACCTGATAGTGGCAGGAAAAGGTGAAAGCTGCTCCCCAAAGGTATAAACCCTTGCAAATTTAAGGGCTTAGGGGCCATCCGTGGTACGCTCATTGGATGGCAACGAACTATTTAAAGAAAATTTTATCGGCTCGCGTCTATGACGTAGCCAGAGAAACCGAGCTTCAGGTCGCCCCAGAACTGACTAAACGTTTGGGCAACCAGGTTCTCCTAAAAAGGGAGGATAACCAGCCGGTTTTCTCCTTCAAACTGCGTGGCGCCTATAACAAAATGGCCCATTTACCGCTAGAAGCCCTAAAACGGGGGGTTATTGCAGCTTCAGCAGGCAATCACGCCCAAGGTGTAGCCCTAGCGGCAGCCAAAATGAAGTGCAAGGCAGTCATCGTGATGCCACTCACCACCCCTAGCGTCAAAATTGATGCGGTCAAGGCGCGCGGCGGGTCTTGGGTTGAGGTGATTTTGCATGGCGAGTCCTATAGCGACGCCTTCAAATACTCTGAACTTTTAGAGAAAAAACGGGGCCTGACCTTTGTCCACCCATTTGATGACCCGGATGTCATTGCTGGACAAGGCACGATTGCCCAAGAAATCTTTCAGCAATATCAAGAGCCTATTGATGCTATTTTTGTAGCCATCGGTGGTGGAGGCCTGATTGCGGGTATTGGCGAATACGTCAAAGCAGTCAGCCCTAAAACTAAAGTCATCGGTGTGCAGTCTGTCGACTCGGATGCGATGAGACGATCACTCGAAGCCAACAAGCGCATCGAGATGAAAGATGTCGGTCTCTTCTCCGACGGTACAGCAGTGAAGCTAGTTGGCAAAGAAACATTTCGTATTTGCAAACGCGTTGTGGATGACATCATCACTGTTGATACCGATGAAATCTGCGCCGCCATCAATGACGTCTTCACAGATACCCGCAGCATTCTGGAGCCTGCTGGCGCCTTAGCCATTGCCGGCATGAAGAAGTATGTAGAAAAACATCACCTGAAAAAGAAAACATTAGTTGCGATTGCTTGTGGCGCAAATATGAACTTCAGTCGCTTACGCTTTGTGGCTGAGCGCGCTGACGTTGGCGAATTCCGGGAAGCCGTTTTTGCCGTCACCATTCCTGAAGAACGCGGCTCCTTCAAACGTTTTTGTGAGTTACTCGGTAACCGTAATGTCACTGAATTTAACTACCGCATTGCCGACCAAAGTGAAGCCCATATCTTTGTGGGTATTGGCACACAAAAGGCGGCTGACAGCACAGCTATCGCTAAGCATTTTCGTAAAGCTAAATTTGCCACGATTGATCTAACTCATGATGAGTTAGCGAAGTCACACTTGCGCCATATGGTGGGCGGTCGCTCCACTCTCGCACAAGATGAACTGCTCTACCGCTTTGAATTTCCGGAGCGCCCAGGCGCACTCATGAAGTTCCTCACTAGCATGGCGCCCAATTGGAACATCAGTCTTTTTCATTACCGGAATCACGGTGCTGACTATGGCCGTATTTTGGTAGGCCTACAGGTTCCTAAAAATGAGCAGAAGAAATTTCAGAGTTTCTTAGCTTCACTCGGCTACCCGCATTGGAATGAAACTGATAACCCTGCTTATCGTCTGTTTCTTAAATGAGAGTTAATACATAAGATTGAATTCGTAATGTCATACACGCTCACCGGAAAACTCGTCGTTGCGATTTCATCGCGTGCACTATTTGATTTCGAAGAAGAGAACCGCATCTTTGAATCAACTGATGACAGTGCCTACATGAAGCTGCAACTAGAACGCTTATCTGAGGCGGCTCAGACAGGCGTTGCATTCCCATTAGTAAAGAAGTTACTCGCCTTTAATGAAGAAGGCGAGCAACGCGTTGAAGTAGTGATCCTGTCGCGCAATGATCCAGTAAGCGGCTTACGGGTATTCCGCTCGGCTGAACACCATGGGCTACATTTAGAGCGTGGCGTATTCACTAGAGGACGTCCACCCTATCACTATCTTCGCTCCCTACATGCGAACTTATTTCTCTCTGCAAATGAAGATGATGTACGCGCTACGATTGATGCAGGCTTTCCTGCGGCGCGCGTATATCCAGAGTCTAGCAAGACCGCAGAATCTCACCCCAATGAAATCCGCATCGCATTTGACGGAGACGCAGTACTTTTTTCAGATGAAGCAGAACAGGTCTTTCAGAGTGAAGGTCTAGTGGCTTTTGTTGATCATGAAAGCAAGAAAGCTGCGATTCCTTTGCCACCGGGTCCATTCAAGCCCCTACTAGAGGCACTACATCGCTTGCAACGCTCTACTAGCGAGAAGGGGATGCGTATTCGTACCGCCTTAGTGACGGCTCGCTCCGCGCCCGCGCATGAACGGGCCATTCGCACACTGATGGCTTGGGGTATCGATGTCGATGAAGCCATGTTTCTCGGTGGACTTTCCAAAAGTGAATTCCTCCGCGAGTTTGAGCCAGACTTTTTCTTTGATGACCAAACAGGTCACTGCCAATCTGCCGCATCAGTAGCGCCTACTGGTCACGTGGTATCTGGCGTATCCAACAAACCCAAAAAATAATGTCCACACTTCCACTTGGCCAGGCAACGCAATATCCCGATCAATATGATCCAAGCTTGCTTTTTCCCATTCCCCGCTCCGAAAATCGCCTCAAGCTAGGCATCAAACCAAACCAAGCACTGCCATTCGTGGGGATCGATATTTGGAATGCTTTTGAACTCAGTTGGCTCAATAAAAAAGGGAAGCCCCAGATTGCTTTAGCGGAATTTCAAGTGCCAGCTGACTCGCCAAATATGATCGAATCCAAATCATTCAAGCTTTATCTCAATAGCCTCAATAGCGCTCGCTTTGAAGATGAGACAGAGGTCAGTGAAAGATTGATTGCAGATTTATCGGCAGTGGCGGGGAGTAAGATTTCTACTCGCATTAACTCAACTGATACGGTTGCGAAAAAAGGAATGCAGGAGATGAGTGGTGTTTTGATGGACCGCCTCGATATTGAGATTGATCCCAATTCACCTGCTGATCCCTCCTTATTGAGAGTAAATACATCCTTTGGGCCGATTGAGCAATGCCTGGTATCCCACTTACTCAAATCCAATTGCCCAGTTACTGGTCAGCCAGATTGGGCAAGCGTGCAAATTCGTTATCAAGGGCGCCCGATTTTAGAAGAGGGTTTACTTCGCTACCTAATCGGCTTTAGACAATTAGGCGAGTTTCATGAGCATTGTGTCGAAACCATCTTTACCGATATCAAGCGTGAGTGCAAACCAGACAAGCTCTCTGTCTACGCTCGCTATACCCGACGTGGCGGACTAGATATCAATCCTTTTCGCGCAGACCACAATGCGCCTTGGCCGGACAATACACGCCATGCCAGACAATAACTAAGGCTTCAGCACCTCTTTTGACAGCGCCTCGCTAGGGCCATAAATCAGCTCAAGATTTTTTTGGATACTCGGCACCTGAGAGAAACAGCTTTTCACTAAGGCTGGGCTTGAGTACCAATCCACATCACCTTTCGCTTCATCAATAAATGACTTCATCACGATGGCGCTATCAACATCATCAAGACCTACGGTCCGTAATTTTGCAAAACCGGAGGAGCATGCTTTTGCTAAATCAGACCCTTCGGCTCTAGAAATACGCTGCAACAGGCTGGGGGCTGAGCTATTTAAGATCTGCATAAAATTTTGACTCAAGCCAGGCATTTGAAAATTCAAAATATATTCTGAAGATAGATTTTCTCGACCAGCCAACCCCTCAACGTGGGATATCGTTGGATAAAAGATACTGCGGAAAAATTGAAACTCTAGCTTCACAGTGAAGAGAAGTTGTTTATCTGCTTTAGGATCTTTCTGCAATTGCAGGATTTGTTTATCGCTTAGGCTGCCAACGCTTTGATCGGCCTTGTAGACTGGAATATCAACCGCGCGAATTCCTTTGCGTAATTCTGGCCAGCTAAAGGTGACAGGAACCTTGGCATCAACCATACCTTGCAAAAGACTGTTAGCTTTCTTTTGGGTTTCACCAACTACCGCATTGCCAAC
>CANCBK010000173.1 GCA_947374315.1 Burkholderiaceae bacterium | reverse complement strand
CAGGGGTTTGCAAGAGCTTGCGAGAATAGTCAACTGTTATTTAGCGAACCAATTATTGGAGATTGCTTTTGGATTTCCATCGGAGGCTAAGTGGTTGATTTTCTTGAATTTGTGCAACAGCTACGACATAGCGTTCTTAGGGCTCATGTTTTCTATTGGAAAAATTGAGGAAAGCAAAGATAAGGGTTATCACTCAGTGAGAGCTCGCTCTATTTCTAAGGCGCTCCAGTAAGATAAAAAAGTTCAGGAGCCCCTTATGAATTCAGGGTCTTAGCAAGGGTAATCACTAAGCTAGAAAAGAGTGAATCTTGATTCATATCAAGAGGTGGTTGGCTTATTTGCTGAAAAATCAATTACCGCATTTATGGCGGAATTCGTAATGCAGTAAATGGATTTAATAAAAGATAAACAGGAGATTACAGATGAGCGGCGAGAAAACTACAGGGCCTTTAGGAGGTCGTTGGTTTCAGCTACTAATCGGCATTGTATGTATGTCGATGATTGCAAACTTGCAGTATGGTTGGACACTATTTGTAAACCCAATTGATGCCAAGTTTGGATGGGGTAGAGCAGCTATTCAAGTTGCGTTCACAATTTTTGTGTTGACCGAAACTTGGTTGGTGCCTATTGAGGGCTACCTTGTTGATAAATTCGGCCCACGTCCAGTAGTGTTTTTTGGCGGCTTACTGTGCGGACTCGGTTGGATGATGAACGCTCATGCTGAAACATTAACCATGCTCTACACGGCAGCTGCAGTAAGCGGTGTTGGTGCAGGCGCTGTTTACGGTACTTGTGTTGGTAACGCACTCAAATGGTTCCCGGATCGCCGTGGCTTAGCCGCTGGTATGACTGCAGCGGGCTTTGGTGCCGGCTCTGCATTGACTGTGATTCCAATTGCAAACATGATTGCAAATCAAGGCTACCAAGATGCCTTCTGGTACTTTGGTATTTGGCAGGGTTCAATCGTAGTGGTCTTGAGCTTATTGCTCTCCAAGCCGATTAAGAGCGCTATCACCAGTGTGAAAGCATCAGTTGCGCAAACTCGTAAAGACTTCCGTCCAATGGAAATGGTTAAGCAGCCAGTTTTCTGGATCATGTACCTCATGTTTGTAATGGTTGCTGCCGGTGGCTTGATGGCTACTGCTCAGTTGGGTCCGATTGCTAAAGACTTCCAAATTGCTGGTGTAACAGTAAGCTTGATGGGATTGGCATTGCCTGCTTTGACATTCGCGCTGACAGTTGACCGCGTATTAAACGGCTTAACTCGCCCATTCTTTGGTTGGGTATCTGACAAGATTGGTCGCGAACAAACCATGACACTCTGTTTCTCATTTGAGTGTTTAGGTATTCTTGGTTTGTACTACCTTGGTCGCGATCCAGTGATGTTTGTTCTCTTGACTGGTCTAGTGTTCTTTGCATGGGGCGAGATCTACAGCTTATTCCCATCAACCAATGCTGACACATTTGGTTCAACCTATGCTGCTGGTAACGCAGGCCTCCTTTACACAGCAAAAGGTACAGCGTCATTATTAGTTCCTTTGTCTAGCGTTTTGGTTGCTACTACCGGTGGTTGGGAGGTAGTTTTCTGGGTTGCTAGTTTCTTGAACGGAACTGCTGCAATCTTGGCATGGTTTGTATTGCGTCCAATGCGTCGCAAACTGATCGAGCGCTCAGCTTCGATGTAATTTAGGTTAAAAGCCTATTAAAAGGGGTCTTCGGACCCCTTTTTTATTGCCTTCACCAATACGAGGGCAAACCTAAGATGAGGTTGGGGAAAATCAGATAGAATTCCTTCATCATGAATTCCTTCAAAAACCGCTTCGTTCACTGGATTGCCGCTCTAGCGGTTGCAATGAGTGCGCTTGCACCAGCGGTTTCTCAGGCGGTATCTCTAGCGCAGCATGGCCAAGGTTTCGCAATGGAGATTTGCGCGGTGGATGGTAGCAAGATGCAGATTCAGGTGCAGAGTGACGATCGGGCTGATGGTGCGCAAGTGCAACCTTGTCCGTATTGCTTAACCCATAGCGTCATTACTCCATCGTTTAACACCAGCCTCACATTTCAAGCGCCGCAAACACTTGCTTTGCTGCCTCAACTTTTCTATCAATCTCCCAAGCCTCTCGCTGTTTGGGTAACACCCCCTTCAGCAGCTCCTCCAGCACAAGCCTAATTCATTTATTAGGGCATAGCCTAGCTATGTAGTTGGCAAAGCAGTAAGTGCTGCACTGCCGTTTTAAATTGTGTGGAGTTTCAATTGAAATTAAAAAAATTAGTCTTTGCAATAACCCTTGTCATGCCAGCCGCAGGTGCAATCGCCTGCGCTAGCTGTGGGTGCAGCTTAAATACCGACATTGGCACTCAAGGAATGGGTATGACGGAGGGGTGGACTCTGGATCTTCGCTATGACACCTTGAATCAAAATAAATTAAGGTCGGGCAATAAGGCTATATCGCAATCTGCGGCGGCTGCTACTGGCAATGAGGTCGAGAGCTACACTCAAAATAATTACATCACCGGTTCTTTGGATTACAACAATGGCGAGAATTGGGGTGTTACTGGTGTAATCCCTTTCATCATGCGTAACCATGCTACTTTTGGTGCATTTGCGGATGGTGCAGCACCTCCCGAGCAGGGTGATGGTGCTTACAGCTCAAAAACATCTGGAGTGGGAGATATCAAAATTATTGGCCGCTACTTTGGTTTTGCTGAGCAAAAAGATTGGGGTCTGCAGTATGGGGTGAAGTTGCCAACTGGCGCTCGCAATCAAACAGGTAACTTAGTAGTTGGGGGGCAGACGATAGTCGATCCTGGTTTGCAGGCGGGCACTGGATCTACAGATTTGATTGTGGGCGCATACAAATTTGGTTACATCAATGACAATGAAAACTGGGGTTATTTTGCGCAGCTTCAGTACCAGGCTGCGGTGATGGTTCAGTCCGTCCCAACTAATGCACCTAATCCAGGCGGAGTCTATGGAGGCACCTATCGACCTGGTAATTCATCCAATGTGAATATCGGCATTAACTATCAGGCATTTGAGAAGTGGGTTCCAACTCTGCAGTTGAATGCGCTGAATAAACGAGTTGATAGTGGTACGGCTGCTGATACCTATGCAACTGGTGGAACACTGGCTTATTTAACGCCAGGTGTGCTGTATCGTGTGACTGAAAAAACTCAGGTTTATGCCAATGTGCAGTTGCCTATTT
>CANCBK010000172.1 GCA_947374315.1 Burkholderiaceae bacterium | reverse complement strand
CTGAGGATTTCAAGCTGGCTGCAGAGGAGTTACTCGATATGGGGCCGCAAGCAGTCTTGATCAAAGGCGGTCATCTCGATACTAAACATACTCAGCTGACTGATTTCCTCATGTGGCGAACTATGGAGGACGGTCTTGAAGTAATTCAGTCAAAAGAGTTCAAGCATTACCGCGTCAATACAGCCAATACCCATGGCACCGGCTGTTCTTTGGCATCCGCTATCGCAACCTATTTGGCGGATGGTCATGATCTTTCTCATGCGGTTGCTAAGGCAATTTCTTATGTTGAGGCAGGACTTGAGGCGGGGCGTTTCTTAAGTATTGGTGAGGGCCCCGGACCCTTGTGGCATATGCATGATTTTTATCGAACTGCACTACCGGAAGAAGGGGGTAAGTATTAAGTTTGATACATTAAGTCTTATGACTTAGGTCTTCATCAACTCTTGAAGACGCTTTACAGCTGCTTTAGGGTCGCTGGCGCCATTAATTGCTCTCACAACAGCAACTGATCCAACTCCACTTTGTGCCACCGCATGAATGCTGCTTTCATCAATGCCACCGATGGCAACTAAAGGGTAGTGACTCATCAATTGGGCGTACTTATACAAACGCCCTAAACCCTGTGGAGCGGTTTCCATCTTCTTCAAATTCGTTGGAAAGACTGCGCCCATAGCGATATAGCTTGGACAGAAGCGGTCGGCATAAACCATCTCCGCATATCCGTGGGTACTTAAGCCAAGCCGAAGACCTGCAGATCGAATGGCATCTAAATCAGCAGTCTCTAAATCTTCTTGCCCCAAGTGGATTCCGTAGGCGTCAGCCTCAATCGCTTCTTGCCAATAATCATTAATAAAGAGCAAGGTCTTACTGCCCTGAACTGCATCAACAGCTTGCGCGATCTGTTTACGAATAAGCTTTTTATCCTCGGATTTGAGGCGCAGTTGTACGGTTGGTACTTCGGCTTCCACCATGCGCTTTACCCAATCAGCATCAGGCATTACCGCATATAAACCCAAGCGCTTTGGACACTCCACAAAAGCATTGGGGTTCATATTGCGGGTCCAGGGAAGCAAGTCAAAATGCTCCGGTCTGGATGGCCATTTAAAGGGATTAAATCCGCCATCTTGGTGCACCATTCGTGACCAGGCTTTGCCTAAGGTTTTGGCATCACGTTCAATAAAGCCCATTTGGATTGCAGCGACCATCCCAGCGAGTTCGTAATGATCAGCAGCATGCTCGTTATCGATTAACGGTGGTGGCGATGCCAGGCTGAATTCTGGAATCGGAATGCACAAATCCGCTTTGCTATGAGCTGCAACAATTTGGTCTGCAAGATCGCGAACTAAGCTCATCAGCGCCTTATTTAACTTTGATGCCAAAAAGGCGTGCCAACCAATGGCGTACTAGCTTGTGCAGATTGCTGGGCTTTCATGGCACCAGAAAGGAAGGCAGTGCGACCAGCATCTACAGACATTGCAAATGCCTTAGCCATCGCTACTGGATCATCAGCTAATGCAACAGCAGTATTCAGTAGGACACCATCAAAACCCCATTCCATCACACTGCATGCGTGGGAAGGTAAGCCCAATCCAGCATCTACCAACAGCGGAACCTTTAAGCGATCACGCAAGAGTTTTAATGCATAAGGATTTAATGGGCCTTGGCCTGTTCCAATCGGCGCAGCCCAAGGCATCACTGCTTGGCATCCCACATCAACTAAGCGCTGGCACAAGATAAGATCCTCTGTGCAATAAGGCAGAACCTTAAAACCATCTTTAATTAAAGTTTCTGCCGTGGAAACTAAACGCAAAGTATCGGGTTGCAAAGTGTAGTCATCGCCGATTAACTCCAACTTAATCCAGCTAGTTTCAAAAACCTCACGAGCCATTTGCGCGGTTGCAATGACTTCTTTTGGGCTATGGCAGCCAGCGGTATTGGGCAATACCGGCACGGCCATTTTCTTCAAGAGATCCCAAAAACCAGAGTGTGCTTCTGTAGTAGAAGTACCTTGCCTGCGAAGACTGACAGTAATCATTCCAGGATTAGATTGCTTGACGGCATTCTCTAAAACTTGCGGAGAAGGGTAGCGCGATGTCCCTAGCAATAAACGGCTGGCAAAAGTCTCTCCATACAGAATCAGTGGATCTGCAGTATTTAAGGGGTTTGGCAAAGGGGCAGTCATGTGAATAGATTACTTATGTATTAATTATTGCGTTCGTAGATGAGTTAGCCACCGGTAACTGGTGCAATGACTTCCATTTCATCGCCTTCACGCAAAACTTCTTCGGCATGTCTGGTCTTGGGAACGAATTCATAATTGATGGCAACGGCAAAAGGTGGTTTTGCATCGATGAGCAAAAGAACATCATCAATCGTGCTGTTATCCGGCACCTCTTGAGCAACTTGATTGACCATTATGCGCATGCGCTTAGCTCCTGATGGGTCGAGCCTGTGACTTCTAATCCCAACTCAATTGCGGTAGAACTGGATCCTGAGTTTAATACTTCCAATGCGCAATCCAGAATAGCTGGAGAGATCATGAAGCCATGGCGATAGAGTCCATTGATCATCATGAGGTCAGTCTGGTTGGATTTTTGATCAATAGCAATCTCAGGCAAGTTGTCTTTGAGTGTTGGGCGGCACTGTGTAGCCATCTCCAAGATACGTGCTTCCGCAAAACCACTGTGTACGGTATAGACCGCACTGAGTAATTCCATGGCGGAGCGCACGCTCATAGGAGATAAATCCTCGGATTCAATCTCTGTTGCGCCAACAACATAGACATCATCTTCTTTTGGAGCGATGTAAATTGGATAGCGCGGATGAATTAAGCGAGTGGGGCGACGCAGATTGACCTCTGGTGCATGCAGGCGAATAACTTCGCCACGCACACCACGCAAATCTTTAGATGTGTCACCAAGCTCTTTCCAAGAATCCTTCGCACCCAGGCCACGACAATCAATCACCCAATCAAAACCATGCTCTTTGTTACGGAGCTGCTCAGGATCAATGGACTGAT
>CANCBK010000171.1 GCA_947374315.1 Burkholderiaceae bacterium | reverse complement strand
GCGCGCTATATCAACGCCCTCATTGCTGATCTTGAGACAGAATTACCTCGTATCTGGGGTCGTCAAGTACATAGCATCTTTATTGGTGGTGGCACTCCCAGCTTGATGTCTGCTAATGGCATGAATGAACTCCTCTCAGCCATTCGAGCGCGCGTGAACTTAGAGCCTGATTGTGAAATCACCATGGAAGCTAACCCTGGTTCAGTTGAGACCGAAAAGTTTTCTGGCTTTGCTAAAGCAGGTATCAATCGAGTCTCTTTAGGTATTCAGAGTTTTCAGGATGCGCAGCTCAAAGCTTTGGGACGCATTCACAACGGTGAAGAAGCCAAGCGCGCGATTGCGATTGCTTTGCAACACTTTAAATCTGTCAATCTGGATTTGATGTTCGGTTTACCGAATCAAACTTTAGAAGCGGCTAAAGCAGATATTGAAACCGCCCTCTCGTTTAAGACTCCACACCTATCCTTCTACAACCTCACACTAGAGCCCAATACTTACTTTGCGAACTTTCCTCCGAAGCTGCCAAATGAAGATGAGATTGATGCGATCTTTGAGCAGAACTTGGCACTCTTAGAGGCAGCAGGTTATCGACGCTATGAAGTATCTGCTTACGCCAAAAAAGATCAGGAGTGCAAACACAATCTCAACTACTGGCGCTTTGGGGATTACATTGGCATTGGCGCAGGTGCTCATGGGAAGATTTCCTTCCCGGACAAAATTACCCGCCAAGTACGAGAGCGTCATCCAGAAACCTATATGCAGGCAATGGAAACTAAAGGCAACGCCTTAATTGAAGCAAGAGAGATTCCCGCTAAAGATCTTCCATTTGAATTCATGCTCAATACATTGCGCCTAACGGATGGTGTGGATACCGTTACCTTTAGCGAGCGCACTGGATTGCCACTGAATGTGGTTTCAAAAGGATTGGATGAAGCTAGTAAGAAAGGTTTATTAGATCTCAACCCCAATAAACTTAAAGCTACTGAACAAGGGTTGCGCTATCTCAACAACCTACAAGAGATGTTCTTATAAGTCGCAAGATTGTGTTCGTGGACTTAGATTATGTTCCAGTCCAGATGAGTGGCTTCCCATCTAAGAATGCAGAAACGCCATTCTTAAAGTCTTCACTGCCATAGCACTCCCGAATGAGATCGCTGCAGTCCGGTAAATTATTTTTAATCAATCTAGCCAAAGTCAGCTTGGTCGATTTTTGTGTAATGGGGGCTAATTTCATTAAGCGCTCAGCCAATTGATTAGCCTCATCCTCAAGATTTTCTGCTGGATAAGTAGCCAAGAGATATCCTTGTTTCAGCAACTCAGGGGCAGTCACAAGCTCGGCCAATAACAACATGCGCTTAACAATATTGACACCTAGATGCGCCACGAGCCAAGCAACGTTACCGGCAGATAGACAATTGCCGAGTGTCTTTGCAATCGGAACTCCAAAGCGAGCATCTGGTGTAGCGATTCTGAAGTCGCAACAACTGGCAATCGCAAGCCCTCCTCCAACTGCCATGCCATCAATCACCGCAATCGTCGGGATAGGCAATGTTGCCAGAGGTGCTAAATATTGATCGATACCCTCTTCATACGCAATCCCGTCTTGACCTGAGGTAAAGCTAGAGAACTGAGCGATATCGCTTCCAGAGACAAAGGACTTACCGCCAGCACCTCGCAAGATAGCAACCTTGGCCTTTGAGTTCTTGGCTAAGTCTTCACAAATGGATTTCAGACTCTGATACATCCCTACCGTCATAGCATTGCGGGCGGCCACGTGATCAAAGGTGATGTACGCAACATCATTGCGAAGCTCTAAGCGAACTTCAGCAACGCGTTCTGGAGTGGTGTTTTTTTCTGCTGTCATGAAATCAAAAACCCTCCCTCATTCAAGAGAGAGGGTCTGTAAATACTATAACTGAATAAGCCGATTCTAGAAATTATTCAGACTTGATGTTCAGACTCTTTACCAAGCGCTGATACTTTGCCAACTCACCCGCCAAGAACAAGCTGAAAGCAGCTGGTGTCGCTGGACCTTCTGGCTGCAGACCCTGAGCATCCAAAGTTTTCTTAATCTCTGGATCATTCGTAGCTGCTTTGACTGCTTGGTCAATCTTATTGACTACAGCTGGATCCATGCCTTTTGGCCCCATTACGGAGTACCAATTAGTCACATCAAATCCAACGATACCTACCTCGTTAAATGTAGGTACGTTTGGTAGTAGTGCCAAACGCTTTGGTGTTGAAATTGCTAATGCCTTCAAGTTGCCCTGCTTAATTTGCTGCAAATTAGGTGGCAAGGTATCAAAGTTCATAGTGATTTGACCACCTAGCAAGTCCACAATCGCTTGACCACTTCCCTTGTAAGGCACGTGATTCATTTCTACACCAGCAAT
Organism: Burkholderiaceae bacterium; assembly: GCA_947374315.1. The sequence continues at coordinate 1,321 of CANCBK010000171.1, read as the reverse complement.
CTTAGAGAACAAGGCGCCAGCGAGATGTTGCGTACTACCAATACCGGATGAGCCATAAGTCATTTGACCTGGGTTCTGCTTGGCCAAAGAAATCAACTGCGCTACGGAGTTCACCGGAAGAGAAGATTTAACAACCAGCACGTTTGGCACGTAACCTAAATAGGTGATCGGCGTAAAGTCTGTCGCTGGGTTGTAAGGCACATTTTTCAGCACAAATGGAGAAATCGCATTGGAGTTGGAATGCCCCATCAATAATGTGTAGCCATCTGGATTAGATTTAGCAACGAGGTCTGCACCAATCGTTCCTGCAGCGCCAGATTTGTTTTCAATAATGACGTTTTGACCCAAGATCTCACCCATTTTTGGGGCGATAGCGCGAGCCACAATATCGGTGCCACCACCAGGAGCAAATCCGACAATTAAACGAATAGGTTTGGTTGGGAAGGCCTGTTGCGCACTCGCGGAAAATGGCAAGGCACTACAAATACCTAGGGCCAAAAAAGCGAATCTGCGCAAAATCCTTTTAGGGGATTGATTGGTCATACGGTCTCCATTTTTTGTTTTATATTCAAGGCTAGTATTTAGCAGAACAATATAAACATATAAAAACAATTGAGACAATGATGAAAACACCTACCGGCAAGCCTTTACCCCTGGCTGGCGTCCGAGTTCTTGACGTGAGTCAAGTAATGGCGGGTCCCTACTGCTGCATGTTGCTGGCGGACTTGGGTGCTGATGTCATCAAAATCGAACCTCCAGGCACTGGAGACCAGACCCGTGGGGCAATGGGATTCAAGATGAAGGGTTCAGACAGCATGGGCTTTCTGAATATGAATCGCAATAAGCGTAGCGTAACCCTCAACCTCAAAACAGAAGCCGGGAAAAAGGTATTTTTTGAGCTGGTTAAAACCGCAGATATCCTCGTTGAAAACTATCGTCCAGGTGTCATGAAAAAACTGGGCATTGATTACCCTTCGTTGAAAGAGATAAATCCAGGATTGGTCTATGCCAGCATCTCTGGATTTGGGCAAACAGGTCCATGGGCAGATCGCCCTGGTTTTGATTTGATGGCACAAGCGATGTCTGGCGTCATGAGTGTGACAGGCTATCCAGACGGTCCTCCTGTAAAAGCGGGTGTTCCAGTAGCCGATATTGGTTGCGCCCTCTTCGCAGTCTATGGAATTTTGTCAGCCTATATTGGTAAAACCAAATCCGGCGAAGGTCAATTTATTGACGCCTCTCTATTTGATTCTGCCTTAGCGTTCTCAATCTGGGATACAGCGCAGTATTGGGGCACAGGCGTTGAGCCATACAAGTTGGG
>CANCBK010000170.1 GCA_947374315.1 Burkholderiaceae bacterium | reverse complement strand
CCAGCATGAGGAACCTGCCCAACTCGTCTGCCTACAGCGAGCCCAGCAAAAAGCAAAAACTACATAGACCAAATACGCGGCGGCACATCCGACATGCCCCACAACCCACGTCGCCAAGAAGCCCACACCCCACGCAATAAATTCTGCGCAGGCTCCACCAACGGCGACAAAGTACGCAACACCACAATGCGCGGGTGTGGCGATGTGGCACCCGCCACCAAGCCCGCAGGTGCAACTTCTGTCCACTCACGCGCCAAGGCCAAAGCCACATCGCGTCGTTCACGCGACAAGTCAGCACCACACGCAAACACCAACGTAGCCATGCATCGGTGCTTGGCCAAACCCAAAGGGCCATCCATCAACCGCGCGTCTTGCGCGTCAATCAAGCCTCGCTCTAGCCACACACCCGACACTTCCATGTGCTGCTGCAACTGACCATGCTCGAACGGTAAGTTGGCATTGGGTAATCCGATTGCTGTGATGTCCCAAGCCATCATCTCGGCCGTGGGCGCTAAGTCAAACACCGCATGGTTCAACCCGTGACAGCCGTTGTAGGCAATGGTCTCGAGCGGCAACCACTCGAAGCGTGCGCCGTCGCCCACATGCGCTTTGACTTGTTGCGTGGCCAAGCCTTTTTCGCTTCTGTAAAAGCGTGTGGCCCCGGGCGTGGTGAGCAATGCATGTGTGTTGGCACCTAGGTGCAACTGAATATCTAACAAATCGCCGCCCACCAAACCACTGGGCGGATGCACCAGCACGTTGTGGCACACCGCATCACCTTCGGGATAGAGGCTTTGCAAGACACGCAGTGGGCCTTCGTGTTCGAACTTGACCACCGTGCGCTGATCGGCACGGGTGTAGTCGAGTTTGAGATGTGCTTGCCAGCCGCTCATGATTGCCTTGTTTTGGTGCCTATTCAGCGTCAATGTTTCGATCTGGGTGCGGCACGCACCACATCCGTGCGAGCCCAAGACGGGCCGCACAAAATTTGGTACTTGCTACGCATAGGTCTTGCAGACTTCATGCCATCTCACCGCGATTGGGCATGGATGTTGCAAAAGCATGACATGGTTCATCGTGTGTCATACCGTTCAACATACTTTTTCGGATTGCTGCTTTCCATCGCGCATGCGCATGCGCACGAAAGTGTCCCCGTGGTAGAAATTGTCGCCCACTACGACAACGCCATTGGCAGCAGCGAAGCCGCCAGCCAAGGCGTGGTGAACGCCGAGTTGCTGCAAAGCCGCGCTTTGCTGCGCCCAGCAGAAGCATTAGAGTTCATCCCCGGCATGGTGGTCACGCAGCACTCGGGCGATGGCAAGGCAAACCAATATTTTTTGCGTGGCATGAACCTAGACCATGGCACCGACTTTGCCTCCAGCGTCAACGGCGTGCCCATCAATTTGCCCACGCACGCACATGGCCAGGGCTACAGCGACTTGAATGTGCTTATCCCCGAGCTTGTGCAAAACGTGCATTACAAAAAGGGGCCGTACTTTGCGTCGGAGGGAGATTTTTCATCTGCGGGTTCGGCCCAGTTTGTGTACCGAACACAACTACCGCGTGACCTGCTCGATATCAGCATAGGCCAACGCGGCTACCAGCGTGGCTTGGCCGCTGGATCGCGCACGGTGGGTGAAGGCGTGACATTGCTCTCAGCCATAGAGCATGTACAAAACAACGGGCCGTGGACCGTGCCCGAACATTTGCGCAAGCTGAACACGCAGTTCACCCTCAGTAGCGGCAGCCCACGTGAGGGCTGGACCACCAGTCTATCGGCCTACCGCGCCAGCTGGACCGCAACCGATCAAGTTCCGCTTAGCCTGATCAACAACGGCACACTGGGCCGCTACGACTCGCTCGATGCAACCGACGGCGCACACACACAACGCACCAGTGTGTCTGGCACATGGCATCAAGCGTCTAACCAAACACGCACGCAAATCAACTGGTATGCGCTGCAGTACGACATAGATTTGTTTTCTAACTTCACCTATTTTCAAGATCGCGCCAGTGGTGACCAGTTTGGCCAAAAGGACGAACGCCATGCCATTGGCGGCTCTGTGGCGCAATCGTGGCTAAGCGAATGGGCAGATCGCACAATGCTCAACACACTCGGCGTGCAAGCTCGGCAAGACCACATCCGTGTTGGGCTGTACGACACGGTGGCACGCGCCACCGAAAATACAGTGCGTGATGACACCGTTCGCCAATCTTTGTTGGGCGCGTATGCCAGCAACGAGCTCACGTGGAATTCATGGCTTCGTAGCGTAACGGGCCTGCGTGTGGACCAACTCGACGCACATGTTCAAAGCCACACACAAACTGACTACTCGGGTAGGGCCAGTGCCACACGCGCATCACCTAAGTTGTCGCTGATCTTTGGGCCTTGGCAACAAACCGAATTTTTTGTGAACACGGGCAAAGGTTTTCACAGCAACGATGCCCGTGGCATGACCGACCCGAACGCCCCCGTTCAAGGCCTCGTGCCCACTCGGGGCCAAGAAGTGGGCGTCAAGTCGCAAGCGTTCAACAACGTCCAAACCACTTTTGCATTGTGGCAACTGGATGTGGATTCTGAGTTGGTTTATGTGGGCGATGCAGGCACCACCGAAGCGGGCCGACCCAGCCGCCGCACCGGTGTGGAGTGGAGCAACCACTGGACGCCCAACCGACATTGGCTGCTAGACGCCAACTTGGCATGGACGCGCCCGCGTTACACCGACGGCTCAGCAGAGGGGGCATCTATTGTTAACGCCGTCAAGCGCGTGGCCCACATGAATGTGACCATGCGCGACATGGGTCTGTGGTCAGCCTCACTAGGCGTTCGCTACATCGGTGCAGCGCCACTGATTGAAAACAACAGCGTGCAATCTAGCAGCACGCTCACGACTAACCTGCGAATCAGCCGCCGTATTAATACAAACATAGATGTCTCACTGGATGTGCTGAACCTAGCCAACCGCGCAAGCCATGACATCAGCTACTACTACGCATCGCGCGCAGCCAGCATGCCCGCATCGCAAGACGGCATCCACATTCACCCCGCAGAACCGCGCACGTTTCGCTTGAATGCGCGCCTGCGCTACTAAAGCCACACCCCAAGCCACCTACACTTAGCAGGTGACTACAAATACAAACCAACAAATCGCCATCATTGGCGCAGGCCCCGCCGGCCTGATGGCTGCTGAAATGCTCAGCGCCGCAGGCGTTTGCGTGCATGTGTATGACGCCATGCCCTCCGTCGGCCGCAAGTTTTTACTGGCTGGCTTGGGTGGACTCAACCTCACACACGCCGAACCTTTTGACATCTTCACCACCCGCTATGCCGAGCGCAGTGAGGCCTGTTCGACATGGCTAAAAACATTTGATGCAACCGCTATTTGCGAATGGGTCAAAGGCTTAGGGCTAGACACCTTTGTGGGCAGCTCGCAGCGCATTTTCCCCACCGACATGAAAGCCGCGCCACTGCTGCGCGCATGGTTGCACCGTCTGCGCCACCCAGCGCAAGGTGCGCCTGTGACGTTTCATATGCGCCACCGCTGGAACGGTGCTTTGCAACACGCAAACAAACAATTCACACTCAGTTTCGACACCGCACAAGGCCCGCACACCGCGCACGCCGATGCCGTTCTGCTGGCATTGGGCGGTGGCAGCTGGGCCAAGCTTGGCTCGGACGGTGCTTGGCAACCGTGGGTAAACGCACTGGGCATTGACGTATCGCCACTTCGCCCCAGCAACTGCGGCTTTGATGTGCAAGGGCGTGATGGCCAGACGGGCTGGAGCAGCCACTTGTCGGGTCAGTTTGCAGGCTCACCACTCAAGTCTGTCGCTTTGTCGTTCACCGACAGTGTGGGCCACAGCTTTAGTCGTCGCGGTGAATTTGTCGTCACTGCCACAGGCGTGGAAGGCAATTTGGTTTACGCCGCCTCTGCGTTGTTGCGCGACGAAATAGCACGCAGCGGCAGCGCCACGTTGCACCTCGACCTCAAACCCGACTTCACGCCCGAGCGCGTGTTGGCCGAGGTATCGCACCCGCGTGGCACGCGCTCGCTCAGTAGCCATTTGAAAAGCCGCCTTAACCTCACCGCTTTGCATTTGGGCCTGCTGCACGAAGTGCTGAGCAAAGAAGCCATGAACAACCCCGCGCAACTGGCAGCGGCCATCAAACATCTGCCCATCACGCTGGCGGCCACGCGCCCGATCGATGAAGCCATCAGCAGCGCTGGTGGCGTGCGCCTAGAAGCACTGGACGGGCACCTCATGTCCACCGCCCTGCCAGGATTGTTTGTGGCTGGCGAAATGCTGGACTGGGAAGCCCCCACAGGCGGCTACCTGCTCAGCGCCTGCTTGGCCAGCGGCCGCGTGGCAGGCTTAGGCGCAGCGGGGCTCTTGGGCCATTGATGCCAGCTGAGCTTTGTTAGGCAAGGCTCAGCTTCGCGCTCTATGATCAGGGCATTGCTTAGTTTTTAAATCGTTCTCATCATGTTCCGCACTCTCCTCAAATCGAAGATCCACCGCGTTGCCACCACACAGTGCGAGCTCCATTACGAGGGCTCCTGCGCCATCGACGAAAACCTGCTGGACGCCGCCAACATTTGTGAGAACGAACAAGTCCACATCTGGAACATCAACAACGGCGAGCGCTTCATCACTTACGCCATCAAAGGTGAACGTGGTTCGGGCATGATTTCGGTCAACGGCTCTGCCGCACGTCGCGCCAGCGTGGGCGACTTGTTGATCATTGCGTCATTCGCTCAAGTTCACGAAGACCAAGTGGCCACCCATGAACCACGACTCGTGTTTGTGGATGAGCACAACCAGCAAGTGGGTTTGCGTCACCATGTGCCTACGCAGGCTGCGCCGGGGCATGGGACGGATGAGTGCTGAGCTGATTTAGCTGCATCTCATAAGAACGCACGATCTAACCCATCGTGCGTTTCGCATTCAGTGCCTTGTAAAAGCTAGTTTGCCGACTATTTTTTGGCTGGCACTGGGGCCTGAGTGTCGATTTGATTTACGGTGGCGCTAAAAGCCTTAAGTTAAGGTTTTGCACGAAAACAGCCTAGAACAGTTTTTGTCCCACGCCAGCTAGTCTGTGCTACCCAAGTGTTTGAACGTACGTTGTTGGTTGTTTTCGCTTGAACAAGCGTTACTGCGGTAACAGTCAGCCCACACTCGTATAAAATTGCTTCATGTCCGGCCGAAAGTTTTACCTACGATTTGCATCCCTTGTTAATGCTGTAAACAAGGATGCTGGCATAGATTTCGACAATGTTGCTATGTACTTGCTCGAGGCCATAACGGAAGCACACGCGGCAGGTACGCCTTTGAAAGTTACAGACGCATTGGAATTAGATGTTGCTTCTGCCGCTACTTTGCACAAAAAAATTGATGCGCTGAAGCTACAAGGCTTCGTTCAAATCGAACATCCAGAAGATACAAAGCGTACGAAATTTTTGGCACCCACTGAAAAAGCTCTTAGCCATTTCGACGCACTTGGTAAAGCCTTACTAAAAGCCGCAAGCAAGTAGATTTTTATGGGTTAACTTTTGGTTTGAAGTTACCCACGGTCATTTGGAATAGCAGCAGCACAACAAAGCATCCCATAAAGTCACCAAACGCCATTGCAAAGGCTTTGTTCCAGACATCTTCAGGCGCTGTTACTTCTTCTAAAACATACAAGATGTTGTGAACTACTCCGTTCGTCAAACTGGCAGCAAGTGATAACAAGACGATGTGCCAATAGCGTAAATTAATTAGGTCTCTGTGAATGCCCAACATACGCATCACAGCGTAAGCTGAAATTGGGTAAGTCAACAGACTTATGACTGCGAAATTTATTACTGGCCAGATGGGCTTATCAGGCCATATCCCGTACCCTAAATACACACCTGAAATCAACAAACCTATGAGGGCCGGTGCTCTCCCAATCAGCACAAACAACAACTTCACACCTGCTGGCAAGAACAGCAAGCTCATGCCCGAAGCATAAAGAAAAAAGTTATCAAATAGCTGGTTTAAACGGAAAGACAGCCAAAAAGCAACAGCCGCGGTGAAGGCCATCAAAATGTCTTCAAAAGTATCTAGTAGTAGCGACTGCATTGATTTTGTCATTTTTACAACATTATGCACTTTACCTCAATTTACATTATTCTATATTATAGAATATACATGTCTCTGTGCTAGACAAAATTTTTAAGGCGTTCAAATGAAAAAAATCATCGCGTTGGCAGTTGTTGCTGCTGCCTGTTCTACTTCTACTTTTGCTCAAGTTTCAAACTTCACAGGTTTAAACGCTGCGGCAAACATGACATCTATCAAAACTGAAACGACCCCAGAGGGCAACCCAACGATGAGCGATCGTGCGATTGGCGCAAATTTGCAAGCTGCTTATGGATTCGCATTAACTCCAGAGATTGTTTTGTCAGTTGGTGCAACTATTGGGTTGACTAACGACAAAGCCGGTGGCTATGTTGACACCAATGAAACAGGCAACTTGAAGTTGAAAAAGCAAACATCAATTTACGTGGAGCCAGGTTATATGGTGACTTCACAAACTTTGGTTTACGGCAAAGTGGCTTATGAAACAGCTACTCTTGATGTGACATCTACTGTTCCATCAAACAGCGCAACTGCAGATGTTAAGGGCGTTGGTTTTGGCGTTGGAGCTCGAACTATGCTGGATAAAAATTGGTTTGCACAAGCAGAACTGAAACAAACTAAATTTGATAAAGCGACAGGTAGTGATGGCAGCAAGCTCGATGTTAAAAGCTCAGTCGTTTCTGTTGGCGTTGGCTACAAGTTCTAAATTAAACGAATAGTTTTTTATATAAGACAAATTAAAAAATCCCCGCTAAGGTCAGCTGGCGGGGATTTTTCTTAAGGGTCTCAATTGATGGGTATCGGCATGCGATTTTTTATTACTTCACTGATTGCAATAATAGTTGTTGTTCTTTATGGATGTGGAGGCGGTGGAGGGGGCAGCACTGCTGTCAGCGGCGCTGCTTTATCAGGAAAAGTTATTGATGGCCCCATCGCGGGCGCAACTGTTTGTTTGGATGTAAACAGCAATAACGCATGTGACACAGGCGAGCCTACCGCCACAACGGATGCCACAGGTAACTACACGCTGCCAAGTTATACGGACAGCACTGATGGTATGCACATTCTTGCCATTGTTCCTGCTGGTGCAATTGATTTGGACACAAATACAGCCGTTACAACAGGCTATGTTTTGATGGCACCTGCAAGTAATCCATCGGCTGTAACACCGCTCACCACACTTGTCTCAACACAAATGTTGGCAAATCCATCGTTATCTGCAGCATCTGCTGAACAAGCAACGATTGTTACAAATCGCTTATCAGCGCAAACCAGCAGCGTGCTTGACGTTGATGTCACCAAAACTCCAGAATTGCACAAAATAGCACGAGCAACTGCCACTGCAATGGGACAAGCTCAGGCGACCCTTAATTCGAGCAATGTTTTTACTGCTGCCGCCAACGCCTCAGGTAATGGAACAACAGCATCGCAAGCTGCCATACAAGCGATTCGACTCACTCAAGGAGGCTTGCTTAAGTCGATGCAAAAAAGTGATGGCTCAATTGATAGTTCGTTTTTTAGCAATGATGTTGTAAATACAAATGCTGTCAGCACACTTGTGAATAACGCTGTAACAAATTCGATTGATGGTATCGCTGCTTCTGCTCTAGTGGGCAAATCCACAACGATGGACATGGCATCTGCGCTCGCTGCTGGTATTACAGGTTTTAAGATTGCAAATGGTGGCTTTTACATCGATGGCAGCAGTCACATTACGCCCGTAGGTTCGCGACATTACAAAGCTGAAAAATGGTCGACAAGTGGACACGACGGCAGTTACAGGGATATTAACGGCACTTGGTTTGCAAATTCTCAAACATTTTTTGATCTAGTCGGCGGCACTTGGGTTCCAGAAAATAAAAATGGAATTGCAAATGGCGTAAGCACACCTCCAACCATAAAAGGCAACTGTTTCTCAGCGCCCCAAACAACCAATGCTATAAATTTGACAGCATGTGGTACAACCGTCAATTTAAGCGGTAAAAAGTTGAGTGACTTTGGTTTTAACTGCAATGATCCGAGTGGCAATCCCATTAGCGGATGTAACGCTAATGCAGTTTTTCCTGTCGACTCTAAAGGATACAACTTCCAAATTGCATACGATAACGACCAATATCAAATACTTGTACCTACTGACGGCAGCTCGAACTTTAATGTTGCAAATATGACAGCATTTATTAGTGCTTTCCAAGGTTCAAGCTACATATCATTAGACAGTCAATGCGCAATAGTTATCACCATAGCAAGCTACAACAGTAGTACAAAACAAGGCGTTATCAATTGGTATAACAACACATCAAATTCTTGTAACAACTTAAACGTTCTCACAATGGATGCCGCTGAAGCCACGCCTTTTAAAGTTCAAACTTCTGGAAATATCGATCTGCTACTCGTAAATTATCCTAATGTGTATTACCAAATCACTGGGAACGATGACGAAACACTTATGTTTGGTTATGTCCCTGCAAACGTGAGCGGCAGCAATACTGCTGGCATTTACATGGGAAATTTCTATTCAAGTAAACGTACTGTGAATCTTTATTTTGGCATGAGCGACCCCAACATGATGAATGCAACCGCATATAACTTTTTAGCAGGAAAGTATCAACTGCCTACATTGCCTTGAGATTGTCTTTTTCAACATAATCAAACGCACGATCTAACCATCGTGCGTTTTGCTTTGTGGGTACCGTTGTGCAAGAACTGTGGCAAAAAACTAGTTTGCAAACTATTTCTGGTTGGCGCTGGGCGTTAGTGTCGATTAAATCTACGCTTGCCCTTGAGCGTTACTGCGGTAACGGTGGAGAAACCTTAAGTTAAGGTTTGTACGAAAACAGTCGACCTGCGTTTGAACTCAGCGCCAGCTGCTCTTGACAGCCCTATTGCGTGAACGTGCTTTGTCGGTTGTTTTGGCTGTTATTTTTTGCCAACGAAAATCTAGAGTTACGCCATTTCTTTAAATTAAGGTTATCTATCTTCTGAGACTCCCAGGCGAATAGCCAAATTTCTTTTTAAATGCATTGTTGAAATGATTGACATGAGAGTA
>CANCBK010000169.1 GCA_947374315.1 Burkholderiaceae bacterium | reverse complement strand
CCTACTGAGATTCTTAAGATACGATCGATACCACCGACGTTACATTTCATATTGAACTCCCTTTAAAAGCGATTGAATAATTCTTTAAATTACTTTTTACAGTAATGCTTGTATAACAAACTCATGACTGCTACAGCGACCTGACTTGATAGCGAGTAGTAAATTTGTTTACCCTCTCTACGTGTTTTAACCAGCTTTTCTTTACGTAATACGGTGAGCTGCTGTGAGAGTGTTGGTTGATGCAAATCTAGTGCCGCCTCTAACTCACCAACGCATTTTTCTGCTTGACCGATTTCACATAAGAGCATCATGCGGTCACGATTGGATAGGACCTTCATGAGTTTGCAAGCATCATCTGCCGATGACTGCATCTTCTTTAGTTCGGATTTAGTAATCACTGGATTCATTTTAAGAAGCAGACTTATAGTGCATTCAAGGGAATCTTCAGATAAGAAACTCCATTGCTTTCTGGGGGCGGGAGGACTCCAGCTCGAATATTAATTTGAATAGCGGGCAGTATTAATGTTGGCATTTCTAAGGTAGCGTCACGCTTAGAACGCATCTGCACGAACTCTGCCTCGCTAATGCCATCGTGCATATGAATATTGGATTTTTTTTGCTCAGAGACAGTTGTTTCAAAGTTTACGGGGCGACCATTCGGCGGGTAGTCGTGGCACATAAATAATCTAGTTTCAGGCGGAAAGCTCAGAATTTTTTTCATTGACTGATAGAGGGTATGGGCATCGCCACCCGGAAAATCACATCTTGCGGTCCCGACATCCGGCATAAACATCGTATCGCCAACAAAAATTGCATCACCGATTTGATACGCCATACAGGCCGGGGTATGGCCAGGAACAAATAGTGACTTAAAGCTTAACGCACCCACTTGAATTTCCTCACCATCTTTTAGCAAGTAATCAAACTGCGATCCATCTGTCGGTAAAGCACCTTCCAAATGAAAAACTTTTTTAAATACATCCTGCACATTGGTGATGTGCTCTCCAATCGCAATTTTTCCACCAAGCTGCGACTTTAGATAGGGCGCAGCTGAGACATGATCTGCATGTGCATGAGTCTCTAAAATCCACTCTACATTTAAGTTGTGCTCCTTAACAAAGGCGATGACCTCATCAGCCGACTTGGTCTTAGTTCGACCCGACTTATGATCGTAATTGAGTACTGAATCGATAATTAAGCATGGGGAGCCAGGCTTTTCATAAGCTACATAGGTCACAGTCCAGGTTTCTGGGTCAAAAAACCCCTTAACAGTCGGTTTCATCAAAATTTTCCAATCACGGTAAATGAACTTATCTTTATACATTATATAAAAATATAAAGTAATAAGAAACCCTGATATGAAATAATGCTTTTATCGTTTATTTTTACTCCTGTACCGATTACTAGACCCCTGGAGAAAACATGCCTACAGCGCAAACCATTGACCAATTTGACGTCCTGATTGCTGGAGGTGGTGCGGCTGGTATTGGCCTCGCGGCCAGCCTTAAAGTACGTGAGCCATCACTCAAGATTGCCATCATAGAGCCTTCAGAAGTCCATTATTACCAGCCATCCTGGACTCTCGTGGGTGGAGGCGCTTTTAATGTGAAGGATAGTCGTCGTCAGACTGAAAGCCTAATTCCCAAAGGTGTACATTGGATTAAAGATAAGATCACCGGCTTTAACCCAGATGCAAATGAAGTACTTATTGAGCATGGCGGCCCCATTAAATACAAACAACTGGCAATCGCAACTGGACTGAAATCTAACTGGGGGGCCATTCCAGGCTTAGTGGAAACGCTGGGCAAAAATGGAGTGACCTCTAATTACAGCTTTGAATTTTCCCCATACACCTGGGAGCTCGTAAAAAACCTCAAATCTGGCAAAGCTATCTTTACTCAGCCACCAATGCCAATTAAGTGCCCTGGAGCACCTCAAAAGGCCATGTACTTATCATGCTATGAATGGCAAAAACAAGGCAATCTAGGCAAAATTGAGGTGGAGCTCAACAATGCTGGAGCCGCACTATTTGGAGTTGCTGATTTTGTGCCTCCACTAATGGAATACGTAAAAAAATATAAGGCCAAACTCAATTTTAATACCAACCTAGTTTCTGTTGATGGCACTGCCAAGAAGGCTATATTTGCAGTAAAAGATGCCGACGGTAATGTCAGCCAAGTTGAAAAATCATTTGATATGCTTCATGTAGTGCCCCCACAAGGTCCTCAAGATTGCCTCAAAGCAAGTCCAGTTGCTAATGCAGAAGGTTTTGTAGATGTTGATCAATTCACTTTGCAACATACTCGCTATCCAAATATCTTTGGCCTAGGTGATTGCTGCTCATCACCCAACTCAAAGACAGCTGCTGCAGCAAGAAAGCAAATTGTTGTTGTTGCTGAAAATCTACTAGCCGCAAAAAATAATCTACCATTGCCAACGAAATATGACGGATATGGATCCTGCCCATTGACAGTTGAGCGCGGCAAAATTGTTTTGGCGGAATTTGGTTTTGGGGGCAAGTTATTACCTACGTTCCCGTGGCTCATTAATCCCTTAAAGGCAACTAAATTAGCCTGGATACTCAAGAAGGATGTTCTGCCATGGCTCTACTGGAATGCCATGCTCAAGGGAAGAGAATGGCTTGCTCGCCCCTTTGAAAATTAATAAATGATCCTAACCCCAGAATATATCCCCCACCTTACCGTTGCCATCGGCATTTTGGTAGGGGTGTTGATGGGCCTCACAGGAGCAGGTGGAGGCATACTTTCCGTGCCGCTACTGGTTTTTTTGCTGCACCTCCCCATCTCCGAAGCAGGCCCGATTGCATTAACAGCCATTACCTTATCCGCAAGTGTTGGTGCAATCATTGGCCTAAATACCAAGGTACTCCGTTATAAGGCTGCAATCTTTATGGCGGCGTTTGGGCTCACTCTATCTCCGCTTGGGCTCTGGCTTGCGCAAAGAATACCCAACGCACCGTTATTGATCGCCTTTAGCGCAATCTTGATGTATGTATCGATCAGAATGTTGTTTCAGGTAGCTAGAACAATCTCAGGAAAAGTCGTTAAGACTGTCAAGCCACCACCTTGCCAACTTAATTTATCTATCGGAAAACTCATTTGGACAGTGCCGTGCGCTAGGGCACTGATGTTTGCTGGTGCGCTTGCTGGATTCCTATCGGGATTACTGGGGGTTGGCGGGGGATTCATTCTGGTGCCCGCCCTCAATAAGTTCACCGACCTCCCAATGAAATCTATCGTGGCTACCTCACTAGGAGTATTGGCTATTGTTTCTGCTGGAGGTGCATTTATTTCTTTGGCATCGGGCACATTAAACACAAGCATTGCCATTCCCTTTTCTATTGGCTCTCTCATAGGGCTATTAATAGGAAAAGTTCTGGAGAGAAAAATTAGTGGTCCAAGAGTACAGCAGATATTTGCAATATTTACCCTCCTTATTGCTATTAGCCTTTTTATAAAGGCTGTCAATCAGATATAAAACAATCATGAAGCCAGCTTCAACACCCTACAATTAATGATAAGACCACTTTCATCACTCGCTCTCATTTTGGGTATGAGCATATTGGGAGTTTTATTGATGTCCACCATAAAACTAAGTTCCTTGTTAAATAGCTCTGTGAGCGTCATTTCTGGGACGGTCAGCAATCTCAATAGCGAGCTCCTGGAATATGTAAATGCTGAAAAGCCAACTCATGATCATTCTTCGGTGTATTACCAGCGCTTCTTTGTATCCAAATTCAATTTAGGCAATCAGGCTATCGAAGCCAAATTCTCAACACCTATGGTGGTGAGTGATGGCGATACAGTGACAGTATCCGGCTATCAAAAAGGCAATGGCTTTCAGGTGCTCGCTTATATCAATAAGACCCAGCAGGTAAGCAAGCATGAGAATTGGATTGTCTTAGGCTTGGGTGCCTTGTTCTTCCTAGCCGTTGCTTTAGGGCTTCTCAATTCAGAACTAGTCGCAGAAGGTGCATTAGTGCCCAAGTTATTTCTAATGGGCTTTGTAGGTGTCGCTATGTATATGGGCTATAGTGCTCTGCTAATACGAGAAGCAATCTCACTGCTTCAAAAACTAGCTAATTGAACTACTTCGTTACAACTCAATAGAAAAAGCCCTCTTTCGAGGGCTTTTTAACAATCAGGACATCGCTAAATCTTAGTGACCGCCAGCACCACCCAAGTAAGCCGCTTTCACAGCTGGATCATGCATCAACTTGTCGGCTGGACCATGAGTAGCAATCTTGCCATTCTCGAGTACATAACCATAATCAGCAACGTTAAGAGCTGCAGCAGCAAACTGCTCAACCAATAACATCGTCACGCCTTGAGATTTGAGGTTGGAAATAATCTTAAATACTTCCTCAACCAAAATTGGCGCAAGCCCCATTGATGGCTCATCCAAGAGAATGATCTCTGG
>CANCBK010000168.1 GCA_947374315.1 Burkholderiaceae bacterium | reverse complement strand
ACTGCCAAGAAACTCAAAGAGCTCAAGATCAATAGCGTATTTGATTTGGTGCAAATATCACCACAAGCGATGCGTCAACAGTTTGGCGTTGTGATTGAGCGCATTTGCTACGAGTTGCGTGGCGTATCTTGCCTGCAGCTCGAAGAAGTAGCTCCAGCTAAACAACAGATTATTTCCTCGAGAAGTTTTGGTAAGCCGGTAACTTCAATGGAGGAGTTGGCTGAATCTGTTGCTACGCATGCCGCAAGAGGTGCCGAGAAACTCAGAAGTCAAAAGTCAGTCACGGGCGCACTCACTATTTTTGTGCAAACCAACCCGCATAAGCCGTTTGAGCCACAACACCATCAAAGCATCACAGTGGTTCTGAGTGATCCTAGTGATAACACCTTAACCCTTACTAGCGCTGCATTAAAAGGCTTGAAGCAAATCTATAAGGCAGGCTTTAAGTACAAGAAAGCAGGCGTCATTCTCAATCTCTTGGCCGATAAACCCACCATGCAGCAATCATTATTTGATGACATGGAAGTCAAGGGCAAATCTGCTGGACTCATGAAGGCCATGGACTCGATCAATACCCGTTTTGGTAACGCCGCCATCAAAACTGCCGCATCTGGAACCAAGCAAGACTGGCAAATGAGATCAGGTAATAGATCGCCGAACTACACCACACAGTGGGATGAATTGCCGGTAGCACGCTAAAAGATGAATAAAAAAACAACAAATAACCCAGTTAATTTTACTAGCTCATTTCGTGAGCCAGTAAGCCAATATTCTGAATACATAGCAGCAAAACAGAAGTAGAAAACAAGCAAAACCTAATTAACGTAGATACACACCAGGAGAAATCAAATGGAACTATTAAATAACTTCAACGGCATCTCACTCGCAATCATCATGATCTTGTCTTACTGCGCAGTGCTGAAAAGCACCAAGCGTAGCGATCGTAGCAATGCCCAAGTATTTAGCCGCAAGTACCAGTAAAAAAAGAGTAGTAGAAGCAGAAGTAAAAACAGAAGTACAGAAAAAATAGAACAAGCAGCAGCTGCCTGGAAGGGGAATAAGGAAATCACGGATTCTTAATTCCTCAGTCATAGGCCGGAAAGGATTGGGATCAAAAGATCTCAATCCTTTTTCATTTAACTTTCGGCAATATATTTAATAAAGTCGTACATCGCCAAAGTGTCTTGTGCGCAATAGTGTTTCAACTTGTTCTCCCAATCCAATTTCTCGGATGAAGAAATGTTCGGATCGGTGCATTTAAACCAGGCAATTTGTGCATCACCACCGCCGCTTAATCCGTTTGAGCTCGAATAGTCGACTGTCGTAGGAATCGCCTTTACGATGTTCTTGAGAGAGTAAGACCCCATCATGACTGGTGAGTAAAAGCCATCACGTGCAATATCTAGAGTGTCAATAATGCGAGCAATCAAGGCCTCGACCGGGACATGAAGATCCGCACAAGTAGAGCGCTTTACTAAGGCACGAAGTTTAGAGCGTTCAAATGACGCGTTATGAACGAAGATGGGCCCATTTGTGCCAACTGCACTCAAGAGGGTTTGAAGAAACTCGCGATCCATGTTGGGGTCATAAAACTTGAGATAGCCAAGACCATCATCAACATTGAGGATTTGATCGGCACTATCCCAGCGGTGAATTGACCATTGAAAAGGTAGGGCGTCATAGGCCTTCGTGCCAGCCAACAAAGGCACCCCTTGTTGTACAGTCTCAAAGTCCATGAAATAGCGAGGCCAAGTATAGGAGCATGCCTGAGACTTAAGATGCGGCGAGAGCCAAACCGTATTGGATTGATGCGCTGCCTGAATCATCAGGTGTTGAGGTTTTGTTAGGCTGGATGCGGGGATGTTGCGAAGATCATAAACGCCTTGTTTGGCAAAATCTTCGATGAGGTTCTTATTGGCATATGGAAGAATGGAGATAGGGACTTCAGCTAGCTTCTGAAGAAGAGTGCTGCAGCGCTCTTGATATGGGCAGTTATATGGCTCAGTGCATTGAGTGCCCATCGCAATGTCCGGCATGCTCGCGCCTAATGTAGCAATGGGCTTTAATTGGGCAATCCATTGAGGTACTTCATTCATGTTCTGGAGTACCTCTTTAGTGATGTCAGCTTCGGTGATGAGATTTTGATAGTCCCCATTGCCCGAGTAGATAAAGTCTTTGTTGATGTGAGCAATTTGAATTTTATTTAGCGTGATCCCACAGGCTTTAGCGATATATGCTTGGACGGAAGCATCTTTTATATGTTCATTTTTGAGGCTGGTAGATGATTTCACTTCGATCATCTCCCAGGCATCAGAGTTTCGACGTAGTACATCAACACGTACTAAGGTGCCGTCATGCAGAAAAGCGGCTTCGTAAATAACCTGGATTAACGGATCATTGACTGCGGACTTTGTAGCGGCAATTGCTGATATCGCATCTAGATTGCCGGTTAAGTCGCAACCTTCCCCATAGTAGGTGCGTGCAAATTCGCCAAAGCGGTTGCCGATATAAAAAATATGTAACTCTTGCTTAATTGGTTCATTGGTGTCGAGCCAAAGCTTTTTATGGCACTGGAGCCCTGAGATAACCTTCGATTTGGTTAAAACATAGAGCTTTGGCACGCTATTTGATTTCATGGGTATATATCCATTGGGGCTAAGGTAGATCTTATTAAATCAAAAATAAATGATACTTTTTGTCATTAATGCGGATTAGACTCTATAGTTACAAATATATGACGAGAAGAGGCCCCATGTCTTTTAATGTAAATGATTGTGACTTGATTGTGATTGATGCAGCCGATACCGACTCTGGAATAGATGCTGAATATGCTTATATCAGTGAGCAGTTTGGTCCTTTTGGGGTTGGATGGCAATTGCAGCGTCAAAAGGTGTTAACGCATGTTTTGCCAGGGGAGGGCGATCAAATACAGGTGGATGTTCTCACTATTGAGCTGGCAAATGGTGAGGTTAAGGATATCGCTTTTGATATCACCTCTTTTTATGGCAAATGGTGATCGCGCAATGATGTCTATTGAGTATTTATATGATCTTGGCCCTGTTCGTTGGGGTAACCCTAGCGAGAGTGCCTGCCTTTATTATCCAGGCGCCTATATCGATACTGGCCCGCTAGATTTGATTATGAGAAGTCGGTCTGAAAGTGCGAGTCAGCCATTTGATTCATTTGCCACGGCAATCTATGTAGATATCGCCATTACTCCTGAGGCAATAGAGCAGGTCATTCATCGAATTAAGCATAACTATTCGACAAGAACAGTACTGGTGAGTGAAATATTGCCCGCTGACTTTGGGGCATTCAGATATGCTGATTTTTTACCCAAGGAGGACGATACTTTTTACGAGTCTGTGCCGAATTACGCACAGTTATACGCCGCAGAACATGATGAGTTTTTTGGCCTGCGTGCCTTTTTTCCTGAACTTCAATTAAATCTAATCTATCTCAAAGCAGAGGGAATTCAGGCGTACAGAACCCTTCAAAAAGCAAAGATCTTTCCTAATATTGTGGTCCTGCAAGATCATGGGCCTTGGGGTTATCAGTACGCCACTTTTTATGGCGAATGTCTTCTCTATAAGGCGGCAAAGAAATTGCCGCGATTCTTGTATCAAGCAACAGAGGGGGAGGCGTGGCCTGGTTACGAGCAGATCAGTGAAGGGTATTGCGATGAGGGCCAGGAGCATCGCTATGAGCGTTGTCTTAGTGCCAGAAAAACCGTTATTGCAGAAATAAACAGAAGGAATAAGTAGCGCATATGGCAAAGAAAAAGATAGCTGAGGATTTTGATTCTACTGATGAGGCTCTGGAAGAGAAGGGTGCATTGCGAGTAATCCAGCGTCGTTGGGATGTTCTAAAAATGATTCCCCCTAATGGCCGCCTGATGAGCAAGAAAGAGGTTGCCGATCGCTTATATAAGCGCCATAGTGTTGGGCATAGTATTCAAGTATCACCAATGGCATTTTTGCGATATATCCAGCGAGATTTTGAGGCATTGAGCCGTGCAATTAATGCATTAAAGAAAGAGCAGATTATTTCGACCCGGAAGGGTGTTTCTTGGGGTGAGGCTGGATCGCCATTTAAGTTAGCCGGCCTATCAAAAGACGAGATGATTGCGTTCGGTATGCTTAAAAAATTAGGCACATCTTGGATGCCTTCCTCTATCCGCGAGACATTAGAGCCATACTTCACGATGGCCATGGATGAGGCCAAGCAAAGGGTGATTGAGAATTCCGCCATTCCACCGCGACAGGCCGAGCTCCAGGCAAAGAAGTGGCTCGATAAGCTAGAGCGTCTTCCCGATTGGATTCAGTTTAAAAAAAGAAATATTGATAAGAACGTCGAGAAAGTAATTCATGAGGCCTTGCTGCAAGAACAGAGTCTAGAGGTGGTCTATAAAGGCAAGCCAAGAGGTGTAATGTTTCCTCAGGCGCTAGTGCAAAGAGGCGCAAGAACTTATTTGCTTTCCACTTCGCCCAACGAACCAAGCTTGAGGCCTTACCTATTAAATAGGATGAATTCAGCCAGGATATCCCCGGAGCGCTTTAAGCTAACCCCGAAGGCTGATATTAAGGAGCAATTAAACCGGGGAATTGCTCAGCCAAAGTATTTGGAAGTTGACTATAAGGGTGAATCGATTGCTTATGGTCAGCCAATTAAATTGCAATTTATAGCTGATGCGGGTACTGCGGATATATTGGAAGAGACTCCAATGGGGGATGATCAAGTAATTACCCCCGTTGACTACTCATTAGTCACTCGCTGGAAGAAAGTGAAGGCGGATATTAAGTTAATTGATGAGTCTGAAAAAAATTGGGCAATCATTAGTGTCACCGTGCTTTTGCAGGAAGAGTTGATATGGTGGTTACGTAGTCTTGGGCCATTCCTAAAGGTCATCGAGCCTGAATTTATAAGAGATCGAATTGAGTATGACCTAAAGAGGGCTTTAGCGAACTACTCGTAATCCATCCTCTTTAATTTACCGCCTCTCACGAGCGCAAAGATATTTGTATTTTGAGTGTCTTTGCGCTCTTTCCCTTTTTATCTCTCCAACCCCATATTTATGGGGGTTAAATATATTGAGAAAGTTATTTATAAATGACAAATAATGTCATTTATAAATGGCAGTATTAAACCTATCCCAATCAAACGGAAGGGTCTTCTCATGAAAATGTTCCAAGCAACAGTCCGCCTAGGCGGCGGTAGTGTATTGCAAACATTGGAGGTTATGGCGACAACTGCAATTGAAGCTAAAAACAATCTAGAGATGGAGTTTGGCGATGGAAATGTAGTGTATTTCCCCAAAGAAATTAGGTGAGTGTGTTGTGTGTAGCGCCTCTTCTCAGAATCGCTTTCTGGGAAGGGCTTTAAAAACCTAATAGACGAGGAAGTCAAAAATGAATCTAGATCAACTATTAAATGCAAATGAACAGAACTCAGAAGATCCGGGAGTGGTTGAAAAATTAACACCTGCTGAAAGCCTGGCTTTTCGTAAAGAGCGCCAGTTAAAGCTTAAAAAGGAAAAGTATCTCTCTATAGACCAAATACCTCAAGAGCAGCTAGAGGATGTAATAGATGCAGATGCTTCATACGCCCAGTGGTTGCGTGTAGTGTTGTTACGCACTCTTTTAAATACTAGTGCACTCAATAATCTAAAGTCATCTTATACGTTTTGTAGTGCTAAGTTATACGGTTTTATGGGCTTCAGAAATTTTGAGGAATATTCAAAAAAGCGTGATTTGACAGAGTTGCGCGCTGATCTCTTGTTGATTTTGAGTGTATGGGAGTGTGAGCTTGGTGCTGGGTCCCGCTTCCCCAAAAATCTGACCCGTAATTTAGAGGTCCTTGGAGAGATGGCCAACCTGACCCCTACAGAGCTGGAGGTATTGGGGCTAACAATCTTGATCCATAGCGAAGCAATTTTGCTCGAGTGTACGGATTTGATTGGAGAGTCTGTGTCGGCATTTTCGGTTCCCAAGATCTATGCACCTATGCTGGGTGTGAAAAGTGCGCAGTTGGAATCGGTGTTCGATGAGCACTCCACTCTGAGTCGAACCGGCTTGATTTCACTGGATCATCGTGGTGAGGGCAATATTCGTTCGCGCGTCGATTTAATTACTTGGACATTTGCCAAGCGGGCGGTGATGTATCAACACAATGCTCGTGACTTAATTAAGGCATATGTGCGGCCGGTTAATGACGGTGATTTGCAAATGGTTGATTTTGATCACATTAAAGAGCGTGCCCAAGCAGTAAAGGCCTATTTGCAAGATGTCGTTGAGCAAGGCAAGTCCGGAGTCAATATCTTGATTTACGGTCGCCCAGGTACAGGTAAAACCGAATTTTCAAAGCTTATGAGTAAGGAGCTTGGTTGCGAATTGATGGAGGTTGCTGCAACTAATGTCGCGGGAAACCCTGTTACTCCTATGCGCCGCTTACGCAGTTATCGTGCAGCGCAATCCCTTTTTCAGAAGGGTAGTACCGTTATCTTGTTCGATGAATGTGAGGAGGTGTTGACGGGTCGTTCGCGTCCGTTGGCGGATGATGAGGCAACCATGGCGCAAAAATCATGGATAAATCTGACTCTGGAAAGTAATGCATTGCCAGCAATCTGGGTGGCTAATTCAATTGACTCCTTTGACCAGGCTTATATTCGCCGTTTTGATATGTGTTTTGAGATGCCTAATCCCGATGAGGCTCAGCGTCGCAATATGTTAACCAAGATGTGCGGGGAAGTTTTGGGGCAGCAAATTATTGGCGAAATTGCTAAAAATAAAAATACATCTCCCGCCCTGGTGGTGAAGACTGCTCAGGTAGTGAAGGCCTTGGCAGATAACAAAACTGTAGCTGAGCGCAACGAGCTGGCATTGATGTTGGTGAACGATAAATTGCAAGCGCAGGGCGCTACTCAGGTTCAAACCTTTGACTCTGGATCGCTTGGTTTGGGTTTTAAGCCTGACATGGTTAATTCCACAGTCAATATTCAGAATTTGCTTGATGGTGTAGCGCAAACCCGTGAAGCGCGAATCTGTGCCTGGGGGCCTCCTGGCACAGGGAAAACCGCTTTTGGTAAGTGGATGGCAGATCAGCTTGGTATTGCTCATATGGTATTGAAGGCCTCTGACTTATTGGGATCACATGTGGGTGAAACGGAGCAAAAAATTGCTGGTGCATTTGCGGCGGCAAAACATCAGAAGGCGCTATTACAGTTTGATGAGGTGGATACCTTTCTCATTGCCCGCACAAACGCAAAGCAAAGCTGGGAAATTAGCATGGTGAATGAAATGCTGACCCAAATGGAGTGCTTTAAAGGTGTCTTTATTGCATCCACCAACTTGTTCGATAACTTGGATGAGGCGGCACTACGTCGTTTCGATATCAGCCTAAAGTTCGACTTTATGAAGCAAGAGCAGGCATGGGAGATGTTTATTGCTACTTGCGAAACATTGCAATTACCAATTGGCGGTGTAGAGGTGAAGTCTCGCTTTCACGAATTACGCAACCTCACGCCTGGAGACTTCGAGCAGCTCGGTCGTCAAAGTCGTTTTCTCAAGCTCCAGTCTGCGAATGATGCCCTTGAGGTGTTGGGTAAAGCGGTTGGCGTTAAAAAGTCCTGCCATTCACGTCAAATTGGATTCCTAGCGGCCGCCTAGGCAGTAGACCACCTTTAGAGGGTGCTAGCTATATTTTTCAGAAGAAATCCTAAATGACAAATATCGTCATTTAGGATTGATATCCTGATGACTCAGTAAATCAAATGGTAAATAAAGATGAAAAATCGCAAATACAATTTTGGCAAGTTATTGGCTCAAGCACAGCAGGGGCAACTCGAGGTTAAAGAGTTAAAGAAAGTCATTAAGGCAGCTCAAGACTTCGGCTTTACGGTAATTGCTGGTCAATTTCAAATGTATGTATATCAGCCGGCCAATATTGCGCCAGATCACGCACCTGCAGAGGTATTGGCCCGAGTTGCCCAGGGCATCAGTTACCTCAATACTCATCGCATCCCCCTAACGCGTACTAAGCAAATGCTTAAACGTCACGGCGTCATCGAAACCATTCATCGCATCACATCGGATGCTAAACCTAGTAAAAACCTGGAAATCCTTGCTAGTTCTAACCATCTGTATTTGTCTGCCGAGGCAATTGTGCTGGATCACCCAGAACTCTTTTCAGAGAAGGTGGTCAGCCTCGCAAAAATCAAGCTGGCAAAGGTCGATGGACGCCCCAATTCTTCCTGTGCCCCATTCTTGTTGGCGGCTTAAAACACTCATTAACAATCATTCTCTACAGGAGCTCGCCTTATGAATTCAATCTATCAACAAACCATCGATGCCATTCTTCATTTAAGTGCCGAAATATTTTTGGATGCTAATTCAGGTGCCGGTGATGCAATCCAGTCTACGGTTTTATGTGCAACTTCTTCTGGTATGGAGGCCTAAGTGAGTAAGCAAGCCTGCGCATCAATTGCATTAACTAAGACCTTATTGAATAAGGCTCTAGTAATCTCACTGTCGCTCACTCTCTCTACATCTATTTTTGCCACTACTGAAGATCCACACCAACAATTTTCGGTGAATAAAAATAACACCAATAAATCAACTATTACTTGGCGTCCGGTTGTCGATGTTCAGGCTGAGTGCGAAAAGGAAAGTAAACGCTTGGGATATGGTGGGTTTGGCTATTCCGTAGAGGCGTGCTCCTTCTGGGACAAGAGCCCTTTAAGCAACGTTTGCACAATCATCACAGCCAAAACTGTCAATTTTCATACCGTGGGGCATGAGATTCGCCATTGCTTTCAAGGCAACTTCCACTAAATTCACAAATAAGAAAGTCTCACATGAAGACATTAGCATTCCCCATCATCCTGGCTGTATTACTTAGTGGATGTAGCAGTGTTGATCCCTATACGAAGCGTGCAAACCAAGAGCGCGAGATGCAGGAGCGCTATGTGGAGCGAGCAATTAGTAATGCACCACCTTGGATGTTTAAAGTACCCAGTAGTAATTCAGCAATCTATGAGAGTGGGACGGGTGTAAGTGGAGACTTCTCAATGGCTGAGGTAAAAGCTAAAACAGATGCTTATGCCAAGATTTGCATGATGTTGGGCGGAGCTGTTAGCCAAAAGACAAAAATCTACCGGACAGATTCCGAGGTAAATAGTACCGAGTTAAGTGAAATGGCTATGAAGGCAGGGTGTAAGGAGGTTGATTTAACGGGGATTGAGGTGCGTGATATCAAGCGCACTTCTGAAGGCGGACGTTTTCGTACCTATGTCCTGGTAGCAATGCCAACTGGAGATGCCAATATTTTGCGCAAAGCCAAAGAGGTGCATCAGCAAAAGGAGTTGGCAATGCAACGAGCGCCTGAGGCGTTTAAAGAGCTTGATAAGCCATAAGTATGAATAAGTATTGCTATCGCTTCGCATGCTTAGTGGCATCTGGAGTGCTTCTTGGATGTGACAGTCCTCCGTCGCCAATGTTAAGTTATGACGAGTTAAAGCGTTTCCCAGCACAATGCACAAAGGCCGATCAGCAGCTGAGGCAGCTTCATGCGATCTTGGAGGCGAAGAATTTTGATAGTGATCCAGACAAGCTGAATGATGATGATCGCGCATATAACAGTCGCTTAAAATCTACGATTTGGTGGTTTGCCTACGAGTGCGATCAATCATGAGTCACAGATTAGCTGCGCTACTCATATTGGGGTCGGTGTGCTGTCATTCAGTAATGGCGGGTTGTGATGTTCGATCGGCTAGCCAGCTTGTCAATGAGCGCGAAGTGGGGTCAGTATTGGATTTGGAGAAATTCAAATCCACAGGAAAGTGTTTGGTCAGATACCGACTAGTAATTGATGGAATATCCCATAATCTTGAGGCTGAGGAGCTTGGTCTCGAGCAAGAAGATTCCTTATGCTATTACGCCATTGAAAAGGCGAGGAAAGAATTGCTAGTAAGCCTGGGCGGAAAGTTCCAAACTCAGGCAGTTACGGTATGCAGCGATCAAGCGCCCCCAAGATCAAAGGTTTTGATTGGTGATGTTGTTTTGGAGAATGAGCTTGCACAAGTGAAGGATCGAAAGTACTTCACCTATCGGAACTCAAAATGCAGGGTATTCGTAGAGCGCCGAGAGTTAAACCGTAAGCTAGTCGTTAATCATGGGGTAATCTGTCAGCTTGACGATATCAGTGAGAGCTGGCTTGTTGTAGATAAGTGGTGACCGCAGAATGGAGGCTAAGTACTTTCAGTGGTCCAATATCGCTATAAATTTCTATATTTTTTGAATTGACAATATGATTACTTTTGCAGAATTTCAAACTCAAGCTCTGGCACGTGGTTACAAACCCAGAGCTGATAATTGCAGACCTGAATTGTTCATTATCAATTCAAAAAATCGAGTGAAGGTAGAGATTAATACCAAGTCCAGAACCTACATCGCTGGCTACAACATTTCGCCCGAAAACAGGCTTCTGTTAAAGCAAGCTCTCGCATCTTCAGGCTTATTTCAAATGAATTTGACTGGACGCTCTCTCGCTTGCGCTGAATATGAGGGCTTGGAAAATTTTTGGCGTTGGGTATCAATCATTGAGGCAGTTGAATTTATTGCTATAGAGCGGAAATCAGATTCAGTCAGTCAACCTATTACTGGCGATGCTATTCCGATGGTCAGCTTTCAAGAATTTGCCTCCCAGTGCCAGGCCCGTGGATATAAAGGAAGAATGCAATCAGATCGACCTGAACTCTTTGTACTCAAAACTAAAAATGGCGTTAAGGTTCAGCTGAATACCAAGTTAAGAAACTATGGGGCTGGTTATGGTCTGGATGAAGAGGAGCGACTTGCTTTGATGGCCGAGCTAACTCGACAGCAAGAGCTTGGAATCTTTGAGTTGAGCACTGCCAATACCAAGTCGGCCTTTGCCAGGTATGAGGGAATGGAGAAGTTTTGGAAGTGGACTGAAATTATTGAGAACATCGACTCTATCGTTGCCTCAACGAGAGGGTTTGCTACAAAATTGTTCACAAGAGATCAGGCGGATGAAAGAATTTTTGAAAAAATTGCCAGGACATACCAGTTTGCTATCCGACTAGAGCATCAAAATTTACTCGATACCTCAAGAATACTTTTGGAGGCCGATAAATTGGATCATCTTATTACAGTGGGTAAGTCTGCCAATGCTCCAGAGGATAGGCCATACCGGGAGCACATTGTTCCTTGCGTGATGATTCACAATGAGGTGATTCGACTGCTGCTGGACGCAGGTGTTCGTGAACGCGAAGTGCCAGAGGAAGTAATTCATCAGATTGCAACGTTCATTAAAAATAATTTGGCAATTGTGCTGATTTGCAAAGAGGAGCAGGAAAAGCTTGATATCACTTTGGGCTTAAGAACATCTATGCCGAAAAATTGGAAATTTGGAGATAGCATATTCGCTCGACTAGAGGCCGCAGAATTGGAATGGGAATCCTTTGACGAGGAATCCTGAGTGATGACTCCAAGGTCGAGTGTTATGATGTTTAATGATAGAAATTTGTATTAGTTTTTGACTCTCTGGACCTTGTTATGCCGCTTATATTTAGCAACTTATATAAATTAGACGTTATTTGCGATGTTGGCATTACAGGCCCTTTCAACACATCGTGGACAAAATCGTATGTGGCAATTCCTTCCGGAAAGGCAACATCTACGAAGCCAGATGGTGTGGGCTCTGGCCTTAAAATCCGCCCATTAAAGCTCAAGCCCGGTATTGAGCTAGCTGGATACCAGAATTCCATTGCCGACCTAGTTCCTATGGCCAATTTAAATCATTTGATTTATCTGGTGGTTAGTACGCGTTACCCAATGTTTTATGTCGGGGTAACGGAAGGAGGCCTGCGTTCAGGAATATTTGACACCGGGCGCTTAATTCATCACGCACGAAAAATGCTGGCAATTCGCGAGAGTAGCACCAGTCATACAGGCGGTTGGTTGACTCATGCTATGGAGCGTTACGATGCCAATCTGGCTGCGCATACATTACGCGTTAATGATCAAGACTTTCTTCAGGACTTGCTAGGTGATGTTTATATTGCAGTTGGCCATCAAGGCCATGATGCCTGGACTCCTGCTAGTGTTGAGGATACGGTATTGAGTCAGGTAGAGACAAAATTAAATAGCGATGGAAGGGTGGTTCAAAAAATGAATACTGCAGGCTCTGGACGAGACCCAGTTGATATTGAGCTCCCGGACAATTTTGATCGAATTATTCAGGAATCTATTGCGCGGGAATAGCCTGCCAGGGTTATAGGGGAAATGGAACCCCATCCCTTTTTGAAAAATACGACGCTAGCAGGCCAAGTCTGATTTAGGCGTCTAGGGCTTTGCGTAGATACTCAGATACATTTTCTTGACGCAACATCCATTGCTTGTAGTCGGATGGCACTTGGCTAATCAATTCCCCCTTATGTTTGCCAAAAGGCATAACAGTTGGAATGCG
>CANCBK010000167.1 GCA_947374315.1 Burkholderiaceae bacterium | reverse complement strand
CACCTATCAGCGCGAAATGGACATGCTGGAAGCCAATCTGCCTTTCCTAGCTTCAGTTGGCTCTGTTTCCCCCTATATCGGCCTATTTGGCACGGTTTGGGGGATCATGCACTCCTTTCGTGGTCTGGCTAACGTGCAGAACGCCACCTTGTCTGCGGTAGCCCCAGGCATTGCAGAGGCACTGATCGCAACTGCTATTGGTTTGTTTGCCGCCATTCCTGCGGTGGTTGCCTACAACCGCGCAGCCACAGACGTGGATCGCCTAGCGATTCGCTTTGAAACCTTCATTGAAGAGTTCACCAATATTTTGCAACGTCAAGCTTCAGGCAAATAAGTATGGCCGGCTCACTGAGAAAATCCTCCAAGCGTCGGGCAATGGCCGACATCAACGTAGTACCTTACATCGATGTGATGCTGGTACTGCTAGTCATCTTTATGGTGACAGCGCCGATGGTCAATCCCGGTGTTGTGAATTTGCCAACTGTAGGCGGGGCAAAAGTGCAATCGTTACCACCCGTCTTCTTAACCATCGATGCCAACGAGAATGTCATTGTTCGTAAAGATGGTGACCCCGTTCAGACATTAAATAAATTTGAGCTCGGTGCATTTGCCCGTTCGCAAGCAGAGAAGTCTGCTGAGCAACCGGTGGTTCTTGCTGCAGATAAATCCATTAAATATGAAGTCGTCATGGAAGTGATGTCTAAGCTCAAAGAGAATGGTGTGAAACGCGTTGGTCTTGCCGTGAAGAGTCAATAAGCCTCTTTGTATTGCATACATGAATAGCGCGCAAACTTTTCACTCCAGCTTCTCACGAGGCCGCCCTACTAAAAATGAAAGCACTAAACGTGCTTTTGGTTTTTCTTTGGCTGCGCACTTAGGCCTACTGGCATTCTTGGTCATTGGCATTAGCTGGAATAGCTCCACACCTTCAGGGGTGGAGGTTGAGTTATGGGACGCTAGCCAACAGGTTGAAACTCCTGTTGCGCCTGAAATCAAGACCGAGATGAAGGAAGAGGCGGCCGATATTGCCATCAAGAAAAAGAAGGTATAAAAAGAGCCTCCAAAAAAAGAAGTGAAAGAAACGCCTAAGCCAGTCACTCCAATTAAGCCAACTCCACCTAAGGAGAAGGAAAAAGAGAAGCCTAAAAAGGCCGAAGCCCCAAAAGCTACTGCACCTACTGAAACTAAAGCCAATGCAGCTGCTGAAAAAGTGCGCGCAGATCAATTAGCCCGCTTACGTGCTGCAGCTGGCGCTGAAGGCGGCAGTGGCGGCACTAGCGGAAGCGGCGTCGGTGGTGGTGGCAATGCACCTCCTGGCTGGACAGACAAAGTAGTGAAAAAAGTAAAGCCACTCATTGTGTTTAATCCAGAGTCTGTCAGCGGCAATCCTGCGGCGGTCGTCAAAGTGAATCTTGCACCCGATGGCGCTATTCTGAGCACGGATCTAGTGAGCTCCAGTGGCAATGCAGGATGGGATCGCGCAGTACTGCTCGCACTCACTCGCGCAGAAAGCCTGCCAAAAGACGACAATGGCAAAATTCCTCAAAGAGAAGTTAAGCTGACCTTTAAACCCAAGGACTAAAGCATGTTGCAAGTAGCTAAATGTATTAAGCGTATTACCCATCGACAAGGTGTCTCATTCGCCGCAGCAGTGTTCGTAATCATGGCATCTGTCATTGGCTTAAGTACACCCGCTCTTGCGCAAATGAATATTGAAATCACTGGCGTAGGACAGTCCCTCTACCCCATCGCGGTGATGCGCTTCAAAGATGAAAACAAATTACCAATCAGCATTACGGACATCATTCGCCAAGATTTAGCGCGTAGCGGCTACTTCAAAAATACCGAAAATGGTAATGCCAGCGAAAGCGATGAAGGCACACCAAATTACAAATCGTGGGCAGCTCGCGGTGCAGACGCTTTAGCTGTCGGATCAGTAGTACAAACTGGCGCAGGCCAGTTTGAGATTCATTACAAATTATTTGATGTCCGCAAGTCTCAAAGCCTGGGCGGCCTCAATCTCAACTCCAGCGCTGATAATTTACGCGCTGTTGGCCATAAAATTGCTGATGACATCATCTTCAAATTATTAGGTGAGCGCGGCATCTTCTCAACACGACTTTCTTATGTGATTAAAGAAGGTAAGCGATATCGCCTAGTGATCTCTGATGCAGATGGTCAAAATATTCGCAATGCTATGAATAGCGGTGAACCCATCATCTCGCCATCATGGTCGCCCGATGGTAAGAAGGTCGCCTACGTTTCTTTTGAAGATCGCAAACCAGTCATCTATGTTCATGAGCTGGCCACTGGTCGCCGCATTCCGCTTTCCAATCAAAAGGGAAATAACAGCGCCCCAGCCTGGTCACCTGATGGCAAGAAACTGGCAATCTCCCTATCCAAAGATGGCAACACCCAGATCTACAGCATTAATGCTGATGGGACAGGCCTACATCGCCTTACTCGTGGCTACACCATTGATACTGAACCTCAATACTCGGCTGATGGTCGCTCCATCTATTTCACGAGTGATCGTGGCGGCAATCCCCAGATTTACCGGATGAGCGCTGAAGGAGAACAAGCTGAAGGGGCCAAGCGCATTACTTATAAACAGGGATTTGTGACCTCACCGCGCATCTCTCCAGACGGCAAGTATTTAGCCTACATTGCTAATATTGGTGGGGCATTCCGCCTCTACATACTGAATCTAGCCACTGGCGATGCTCAAGCCCTGACCGATGGCAGCAGCGATGAATCCCCCTCTTTTGCGGCTAACGGTCGTTATGTCCTGTACTCCACCAAAGTGGGTGGTAAGCGGGTTTTGGCAGCAGTATCAGTGGATGGCAATTCCAAGCAAGTGTTAAGCATTCCAGGATCTGACGTGCGTCAGCCATCCTGGGGTCCTTTTATGGATTAGGGCTGACCTACTAAACGTGGGTCATAAGAAAATTGTTCAATTTTTTTAGCTTTAATCAGCTTGATATCTGGATGCAGGGGGTTGATTAATACATTGCTTGCTTGCGGAATAACAACTGAAGGCACCAATAACAAAGCACTTGTATTCGATTGCAGCCATTTCTGACCCTTCTCAATGCTGGCAGTTCCCGCCGGCAATGCATCCCAACCAACACCAGCTGTTTTCATATTTAGTCTCTTGGCCAAATTCCATACTCTCATTGGAATATCAATTCGCACCAGATAGCGAGTTAAAGGAAGGCCTTGCGCATTGATATGCACCAGAGTTTCTAGACAAGCAAGTGCAATGGACTCCGAGGTATACAAAACGGGCGTCCCTTTTTTATTCCATCTTCCACCAGATTTTTTTGCACCCTCTCCACTGAGATCATCCGCCTTAAACAGAGGTGCATCAAGCGCAATTCTCCAAACCGCCTGAACGCTCATGCGTATGCTCCAGTTTGAATTTTTTCCAGAAGATCGGAAATCATCTCTTGACCAGAAACCGTATCTAAGTAGGCTGACGGCTTCTCGCCACCCAATGCTGGGGAAGGCTTTTCAAGCCAACTCGCCACCCACTTGGCAGCGTCAAAACCATTCGGATTTCCTGACTCAGCAATGATTGACTCCACCTGCCCTACAAGCTTAGCTATGCCGATCAAACGCTCGCCCTGCTCAATCGGTAGCATTTGGTTTGCGACGGATTTCTTGTCAATAGTCGACTTCGGCAAATTCAAGAACTTAAATAAGGTTTCTTTTGTAATTCCCATGGAGTCAGAAATGACATTGATATACCTAGCTGGAATCCCGTCTCGAATTAACTTGATGCGATCCATAGGCTCAGCTCGATAAATAGTGGCAAAAGATAAATCCAGTTGAGTCAAGCCCAATTGGGATTTATGAAGCACTTTCGTCGCAGCCTTTTTAGGAGTCACGCTGGGCATATTAAATTCCTCATTTGAGGATTTATTTTAACTCATTTGAGTAAAAATAAAAGAATCCATGGCTAATATAGGCTGCTACCCAACGTAATTTCCATTCAAATCTAGCAATCTTAGGGGCATAATATTGGCTATTAGCTTATTTAGTTACTTAGTTTGTAGGAAAAAGGACAGATCATGAAGATTTCTATCGCACGCCGTGCCGCAACCCTCACCCTCGTTGGTGTAACAGCATTATTTTTGGCAGCTTGCTCAAGCGTCAAATTAGATGACGTCGATGGCGCCAATGGCAGCGGTAACTATGGCTCACAACCATGGAATGATCCAAGCAGCCCAATCTTCCAACGCAGTGTGTACTTCGATTTGAATGAATACACCGTTCAAACTAAATATCAAAAACAACTTTCTGCACACGCCAACTTCTTGAAATCCAATCCTAATCAAAAGGTCATTATTCAAGGCAATACCGATGAGCGCGGTACGGCAGAGTACAACTTGGCCTTGGGTCAACGTCGTTCAGATGCAGTCCGTAAATCACTCAATTTGATGGGTGTTTCTGAAGATCAAATGGAAGCTGTTAGCTTTGGTAAAGAAAAACCAAAAGCTGAAGGCGACAACGAAGCAGCTTGGGCAGAAAATCGCCGTGCTGACATTGTGTACATTACTAACTAATGCGCACTCTTACACACTCTTTTAAACAAACGCTCTCACGAGCGTTTTGTTTAAGTGCCGCCGCTCTTTGCTTGAGCGCCTCCAGTAATGCATGGGCACTCTTTGCAGATGACG
>CANCBK010000166.1 GCA_947374315.1 Burkholderiaceae bacterium | reverse complement strand
TTCGGCAACGGTAGGCACGTCGGGAAGTTGTTTAACACGCTTCGCACTGGTTACGGCAATCGGCTTAATTTGCCCTGCTTTTGCAAATCCTGTTGCAGCAGTCAAATTACCAACCATGAAGTCAATTTGACCGGCCACGAGATCATTGATGGCTGCAGACTCTCCTTTATAGGGCACATGAGTTGCTGGAATATTGGCGGAATAAGTGAGATTCTCACCGGCCATATGCACTTGGCTGCCGATGCCTGCAGAGCCAAAGTTGAGATCTTTCGTTTTTGCGTAGGTAATGAACTCATTCAAATTCTTTACAGGCAGCTTCGTGCTAACAGATAGCAACATTGGACCACTGGCAACATTGGTGATATTCACAAAATCTTTGCTGTAGTTGACAGGCAATTTTTTGTATAAGTTGGGGTTGACAGTGAGCATGCTTCCAGAGGCGAGCATGATGGTGTAACCATCGGCAGCGGATTGCGCCACATATTCTGCGGCAATATTGCCACCAGCTCCGCCTTTATTTTCAACAATGACATTTTGACCTAAATCTTTTGTTAATTGTTGGGCTAGGAGTCTGCCGAGAATGTCAGTGGTTCCACCGGCCGCAAAAGGAATGACTAATTTGATTGGCTTTGTTGGCCACGATTGTGCTGTTGCTAATTGGGGTAATGCAAGGGTTAGCGCTCCGGCAAGTAAAACTAAACGTCTACTTAACTTATATTTTTCTATCTTAAACATCGGTGACCTCCAGTGGAAATTTAATCTTTTTATCTTAGCTACTTAGTTGTCAAAAAAATATACTCAACTGCTATTTAATAGTTATATGCTTATTCATTACATCGTCTCCTCCACTCATCATGTTGCACTTCTTGATGCTCGTTGCGTTGCACAATGAATTGGGTATTGCAAGATATCTAAATCATCTATATGATTCAGATATGTCAGTTATTTTGTTCCCTAAAGCTAAGTCTCGTCAAGCCCTGAAAACCCTGCGTTTTGACGGGTTGCTTTGGCTTGTGTTGACCCATGGGGGATGGGCGTGAATTTCACCTACGAGCAATTGCTGACGCTGGCAGATTCAGGCCTCAGGGCTGCGGGTATCGGCGCAAAGTCTGCTTATGAAACAGCGCAATTTTTAGCTTTAGCTGAATTGGATGGTCTTGCATCACATGGTCTAGCAAGAGTGGCTCAATACGCTGGCCATGCCAAAAACGGTCGTATTGAATTAAATCCCAAGTTAAAGGTGAGGCCATTTAAGACGGCAGCTGCTTTGGTTGACGCGGGTGATGGCCTAGCTTTTCCAGCACTTCGTTTTGCCACTGACCTCTCGGTAAATTTGGCCTCAAAAAATGGACTTGGTTTGGTGGCGGTAACCAATAGCCATCATTTTGGCGTAGCAGGACATTACGTTGAGGCCGCTGCGCGAGCAGGTTATGTCTCCTTGCTATTTGGAAACACTCCAGCGGCAATGCCTATGGTTGGTGGTACCAGGGCAATTTTTGGAACAAACCCATTGGCTGCAGCTTTTCCCGTTGCCGGTAGCGATCCGTTGGTCATAGATATGTCACTTTCTGCGGTTGCCCGCGGAAAATTATTGGTTGCAGCAAAAAATGGCCAACAGATTCCAGAGGGCTGGGCCTTGACCGCCGACGGTAAGCCAACTACAGATCCGCAGGAGGGCTTGAAGGGTCTTATGGTTCCCTTGGGTGGTGATAAAGGGGCTTTACTTGCCTTCATGGTTGAGTTGCTAGTAGTCGGGCTTTCTGGCAGTAGATTTTCCTATGAGGCAGATTCTTTTTTTGATCCCAAAGGGAATCGCCCGCGCATTGGTCAGTTGCTATTAACTATTGATCCAGGCTTGGCAGGCGCATCTGTTTTTGCCAGTCGAATTCAAGACTTCCTGGGCGTTTTAAGTGCTGATGCGGGAACTCGACTCCCTGGTCAACGTCGTTTTAAGCAACGTGCCACAGGGCTTAAGGGTGGCGTCACGGTTTCAGATGTGGTTGTAGAAGAAATTCAGACTGGTATTCGCCAGTCATGGACTAAGTAGTTTTTTATAAACGAGATTATTGAGGAGATAGTAATGATCCACTTTGTCGTGCATGAGCCAGCTGATGGCGTAGGTGTTGTGGTAGTTGAGGGTGTAAAAGCCGGAACTGACTTGATTGGTTGGGTGATGGATGGCGACCTTACTTTGAATATCAAGTCTGAAAGCGATATTCCAATTGGTCACAAAATTTCATTGAACGATTTCAAGCCAGGCGACACGGTAATGAAATACGGCGTTGATATTGGCAAGGTGGTAGCCCCAATTAAAAAGGGTGAGCATCTTCACGTCCAAAACGTAAAAACTAAGCGCTGGTAATACGGCACCTTACTTACCTACCTATTCATTGAGAGAGATATAAAAAATGACTAATTTGAAAGACGCGACCTTTTTAGGTTATCGCCGCGAAAACGGCCGCATGGGTATTCGCAATCATGTATTGATTTTGCCTTTGGATGACTTATCCAATGCCGCCTGTGAGGCGGTAGCAAACAACATCAAAGGAACGATGGCGATTCCTCACTCCTATGGTCGTTTACAGTTCGGAGCTGACTTAGATTTACACTTCCGCACCTTAATTGGTACAGGATCCAATCCAAACGTGGCAGCTGTAGTTGTTATCGGTATTGAGCCACAGTGGACAAAAATTATTGTTGACGGTATTAAGGCATCAGGCAAGCCAGTTGAAGGATTCTGGATTGAGGGTAATGGCGATACAGCAACGATTGCTTCCGCTAGTAAGGCTGCCTACAGCATGATGAAGCATGCATCTAAGCAAAAACGCGTTTCTGCTCCTCTTTCAGAGTTGTGGGTCTCTACAAAATGCGGTGAGTCAGATACGACCTCTGGTTGCGGTGCAAACCCAACTGTAGGCGATGCTTTTGATAAGTTGTATGGTATCGGTTCTACCTTGGTGTTTGGTGAGACTACCGAGTTAACTGGTGGTGAGCATTTGGTTGAAGCGCGTTGCCGCACTCCTGAGGTGAAGAAGAAATTCCGCGAGATGTTTGATCGTTACCAGGATGTGATTGAGCGTCATAAGACGAGCGATCTATCCGATTCCCAGCCAACTAAAGGCAATATCGCAGGTGGTTTAACAACCATTGAAGAGAAGGCTTTGGGCAATATCCAAAAAATTGGTAAGAAATGTATTGTGGATAGCGTGCTTGATAAAGGTGAAGAGCCAAAAATTCCTGGTCTGCATTTTATGGACTCATCATCAGCTGCCGCTGAAATGGTTACCTTGTGCGCAGCCGCTGGTTTTACGGCTCACTTCTTCCCAACAGGGCAGGGCAACGTCATTGGCAATGCAATTCTTCCAGTAATTAAGATTTGCGCCAATCCAAAGACTGTTCGTACTATGGGTGAGCATATCGACGTTGATGTGTCTGGCTTGTTACGTCGCGAAGAGAATATGGATGATGCCGGCAACAAGTTGTTAGATTGCTTGAAGCGTACAGCTGATGGTGAATTAACTGCTTCAGAGATTCTCGGTCACCGTGAGTTTGTATTGACTCGTTTATACGAATCAGCATAAGACTACAACATGAGAAACCTGACCGCTTACCAAGAAGTTAAGCAAAAGATCACCGAGGATCTGGTCAGGGGTCGCTATCCTATGGGGCAGGCCTTGCCTGCCGAAAAGGATTTGTCAAAAGAGTTAGATGTATCTATAGGAACCCTGCGCAAGGCGGTGGACGAGTTGGTCGCAGAAGGTATTGTGGTTCGGCGCCAAGGCAGGGGTACCTATGTTGTTGAGCATGATCTCAAAAGGCTTTTATATTATTTTTTCCATATCGTTAAACATGATGTTGAAAAAAAGGTCTACCCCAAGGTTGATCTGGTCTCCTTAAATAGTGCTGCTGCCAATAAAGAAGAGGCGAGCAAGCTGCAAATTAAGGAGGGGTCACCTGTTTGGAGGATCACCAATCGCCTTTCATTGGAAGGGCAGTGCGTGATGATCGATCAGATCACGCTAGATAAGCAGCGATTTAAAAATTTAACCCGTGCAGACTTCATTGATCGCAAGGGTAGTATTTATCAGATGTATCAAATGGAATACGGTCAGACTGTTGTGCGAAGTAGCGAGCGTTTGCGAGCTGGACTAGCCGGTAAGCAGCATGGCGATTGGCTTGGGTTGAATCCAGATTCTCCGGTCATTGTTATCCGCAGAGTAGCGCTCGGCATCCAAGATGAGCCTTTGGAGTGGCGCGTTTCAACTTTAAACACTACGCAACATGAGTATTTCAGTGAGTTAGTGGCTTAGTTTTATGCTGACTACTATTCGAAAAAATATTCCAGGACTTTTAGTCTGTTTGCTCATTGCCATGTCGACCAGCTTTCTATCTGAGAATTATGGCGGCCCACAGTTGTTATATGCCCTATTGATTGGCTTATCACTTCATTTCTTATATCTTAATGAGACAGTTAAGCCAGGAATTGATTTCTGCGCAAAAACAGTTCTCCGCTTGGG
Source organism: Burkholderiaceae bacterium (assembly GCA_947374315.1). The sequence goes on along the minus strand of CANCBK010000166.1, from coordinate 727 downwards.
TGTTGCATTTTTAGGTATTCGCATCACATTTGCTGATATTGGTGCAATCGGCCTGAATACCGGATTAATGGTGATGTTCGCAGTGGGCGCTACGGTATGCCTTGGATTCTTTCTTGCCAAACTATTGAAGCTTTCCCCTGACTTTGGCTTGATTGCGGGTGGATCTGTTGGTATTTGCGGTGCATCTGCAGCTTTGGCGGTCGCCTCTGTTTTGCCAAAAACAAAAGAGAATGAGCGCTTTACTTTGCTGGTAGTGGTTGGGGTAACCGTTCTTTCAACCATCGCAATGGTGGTCTACCCCTTTGCACTTCAGTTACTCAACATTACAGCTTTGCCAGCCGGCATCTTTTTGGGGGCAACTATTCATGATGTTGCGCAGGTAGTTGCGGCTGGTATGTTATTTGGCCCTGAGGCGGGTGATGTGGCTACGGTTGTTAAGCTATTTCGGGTCGCTCTATTGCTGCCGGTAGTGTTATTTATTTCCATTTTCTTTGGCGCTGAAAAATCATCTCAACGCTTAGGTTGGGGCAGTCTGCGTCTGATACCAACATTCCTGTTGGGATTTGTCGCATTATCAGTTGTTGCCTCCATGCAGATTTTGCCAGGCTCCTTAACTCATTCTATTGGCGGGGTATCCCGCTGGATGCTGGTGATTGCCATTGGCGCTGCTGGTCTGAAAACAAACTTTCAGGAGTTGGCAAAGCTCGGTTGGCAACCGGTAGTCATG
>CANCBK010000165.1 GCA_947374315.1 Burkholderiaceae bacterium | reverse complement strand
CTTGTAGCTTGGGAACCTTCCAGGCCATTGCCAATTGGGCACTATCTGCGGATGCTTTCACTTGCACCCGCTTAATGCCTTTTTGTGTCGGCTCGATCTGTGGTTTACGTACAGGCAACTCTTTTGCGACAGCAACCCCATAATATTTTTCTACTGCCTGCAAAATAACTTGAGGATCAACATCGCCAGCAATGACGACTGTTGCGTTATTCGGCTTGTACCAGCTGCGATACCAATCACGAGCATCTGCGGCATTCATATTCACTAAGTCATTCATCCACCCTACTACCGGATGACGATAGGGAGAGCTCATGTAGGCAGTGGCCATGAGTGACTCATTGAGCAGGCTACTGGGATTATCTTCCGTACGCAAACGACGCTCTTCCATTACCACCTGAATTTCTTTTAAGAACTCCGCATCATCAAAATTGAGATTGGACATGCGATCAGCTTCCAACTTCATGACTTCGTCCAGTTTGGACTTTTCTACTTGCTGAAAATAGGCCGTGTAATCGCGAGAGGTAAATGCATTTTCTCGACCGCCAACTGCGGCAACCAAGCGAGAGAACTCACCTGACTTGACTTTGTCGGTACCCTTAAACATCATGTGCTCGAGCACATGGGCCACCCCAGTCTTGCCGTTGACTTCATCCATCGAGCCAGCGCGGTACCAAACCATGTGAGCAACCGTAGGTGCGCGATGATCCTCGCGCACAATCAACTTGAGGCCATTGGAGAGTTGAAACTCATGGGTATTAGCTTGGCCCACCTCTGAAGCCGCCCAAGCAGTTTGGCAGCAGAGTATCAAATAGAAAGAAAAACGCAATAAAGTGGAGCGCATCTGTAAGATCACCTATCCCAAGAATTAAATTGATAAGATGCAAGGATTAAATTGTATCGATTATGTTCGGCCTACGTAAAACCCTCGGATCCCTATTTAAATCCAATCAGACTGATGAAGCCTGGTTTGATGCCCTAGAAGAATCGCTCATTCTGAGCGACGTGGGCCTACCTACGACTGAACAACTGATTGGTAAACTTCGCAAGGCTGCCAAATCAGAAAAAGCTAATAACCCAGAAGATCTGAAGCAACTACTAATCCAAGAGGTCGCAAGCCTCCTAAAGCCTTTGGAGCAGACCCCAAATCCCTTGTATGTACATGAGCAAAAGACCATGCCTGAGGTATGGCTTGTGATTGGCGTCAATGGTGCAGGCAAAACCACCACCATTGGTAAGCTCTGCAAACTTTTTCAGTCTCAAGGCAAATCAGTCTTGCTAGCAGCTGGCGACACTTTTCGCGCAGCGGCACGTAATCAACTCCTTGAATGGGGCGGTCGCAACCAAGTCGACGTCATCATGCAAGAGAGTGGCGATGCCGCGGCAGTGGCACACGATGCTATTCATGCAGCGATTTCTCGCAAGAACGACATCCTCATTATTGATACTGCTGGGAGACTGGCCACCCAAGACAATCTCATGGAAGAACTCAAGAAGGTCAAAAGAGTGATCGGCAAGGCCCTTCCTGGGGCGCCTCACCAGACTTTGCTTGTTCTTGATGGTAATACTGGTCAAAATGGTTTAAGCCAAGTAAAGGCCTTTCATGGTGCTCTAGGGCTTTCTGCCTTAATTGTGACTAAATTGGATGGCACTGCTAAAGGCGGGGTCATCTGCGCGCTCGCCCACACCCTCAGTGATGGGCCAAAACCAGCGGTTTTAGCCCTAGGCAAGGGTGAGGGAATTGACGATTTGGCCCCCTTCACGGCCGCCCAATATTCTTCTGAATTATTCAATTAAATCATAGGCTTATAGACGTAAAAAACCATTAGCACTCTCTTGACAAGAGTGCTAAAATAGAAGCCTATTAATACCTAAAATATATAAAAAGAAAATGGTTCAAAAGAAAGCATACAAACCGCAATTGCAAGCAAGGCAAACACTGCCAGCAGCGCAGGCTGCTGCGGGTTCGGCTGCCTTTCCGATGCTGCCCACCCTTGGCGTTGGCACACTTGACTCTTATATCTCGTACGTTAATCGCGTACCTATGCTCAGCGCTGCTGAGGAACTTCACCTCGCACAAGAATTTCGTCGCACTGAAAATGTGGATACTGCGAAAACCTTGGTTCTCTCACATCTCCGCTTGGTGGTATCTGTTGCTCGTCAATACCTAGGTTATGGCATCCCCCATGCCGATTTAATTCAAGAGGGCAATATCGGCCTAATGAAGGCCGTCAAGCGCTACGATCCCAATCAAGGCGCACGCTTGGTCTCTTACGCAATCCATTGGATTAAAGCGGAGATTCATGAATACATTCTCAAGAATTGGCGCTTGGTTAAAGTCGCTACAACTAAAGCACAACGCAAGTTATTCTTTAATTTACGTAGCAACAAACCCACTTTGGCTGCCCTCACACCAAATGAGATTGAAGCCTTAGCCAAGGCGCTTGATGTCAAAGGCTCTGACGTAAAAGAAATGGAAATGCGTCTGGCCGGTGGTGATATTGCCTTAGAAGGTGACGACACTGATGATGAGTCAGCCTATGCACCAATTCAATGGTTAGCGGATAGCAGTCAAGAGCCTACTGAGATGATGGCTGCTGCGGCAACTGATGCCCTGCATGGCCCTCAATTAGATCAAGCACTTATGGCGCTAGATGAGCGTAGCCGCAACATTGTGCAATCGCGTTGGTTGGCAATGGATGCGGATGGCAATGGCACAAAGACATTGCATGATCTCGCGAGTGAGTACGGAATTTCTGCAGAGCGTGTTCGTCAGATTGAGACTGCTGCCCTCAAAAAGATGCGCGGCCTCTTGCAAACAGAAGCCGCCTAAGCAGCTTCTCCTTCCCAGCTTTTACTTCAGCAGTTCCTTCAAGTCTTGCGCCAAGGTCTCAGCACCTTGCGCATGCTTGATGTAAAGGCGCAAACGCCCTTCTGGATCAAAGGCATAACTTCCTGCTGTGTGGTCTATGGTGTATGAACCAGGACTCGTACCGGGAACCTTCTTGTAGTAAATCTTAAAGTCCTTAGTAACTTTTTCTAAGGCAGCTTCATCCGCTGGACGCAGGCCCAAGAAACGGGAATCAAATGCTGGCACATACTGCTTCAAGATACTCGCGCTATCTCGCTCAGGATCTACCGTCACAAACAGCACCTGCACCTGATCGGCCTGAGGACCTAATAAAGTCATGACCTGTTGCATCTCCGTTAGCGTTGTAGGGCAGACATCCGGACACTGCGTATACCCAAAAAACATCACCACTGCTTTGCCTTTAAAGTCAGCCAGTGTTCTTACCTTGCCATCGGGATCGAGCAAGCTAAAGTCTGTACCAAACGCCTTGCTACCAGTGATGTCGACATTCTTGAAACTCTGCTTGGGACTGCAAGCCACCAAAGCCAAGCCAATGAGCGACAACATCAAAATACGCGCAATACCAATAGAAGCTTTTGATAAATTCATATTCATCTCAAATGAAATAGTGATCGATTAACAACGCTGCAAACAGCAGAGATAAATACGTAATCGAGAATCGGAAAGTCTTCTTCGCTAGCGCATCGCTATAAGAAACAAATAAGGCAATCACATAAGCAAGGAACATCAGGCCCAAAACAATTGCAGAGATTAAATACACTAGACCGCTCATGCCATAAATGTAAGGAAGTAGAGTGGCAGCAATTAAGATCAAGGTGTAAAGCAAGATATTGAGCAAGGTAAAGCGCTCACCATGTGTCACGGGCAACATCGGCAAACCACTTTGAACATAGTCATCACGACGATATAGAGCGAGCGCCCAAAAGTGTGGTGGCGTCCAAACAAAAATAATCAGCACCAAGAGCCAAGCCTCTGCAGATAGGCCATTGGTAACCGCTGCCCAACCTAAGGCAGGTGGCATGGCACCAGAGAGACCACCAATCACAATGTTCTGTGGCGTAGCAGGCTTGAGCAACCAGGTGTAAATCACGGCGTAACCGACAAAGGTGGCTACGGTGAGCCACATGGTTAATGGGTTACAGAAGTTCCACAAGATGACCATTCCCAAACTTCCAAGAACAATCGAGAAAATAGTAATGTGAAAAGGCGTTACTTCACCAGTGGCTGATGGCCTCCAAGAAGTGCGCTTCATCTTCGCATCCACAGCCTGCTCAATCAAACAGTTCATGGCAAATGCTGCGCCAGCCAACAACCAAATACCAACAATACCGCCAATCAGAACTGGGTAAGGAACCATACCAGGGGTTGCCAAGAACATCCCAATCACTGCGCAGAACACTGCCAGCTGAGTAACGCGAGGTTTAGTAAGAACCCAATACTGACGCCATCTCGGCATCGCTATAGGAGTTGAGGAAGTTGGGCTACTCATAATGATTTAACCATCTTAATGTGAATTGGGGCGCTCCAAGATGACCATTGGACTAGGCGCACTAAACAGAACACCAATGCTGCGGAACCCGCGGTATGCATTAAAGCTGCAAGTAAAGGCCACTGAAAGACTACGTTAGAAATGCCGGTAAGAGCTTGAAGAATTAATAAGCCGAGCAACAGCTTGGCAATCTTACGCATCCCAGATAATGCGGAGTTACTTAACTGGAGAGCGCT
>CANCBK010000164.1 GCA_947374315.1 Burkholderiaceae bacterium | reverse complement strand
AAGCCCGCGGCTAAGAAAGCTGCACCAGCGACTAGTGCGTTGAATCCTGCCGCTGCTTGGCCCTTCCCAACTGGCACACGTCCATAAGCGTTTGCTTAGGACGGGTGAAGTTCAAAGGGGTCTCTCACGAGACCCCTTTTTTATTTCCACGACGTTTCTGAATGATTCTGATCTACACCAGAATCGGTTGAAATCTCTTAGAAGCTAAAGCCAAAGGCCGCTTTAAATTGCTCTGTGATCTGATCTTTGCTCAATTGATGATTTTGTGGTCCTTGATGGGTAATTTTGATTGAACCCATCAGGCAAGCTAGGCGACCGGTAGTTTCCCAGTCCATGCCGTTTTCTAAACCAAACAGCAAACCACCGCGGAAAGCATCGCCGCAACCAGTTGGATCGATGACTTTTGTTGCTGGTACGGGTGGGATAGCAATGCATTTACCTTCAAAGTAGATATCTGCACCTTCAGCACCCTTAGTCACAATGAGTGCCTTAACGCGCTCGGCTACTTTTGCCAAACTTAAGCCCGTTCTTTGCGAAAGCATTTCTCCTTCATAGTCATTTACCGCTAGGTAGCTGGCAATATCTACTAATTCCAAAAGCTCAGGGCCGTTAAACATTGGCAAGCCTTGGCCTGGATCAAAAATGAATGGAATATTGGCATCGGCCAGTTGATGGCAGTGCTCCCACATTCCTTGGCGCCCATCGGGTGCAACAATTCCCAATTTCGCCGGGCTTTTAGCGTTTGTACTGCGTTCCGCTACAACAGCCGAAACTTGGTTGAGGTGTGATTCACCCATTGCACCAGGATGAAATGCGGTTATCTGGTTATTAGCTTGATCGGTTGTGATCATGGCTTGCGCAGTAAAGGCATCCTCTATCTGGCGAATATGGCTTGCGTCAATTTTGAGTTGGCTAAGGCGATTCATGTAAGGGGCAGCATCACCACCAACGGTCGCCATGATGATAGGGTCGCCGCCTAGAAGATTAAGGTTGTAGGCGATATTGCCAGCGCATCCACCAAACTCTCGGCGCATTGTTGGCACCAAGAATGCTACGTTCAGGATGTGAATCTGCTCGGGCAAGATTTGATCAGCAAATTTGCCTTCAAAGTTCATGATGGTGTCATAGGCAATGGAGCCACAGATCAAGCTAGACATAGATTGCTTTCTATAAGGGGATAAATGTAGTGTTAATAAATAGAATTAGGGGTAAAACACCCGAACGCGATAGCCCGCCGCATTTGGTGGCAATGAAATAGGCAATTCAATCTGTAACAGTTCGCCGGAGGGAATACCTTTTTTAAATAAATCAGGATGTGCCTCTTGCCAAGTTTTAGGAAGCCATTCTTGCGGCGTAAATTGCAGCGCTTTGATTTCAGATTCCTCTGCATCAGTCAGAGTAATTTCTAAATTTGGCGGTAAAACTGTAATCGCCAGCCGATTTTGTATCTCAACTTGCAATACAGATTGATTTGCAGGGCTTTTAAGCCCTTCTCGCGCGTTTTCTGGTGAGAGTGCGGCTGAAGTTATTTTCCAGGCGGCGAAATCGCTTACAGCTCGATCTAAACATCCTAGTGCACTACAAAGTTTTGCATCGAAGCGTTGCAAAACATGAAACGCACGAACAGAAAGTGAATTAGATGTTCCGTCAACTTGCGGCGCCAACATAGGAAGCAATGAATTTCTAGAGAGATGCTCACCAAAAACAAGTAGCAGCAGCAATAAAGCAGCGTATAGAGCTAACTTAAGACTTTTTTTTTGAGCAGGTGCAGCAAAAACAGATTCTTGGTCACCTTGCTTGTTCTGAGAAAGGGTTCCATGCAAACATACCCAACCTTCACTCTCTTTCCATACGGAAAGTTTTAGCCATTGACTGTAGGTGGCAATCACTTCTTCTGCTTGGCGCGCTAGCACGCCTGATAAAACAATTCTTCCGCCCAATTTCATCTTGTTAACCAATGCGGGCGCAAGAACTTGCAGTGGATTAGCCAGAATATTAGCCATCACGATGTCATATTTTGTTTCTGCAGCGAGTTCTGGGGCGCCTTCGTTAGGAAGAACAAAACGAATCGTGGTGTTATTAATTTCGGCATTACTGCGTGCTGCAACCATGGCCTGAGGATCGATATCCGTGCCAATCACGGGACTGCAACCTAATTTTGCTGCGGCAATTGCCAAAATTCCTGAACCGCAACCGTAATCTAATAAGCTTTGGTTCTGCAAAGCGGTTTGTTGTTCAAGCCAAAGCAGGCATAGGTGGGTGGTGGGATGGCTGCCTGTTCCAAATGCAAGGCCTGGATCAACAGCAAGACAAATCGCATTGGGATCGCTTGGTGCATCGTGCCAAGAGGGCACGACCCAAATGCGTTCGCCGATCTGAATGGGTGAGAATTGACTTTGGGTGAGCCTGACCCAGTCTTGCTCTTCGACTGTCTTCTCTTGAGGAGGGCTTAGATGAAACCCCTCTTCCTTGAGGGAAGCAAGGAGTTCAGGAATAAATTCTGCGCTACCGGAGGAATCAATCTCTGGATTAAAGAGAGCCGTTACCGCCGATCTATCCCATGCTTGCACTTCTGGTGAAAGTCCAGGCTCTCCATAGAGAGGGTTTTCATCATAGCCACCAGCAGCATCATCTTCAACGGTGACCGATAGGGCGCCCAATTCCAGGAGTGCGTCACCTAAGGGTTCAGCAGTTTCAGCAGCTACCGTAAATACCAGCTCACGATAGGACATGAGGCGTTCGCTTTGCTAGCATGAATTAAGATTTACCGCGACTTGCAGCTTGCTCTTCTAAGCGATGCTCCAAGTAATGAATGCTGGTACCACCTTCAATAAAATTGGGATCAAGCATTAATTCACGGTGTAGAGGGACGTTAGTGGTAATGCCATCAATCACCATCTCGGAGAGAGCAATTTGCATCCGGCGAATAGCTTGATCACGAGTATTGCCGTATGAAATCAACTTGCCAATCATGGAGTCATAGTTTGATGGGACCACATAGCCACTGTAGGCATGTGAGTCGACTCGAATACCGGGGCCTCCGGGCATGTGGAATGAACCAATTTTGCCTGGGCTTGGGGTGAACTTAAATGGATCTTCAGCATTCAAGCGGCACTCAATAGCATGACCACGGAAAACAATGTCTTTCTGGCGATAACTTAATTTCAGGCCAGCGGCGATACGAATTTGCTCTTGAACAATGTCCACTCCGGTAATCATTTCAGTCACAGGATGCTCAACCTGAACGCGGGTGTTCATCTCGATGAAGAAGAATTCGCCATCTTCGTAGAGGAACTCAAAGGTGCCCGCACCGCGATAACCAATTTTTCGGCATGCTTCCGCACAGCGCTCACCAATTTTGGCAATCAAACGACGATCAATGCCTGGTGCTGGCGCTTCTTCGATCACTTTTTGGTGGCGACGCTGCATGGAGCAGTCACGCTCGCCAAGCCAAATGGCATTACAATGGGTGTCGGCCAAAATCTGAATCTCTACGTGGCGTGGTTTTTCTAAAAACTTCTCCATATAGACTTCTGGATTACCAAAAGCACGACCGGCCTCTTCACGCGTCATATTGACCGCATTAATTAAGTGCGCTTCGGTGTGTACAACACGCATTCCGCGACCACCACCACCACCTGCTGCTTTGATGATGACTGGGTAGCCTACTTTTTTAGCTGCTGCAATAATTTCTTTTGGATTGTCAGGAAGCGCACCTTCAGAGCCAGGTACGCAAGGCACACCTGCTTTAATCATGGCGCGCTTGGCGGAAACCTTGTCACCCATCAAGCGGATGGAGGCTGCTGTAGGTCCAATAAACGCAAAGCCAGATTTCTCGACACGTTCTGCAAAGTCTGCATTCTCGGAGAGGAAACCGTAGCCAGGATGAATTGCTTCTGCGTCGGTCACTTCCGCTGCAGAAATAATTGCTGGCATATTGAGATAGCTAAGCGGAGATGGTGCCGGTCCGATGCATACCGCTTCATCAGCAAGCCTTACATATTTCGCTTCTTTATCTGCAGTGGAATACACCACTACAGTTTTAATTCCCAACTCGCGGCATGCGCGTTGGATACGGAGAGCAATTTCTCCCCGATTGGCAATCAGAATCTTATCGAACATGTCGGCTCTGAGTTAAGTTACGGTGAATTGGAATGGATCTAACAATCAAGAATGATGCTTAATTAAGCGATGATGAAAAGGGGTTGGTCAAATTCAACTCCTTGACCGTTTTCACAGAGAATTTCTTTGATCACACCAGCGTGCTCAGATTCAATTTCATTGAGTAACTTCATAGCCTCAATGATGCAAAGTGTTTGCCCCACCTTTACTGTGTCGCCAATATTGACGAAGTTTGGCGATTCTGGATTTGGAGCGCGATAGAAAGTCCCCACCATTGGAGAGCGAGCAACAAAACCAGGTTGCACAGCTTGTGCTTCAACAACGGGCGCTACTGGAGCTGGTGCGCTGGGCATCTGTGCAGTTTGCATAGTTTGCGCAGGCGCTTGATTGGCGTAAACCACTTGACCGGCTTGAGCAGAAGATCCAGCATTGACAATGCGAACGCGATCTTCGCCTTCATTTACTTCGAGTTCTGAAATACCAGATTCAGATACTAAATCGATCAAGGTTTTTAGTTTTCTTAGATCCATAAGGGTGCTTCCTCTCTTGTAATTCTTTAAGTAGTTTTATTGTTGCAAACGAGTAATGGCCGCTTGCAGTGCTAGTTCATAGCCTATTGCGCCAAGTCCACAAATCACCCCAGTCGCAATATCGGACAGATAGGAGTGCTTGCGGAATTCTTCACGCTGATGAATATTGGATAAATGGACTTCTGTAAAAGGGATGGCTACCCCAGCCAAAACATCACGTAAGGCAACACTTGTGTGGGTAAAGGCGCCTGGATTGATGATGATGAAATCAACCCCATCTTGTTTGGCTTTTTGAATGCGGTCAATTAATTCGCCTTCATGATTGCTTTGAAAGGTACCGAGATCTACGGACTGCGCTTTAGCTAGTGCGCCCAACTTTTTATGGATGTCTTCAAGGGTGGTTTTGCCATAAACATCTGGTTCACGGGTGCCTAATAGATTTAGGTTCGGGCCTTGAATTACGAGAATTGAAGCTTTTTTCGACATAGATCCCTGTTTTTAGAGGCAGTTAAGCTTACATTGCGAAACAACTTCATGCTTGATTGCTTACGAGGCAAGTATACCTTTTTAAAGGTAGAAAAAGATCAAAAAGTTGCCCAAAAAATAGGAATTTTCTAACCTTTTAAAGGTGACATCTTCAAAAATATTGACAAAAATGCCTAATTATTAAGCATATTTAGAAGTGCCTATAAATTCATTTATATCTTAAAAATGTTTATAAAGCAGATTTAATGGCACTTCTGATGTCATCTTCGCTTATCTTCCCTAATTTGCTATAGGTTGCTTTGCCCTTGGCATTGATGATGATGGTGTATGGAAGGGCGCCCTGAGCATTTCCCAGTTGCTTGGAAAGATTGCTGCCCTCAAGGCCGCCAATGACGATTGGATAGCTAACAGGTGTTTTTGAGAGAAATTCACGAATATTAGAGGGTGAATCGATACCAATGCCAACAAATAAGACATTTTGCTGTAAGAACTCTTGTTGAAGCTTGTCCAAAGCAGGCATTTCCTCAACGCAAGGAGGGCACCAGGAAGCCCAAAAGTTTACAACTAGGACTTTTCCCTGCCATTTTTGGGTATCAACTGTTTTTCCGTCCGGAGTTTGCCAAGAATTTGCAAAAAATGCTTTTACAGCTGGGTCACTGGCCAAGCTACTTTTGTAAATCCATTGCGAAGTCAGCACTCCCGCAAGGAGGGCCAAAAGACTAATTGTGACGATGATGCTCCATTGTCTGCGGTTCACTACAACTCCTTCGCTAAAATTCGCTAATGCATATACATATCTTGGGCATTTGCGGTACTTTCATGGGCGGCATTGCCGCAATCGCGAGGCAAGCTGGACATCGCGTTACGGGTTGTGATGCCAACGTGTATCCACCAATGAGTACGCAGCTTGAATCTCAAGGCATCGAACTGATCGAGGGATTCTCGCCAGATCAATTATCTCAGTTTGAG
>CANCBK010000163.1 GCA_947374315.1 Burkholderiaceae bacterium | reverse complement strand
GGCTTTAACCCTCAGGAGCCAATAAATATGTCCACACAAGATCAGCAGCAAGAATCCGGATTTACCTTGATTGAGGTGATGGTGGTAGTTGCCATCATTGGTATTTTGGTAGCCGTTGCCGTTCCGCAATACCAAGATTACATCGCGCGTAGTCGCATCGTAGAAGGTATGAATCTTTCCTCTAGTGCAAAACTAGCCGTGACAGAAGCTTTTGCCAGCAGAGGCACCGTGCCGATGGACGAGGCCACTAGTGGTTCGTTTACCTTTGTGCCAACGCGCAGCGTGAAGTTAATTGAAGTCACACCTTCTGGTGCTATTGCTATCGACTTTCAAAACAATGTCGCGCCAGAAAACAAGAACACATTACACCTCATTCCAACAAATGACCCAGATGCTAATGTTCCCAAAGCGATTGATTTGTCCAAGCCCGAGGGATCAACGTGGGCCGGTGGTTGGTCTTGCCGTTCTACTGAAACGAATCTCTTGTCTCAATTGCTTCCCTCAGAGTGCCGCATTACTAAATAAAATAGTAGCTGGCCTCAAAAGTAATTAAGCCAGCCTAGGGTGGCTTAATTACATGCATGGTCAGAGTCGGTGATTAAGCCTTCGAATCTCCAGATTTCTCGCCACTCTTCTCCGGTAGCTTGACATCACCCATCACCATACCTCTATCAACAACTTTAGCCATATCGTAGATTGTGAGGAGTGCGACTTGGATTGCAGTGAGATACCTAGTAAAAAAGCAAATTAAGAAAAATTAATAAATATTAAGAGCCAAATTTTGTTAGTTAGTTAATGGTTGGCGGGATCAAATTAGGCCTTGATTAGGTTAGCGCAGGATTATGTCGATGTGTAAATAATCCACAAGGCTGATAAGTCATTAAGAGGGGATATGGGCTATTCAATTCAGTATTTTTTAACCCATTCTCCATCACCCCCCCTAATACGATAAATGGCCCCATAGATCATCTATGCGCACTGTTTTTCTCGGGAAAAATTGAATTTTTTGAATGAATATTGAGTGCAGACTTATCTTAGAAGTGGGGGTATGCCTGTAAAATGAAAGTCATGAGCGCTCAACTTCAATTAATGTTCCAACAAGCGATACAGGCATTTCAGGTTGGAAATTTTATCAAGGCTGAGCAAGTACTTCGAGATTTTTTATGTATAAAGCCAAATGATTTTGAGGTTGAACATTTATTGGCTATAGTTTATGCAAGTCAGAATAAACATCGAGTTGCTATTGAGCATTATAAAAACGCCCTCGCAATTATTCCAGGCGATGCCTCGGCTCTATCAAATTACGGTTCATCCTTAAGTGCAGTGGGGCAGATTTCAGAGGCTTTACTTGCCTTTCAAAAAGCTTTAGAGATTAATTCCTACGACCCAGATTTTTGGTACAACACTGCAAATACACTTTGTGAGTTAGGAAAGCAGGAAGAGGCACTTAGTCATTATGAGAGGGCGGTTGGATTAAACCCAGCATATTTTCAGGCCCACCATAATTATGGGAGGGCTCTATTTGATTTGAAGTGTTATGTAGACGCTTTAATTTGTTACGATAAAGCGCTAGTAATTAATCAAGATTATTTGGAATGTTTGATTAATAAAGGTGAGGCCTTAAAAGAGCTTTTGCGATATGATGAGGCGTTAGATTGCCAAAAAAAGGCTTTGGGAATTAATCCGACGTATGCTCAGATTTGGTCTAACATTGGTAATGTTTTAAAAGAGCTTAGGCGGCATGACGAGGCACTTGCTCACTATGATAAAGCCCTTAGCCTGAAGCCTGAATATGTTGAAGCTTGGTCCAATAAAGGTATTGTATTAAAAGAGCTTGGTCGATATGACGAGGCACTTGCTCACTATGATAAAGCCCTTAGCCTGAAGCCTGACGATGCTGAAATTTTGTCTTATAAAGGTGTCGTATTAAGTCAACTAAAACGCGACGATGAGGCTATTGCCCACTACGATAAGGCTCTTAGCCTGAAGCCCAATCTAGAGTGGTTATTTAGTGAATTACTTTGTGCAAAAATGAGGACGTGCAGTTGGTCGAGTTTTTGTGAATATCTTGAAGAGATTAAGAGTAAGGTTTCAAAAAATGAAAAGTTTATAAATCCCTTCCCTCTGCTTGCTTTGAGTGATGATGCTTTATTACATAAGAAATGTTCTGAGATTTTTGCCGAGGCTAAATATCCATCAAACCCAACTTTAGGCTTCATTCTCAAGCCATCTAAAAAAGAGAAAATTCGCATTGCCTATTTTTCCCCTGATTTTCGAAATCACCCAGTTTCTTTTCTAACTTCTGAACTTTTTGAAATTCATGATAGAGGTAGGTTTGAGGTATTTGCTTTTTCGTTACAAAAGGCTCTCATCCGTGATGAAACAAACTCACGTCTAAGAAAGGGATTCGATAGATTTATTGACGTCGATGATATGTCGGGCCGAGAAATTGCTCAATTAGCCCGAGAATTAGAGGTAGATATTGCTATTGATTTGGCTGGTCCAACGCAACACGCTAGACCTGAAATCTTTTCTTATCGAGCTGCGCCTATTCAGGTCAACTGGCTGGGTTACCCTGGAACAATGGGAGCTGATTTTATTGATTACATCATCGCCGATAAAATTATTATTCCAGAACCTCATCAACAGTTTTATGTTGAAAAAATAGTATATCTGCCCAACACCTATATGGTGGATGACTCGAAGAGGACCGCCTCTACTAGAGTATTTACAAGAGAAGAGTGTGGGTTGCCACAAAATGCGTTTGTTTTCTGTTGCTTTAATAATGACTATAAATTCAACCCTCAAGTTTTGGACGGCTGGTCCAGAATTTTATTGACAGTAAAAAATAGTGTTATTTGGATATCGGAAAACAATGAACGCTTCAGGGCCAATATAACCATTGAATTTGAGAAGCGTGGCATTGACTCCATCAGGATTATTTTTGCTCCAAGAGTGGATTTGATGGCAGACCATTTATCGAGATATGCTCTTGCAGACTTATTTTTAGATACCCACCCCTACAATGCCCATACAACTGCCCTCGACTCATTAAAGGCGGGTGTTCCTATCCTGACGCTTGCGGGTCAATCCTTCGCTAGTCGAGTGGCGGCAAGTCTGCTAAATGCAATTGATTTACCTGAGCTGGTTACTAACACCCAAGAAGAATATGCGGCCTTGGCAATTGAATTTGCGATGAACCCCCAAAAGCTTGCAGATATTAAATTGAAGCTAGTCAGAAACCGCTTGACCACTCCCTTGTTTGACACCCCGCTTTTCACTAAAAATATTGAAGCTGCTTACGTGAAGATGTATGAGCGATATCAGGCAGATTTAAAACCACACCATATTTCCATTGCTTAGACCAATGCTCGGCATCTGCTTTGTTGGTGAAGATTTTGCTTAATGCAGCGTGACCTTTGATTTGAGCTCGAGCTTGCCGCTTACCTCTCCTTGGCAGGATAAGATTAGACTAGGGGCGATGTTATTCCCTCATTCTTGTTTTATAGATTAGTGACCACTAGGCTGCTTTCCACTCCCCAGACTTGCCACCACCCTTCTCTAGTAGGTGGACATCACCTATCACCATGCCTCGGTCAACAGCTTTCGCCATATCGTAAATTGTCAGAAGGGCAACTTGGACTGCAGTAAGCGCTTCCATCTCTACGCCAGTAGGGCCAGTGGTTTCGGCTCTAACTTGGCAGGTAATACTGCTAGTTTCTTTATTGAGGGCAAACTCCAGGCTGACGTGCGTCAGAGCGAGTGGGTGACAGAGAGGGATTAAGTCTGATGTCTTTTTGGATGCCTGAATGCCTGCAATGCGGGCGATACCTAAAACATCCCCTTTTTTGTGGGTGCC
>CANCBK010000162.1 GCA_947374315.1 Burkholderiaceae bacterium | reverse complement strand
ACTCAAGATTGAATTGATCAGTGCACCCAATGCCACTTGCTGTGGCGCATTGCGTTACCACTTAAATGATCAAGCTGGCGGCCTAGATAATGCCAAACAGAATATCGATGCCTGGTGGCCTCAAGTTGAGCAAGGTGTAGAAGCCATTGTGATGACCGCCTCTGGTTGTGGTGTCATGGTCAAAGACTATGGGCACTTATTTGCAAATGATCCGCAATATGCTGCTAAAGCAAAAAAGATCTCCGATCTCACCAAAGATATTTCAGAAATCTTGCCACTGCTCCAAGAGGAGCTTATTACCCTAGTAGGCGCCGACCCAAAACCGGGCGTGGTCTACCACCCGCCCTGCACACTGCAGCATGGTCAACAAATTCGAGGTAAGGTTGAAGGTCTTTTATCCAGCATTGGTATTGGCGTTCGCCTCTGTGCTGATAGCCATCTCTGCTGCGGCTCAGCGGGCACCTATTCGGTTACCCAACCAGAGCTATCAGAGCAATTACGCAAGAACAAACTTACACACCTAAACGCAGCTTGTGAAGAATCGGGTGCAGAGGTGATTGTTTCTGGAAATATTGGCTGCATCACACATCTTCAGCAAGATGACACTCCAGTGCTGCATTGGATCGAGATTGTTGATCAGCTCATTAGTCAGCCAGGCCGAACTAAATAATGAGTCAAGTTACTGCCAACCTGATGTTGGTAAAGCAAAGACTTGAGTTGGCAGCGTTGGCAGCCAAACGTGAGCCTGAAGATATTCAACTACTTGCGGTAAGCAAAACCTTTCCTCCTACGGCAGTCGAGGAGGCGATGCATGCCGGGCAAACCGCTTTTGGCGAGAACTACGTACAGGAAGGTGTTGAGAAAATTCAGCGGCTGGCCAAATTGCGTCCTTGGCTAGAGTGGCACTTCATTGGCCCACTACAAAGCAATAAAACACGTGATGTCGCGGAACACTTTGATTGGGTTCACAGTATCAATAGACTCAAAATTGCTGAACGTCTATCTAGCCAGCGCGGAGAGTTTCCAGACTTGGGTGACTTGCAAGTGTGCGTTCAAATCAACGTAAGTGCAGAAGATTCCAAAAGTGGTATCGCTCTTGATGAAGTAGAGGCACTTTGCGATGCAGTCGCCAAATTGCCCAATCTTGTTCTTCGCGGACTCATGGCGATCCCTGCGCCCAGCGAAGATGTGGGGCAACAACGCCAAGCCTTTGCAGCAGTCAGGGAGTGTTTTGCTGGGATCAAAGTAAAGCATAGCCATGATCTTGGTTATGATTTCTTTGACACCCTCTCCATGGGAATGTCGGATGATATGGAGGCTGCCATTGCTGAAGGTAGCACCATGGTACGTATAGGAAGCGCCATTTTTGGGAAGCGCGATAAGATAAAAGCATGAGCACACAACAAACAAACCAAAATGCCCACATCACCTTTATTGGCGGTGGCAATATGGGTCGCGCATTAATTAGTGGATTACTTGCCAACGGTTTTGAAGCTAATCAACTCTCTGTAGTCGAGGCTAACGCCAGCACTGGCCTGCAATTACATCAAGATTTTGGCGTGCAAATCATTGGCGCCTTAGACCAAATCGCCTTTGATTTTTCTAAGAACAATGTCGTAGTGATGGCTATCAAACCTCAGGATTTCAATGTAGTTGCAAAATCCTTGAGCGCCAAGCTCAAGCATGCAACAGCACCCGGTCCATTGATTCTCAGTATTGCAGCTGGAATTCGCCTCAAAGACATGAGTCGCTGGCTTGACCACGAGCGATGCGTTCGCGCCATGCCAAATACCCCAGCCCTCATTGGTAAAGGCATTACCGGTTTATTTGCAGATGCTGCAGTCAACGCATCCGATCGCGCCCTAGCCGAAACTATTTGCAATGCAGTTGGGCAGGCGGTCTGGGTTAATGAAGAAAAGTTGATGGATGCCGTTACCGCGGTTTCTGGAAGTGGCCCCGCCTATGTTTTTGCTTTCTTAGAGGCCATGCAATCTAGCGGCGAGAAGCTTGGGCTTGATGCGACTACTGCTCGCAAGCTAGCCTACGCCACTTTGGAAGGTGCCACACAGCTTGCTCATAACTCCGACGAGCATGCGGGCGTATTGCGCGAGCGAGTTACCTCAAAGGGCGGTACAACCGCTGCTGCGCTAGATATGCTTAAGCAACTCGATTGGCATGGCGCACTAGAAAAAGCGATTGATGCTGCAAGTCAACGTGGCAAAGCCATGGGCGATGAACTAGGCAAGAGCTAAAAGCGAGCCAGGCCCAATAGGATTCCTAGAAATAGGAAGCCACCCAACCAGTTGTTGTGACGAAATGCTTTAAAGCATTCTTCGCGCTTGCGAGTAGAAACCAATTTGAGGTGATATACGGCGCAAGCTAGAGCCAAGCACCAACCCAGCCAAAAGTAATTATTGAGGTTTGCCAACTGCGCAACCCAAACCTGACTCAGAAATAGCGCGCTGTAACTCAAGGCAATTGCGATCACGTCAAAACGGCCAAAGGTAATCGCAGAGGTTCTCAAGCCTAAACGTAAATCATCATCACGATCAACCATGGCATAAGCGGTGTCATAGGCGATAGCCCAGAAGATATTGCCAATAAATAAAATCCAAGCTTCTGCCGGTATGAAATCCAACACTGCGGCATAAGCCATCGGAATCCCAAAGCCAAAGGCAATGCCAAGAACTGCCTGCGGAATAGCAAAAAAGCGCTTGGTAAAGGGATAGAGAATCGCAACTGCCAAAGCAAAGAAAGAAAGCTCTTTGGTGAGTTCATTGAGAGGCTGAATCAATATGAAGGCCATCAGAGCAAGAGTGCCAGCCACCAGCAAGGCCTCTTTTCCAGAAATCTTGCCACTGGTAATGGGGCGATCTTTAGTTCTCAAGACATGGCGATCAAAATCTTGATCCGCGTAGTCATTGATGGCGCAGCCCGCGCTACGCATTAGAAATGTTCCCAAGGTAAAAATAATTAGGAGATGCCATTCAGGAAAGCCGCCACTCGCTAGCCAAAGCGCCCACAAAGTTGGCCATAATAACAATAGCGTACCAATTGGCTTATCCAAACGGATCAAGTGGGCGTAAGCAACAATACGATCACGCATCAGAGAAAAGATCTTTCTATATTCATGGATAAATTATCAAGCCTTTAAAAATTCTGTGCGAGATCCAAGCCAACGCTCAAGATGTCTTTCCACTAAATCACCATGTTCATCCAGCAAACGCTCTGCTGCAGTTTGCGCTAACTCAATCAACCAGGCATCGCGCTGAAGATCTACAAATCGCAACATCGCGTCGCCTGATTGCTTGGCTCCCAATAGCTCACCGGGCCCTCTTAAGGATAAGTCGCGCTCAGCAATCACAAAGCCATCTGAAGTTTCTCGTAAAGTTTGTAAGCGCTCTTTAGCTGCCAAAGACAAAGGTTCTGCATACATCAAGATACAGACCGAATCTGCTGAACCACGCCCTACGCGTCCCCGTAACTGATGAATCTGCGCATAACCAAAACGTTCCGCATGCTCGATCACCATCAATGCTGCATTGGGCACATCAACCCCAACCTCAATTACCGTTGTTGCAACTAATAGTTGGATTTCATTGGCTTTGAAAGCTGCCATCACCGCGGCCTTCTCTTCGCTCTTTAAGCGGCCATGCACTAAACCCACTTTGAAATTAGGCAATGCTTGCGTGAGCTGCTCAAAACTTTCAACGGCTGTTTGTAATTGCAGCACTTCAGACTCTTCAATTAAAGGACAAACCCAATAGGCTTGCAATCCCTTGGCAAGCCAGTCATGAAGGCCACTAATTACCTCATCCCTTCGTGCAGCCTTCACCACCTTAGTGGCAATAGGTTTACGCCCCGGAGGTAATTCATCAATGACAGAGACATCTAGGTCAGCGTAGTAGGTCATCGCCAAGGTCCGCGGAATTGGGGTGGCCGACATCATTAATTGGTGGCAATAAAACAATTCTGAGCCTACGCGTTGTTGAATTTCTAAACGTTGTCTGACTCCAAAACGATGTTGCTCATCAATTACCGCTAAACCCAACTTAGCAAAACTCACCTTATCCTGAATAAGGGCATGAGTACCAATAATGAGTTGAGCTTCACCGCTCTCAATGATTTCTTGTGCAAGTCTTTTTTCCTTGGCTTTCAAACTGCCAGAGAGCCACGCAATCTGCACCCCCAAAGGCCCAAACCACTCCTGCATTTTGAGATAGTGCTGCTCCGCCAGAATTTCCGTTGGCGCCATGATGGCAGCCTGATAGCCATGATCCATTGCACGCGCAGCAGCCAATGCCGCAATCACTGTTTTTCCGCTACCCACATCACCTTGCAATAAGCGATTCATTGGGAAGGTGTTAGATAAAT
This sequence comes from Burkholderiaceae bacterium, assembly GCA_947374315.1. The sequence continues at coordinate 6,019 of CANCBK010000162.1, read as the reverse complement.
CGAGGCCAATTTCAGACCAAACACGAGCTTGAGCGCTAGTTAGCTCGAACGGCAGTACTTTGAGCAAACCCTCCTCAATGCTTGCGGCCTTTTGCTTTGTCTTCACAAAACCAGGAGCACGTCTTTCCCTTCGAATGGCATGGGCCCGCTTTAAAGAAATCTGCTGTGCGAGCAATTCTTCAAACTGCACGCGACGCCATGCAGGATGAGTGCGCTCAAGCAATGACTGGGTATTGGCATCAGCAGGTGGCTGGTGCAAATAGGTGATTGCATCTTGCAGCGGTGGCCAATCATTAGATGGCAAAATTTCCGCCATGAGTTTGGTCGGCAAAAATTCTGCCAAGCTTTCTTTGAGACTAGCGTCCTGCAGAGCCTTTAACACTGCCTTACGAATAATGGTTTGTGAGAGACCAGCGCTGGCTGGATACACCGGCGTTAAGCTAGCCGACAAGGGTGCCTCTGGCACAACAGCGCGGACGGTAGGATGCACCATCTCAGCACCTTGATAGCCGTCCCGGACCTCTCCTCGCACCCGCACATGAGCGCCCACGGCCATTTGCTTTTGCTGACTAGGGTAGAAATTAAGGAATCTTAGCTGCAGCGAAGTAGTGTCATCCTCAATCGTGACTAAGAGCTGCCTTCTAGGCCGAAATGTGACCTGATTGCGAATCACGATGCCTTGGGTCTGAATAGAATGAAATCTCCCAAGCGCCAAAGCTTCCTCGATAGTGAAGAGCTCAGTTTCATCCTCGTATCGGGCAGGCAGGTGCAAAGCAAGTGCCATAGGGCTGTTTAAACCCATCTTTTCGAGTGCAGTTGGCGGTCGCTTAGTCGTCATCGTTAAAATCCAATACCTGATGGTAATGCTATGCAACTTTCCGACTTCAATTACGACCTCCCACCCGAACTAATTGCCCAGCATCCCCTGGCCAATAGAACGGATAGCCGCCTCTTAGAGCTGAATATAGAGGGGGGTAATGCCGCCCAATTGATTGATCGGCAGTTCCCTGACATTCTTAACCTTATCAAGCCTGGGGATTTACTTGTCTTTAATGACACCAAGGTCATTCCCGCGCGCCTGCACGGCAAGAAGGAAACTGGGGGTAATGTTGAACTCCTGATTGAGCGCATCAGCGGAGATAAGCAGGCCTGGGTACAAATTCGAGCCTCCAAAGTTCCCAAGACTGGCAGCATTGTTCACGTGCATAACAAAGCAGGTGAAACCTTTCCCGTGGAAATGATTGGCTATGACGGCCGATTCTATGAAGTGCGCTTCCCCGAGAATGTATTTGATTTACTTGAGCGCTTTGGCGAATTGCCACTACCCCCTTACATTGAGCATCAGCCAGATCAAGAAGACGCTAATCGCTATCAAACCGTCGTTGCCAAGAATCCTGGTGCTGTCGCGGCCCCTACGGCAGGCTTGCACTTTGACGAAGCTATTCTTATAAAGCTAAATGAACTCGGAGTTCGGCAGGCTACCGTTACCCTTCATGTGGGCGCAGGCACTTTTACGCCAGTTCGCGAAGAAGACCTCAGTAAACACAAAATGCATTACGAGTGGTTTTCGGTTCCCGCAGAAACTATTGAAGCAATTGAGACTACTCACAAATCAGGTGGCAGAGTCATTGCAGTCGGGACAACCAGCCTGCGTGCCCTAGAGAGTCAAGCTCAAAGCCAACAAGCCAGCGGCGAAACGAATTTATTCATTACGCCTGGCTACACATTTAAAACTGTGGATTGCTTGCTTACAAACTTTCATCTGCCAAAATCAACCTTATTAATGTTGGTGAGCGCCTTTGCTGGCGTAGACAATATCCGCAATGCCTATCAACATGCCATTCAAAATGAATATCGCTTTTTTAGCTACGGCGATGCGATGTTCTTAACTAGACAAGCTCATGACTAAACCCGTTCACTTCAATATCTTGGCACGCGACTCTGCGAGCCCTGCACGCCTTGGCCAGCTTGACCTTCCTCACGGCAGTGTTCAAACACCAATCTTTATGCCAGTGGGAACCTATGGCACCGTAAAGGCGATGACCCCTCGGGATTTACATGAAGCTAAAGCTCAAATTATTTTGGGCAACACTTTTCATTTGTGGCTAAGACCTGGCTTGGATGTGATTAAGAAACATGGTGGCTTACACCGCTTCATGGGCTGGGATAAGCCCATCCTCACTGACTCAGGCGGCTTTCAGGTCTTTAGCTTGGGAGCGCTGAGAAAAATTTCCGAAGAAGGTGTGACCTTTGCCTCCCCGATCAATGGCGATAAATTATTTATGTCACCAGAAGTGTCGATGGAAATACAGGCGGTGCTTAATAGCGATATCGCCATGCAGTTTGATGAGTGCACGCCTTATGAAGTTAAAGGGCAAGCAACCTCAGAAAAAACTGCACGTGCTTCACTAGAAATGTCCTTGCGTTGGGGCGATCGCTCCTTAAAACGCTTTCGGGAGCTCGAGACAGGCAATGGCCTTTTTGGCATCGTTCAAGGCGGAATGTTTGAAAACCTCCGTGAGTTCTCTCTGGATGCAGTCAGTCAGCAGGGCTTTGATGGCATTGCCATCGGCGGCCTATCTGTTGGTGAGCCCAAGCCCGAGTTTGAGCGCATTTTGAATTTCACAGCCCCCAAGCTACCAGAGCATATGCCCCATTACTTGATGGGGGTTGGGACACCTGAAGATCTGATGCTGGGTGTCAGCCTGGGGATCGATATGTTTGATTGTGTGATGCCAACTCGCAATGCCCGCAATGGCTGGCTCTTTACCCGCTTTGGCGACCTTAAGCTACGTAATTCAGGCTACAAGGACGATGATCGCCCTGTTGACCCTACCTGTGCCTGCTATACCTGCCAAAACTTCACTAGATCCTACTTAAATCACCTCCAAAAGGCGAATGAGATCCTCGGATCGCAGCTCAACACCATCCACAATCTCTCCTACTACCTTCAGTTAATGGAGGAGGTCAGAGAATCCCTGGCTAAAGATCGTTTTAGTGCCTACCGTGAGGAATTTCATCGGAATCGCCAACGGGGTGTAGAGCCTGGGCAGGATTAATAGCCCGAGGGCAGTAAATAAGCCCTCAAAGCCCCATACAGTTTAGAATTGCGGGTTTACGGCTTAGCTTTAAAAGCCTAAAACTGAAGCAGTTTCCAATTGGTAATTAATGGAGGTTTTGTATGTGGATTAGTAACGCTTTTGCCCAGGCTCCAGCCGCGGGCGCAGATTCCGGTGGCTTGATGAGCTTCCTTCCCCTTGTTTTGATGTTTGCAGTGCTGTACTTCATCATGATTCGCCCACAAATGAAGCGTCAAAAAGAAACTAAAGCAATGCTTGAGTCTTTATCTGTTGGCGACGAAGTAGTGACTGTTGGCGGCATCATCGGCAAAGTGACTGCATTGAAAGATCAAGCAGTGACTGTTGAAATTGCTGCTGGCACCGAAGTGCAGATGCAAAAAGGCGCCATCACAACAGTATTGCCAAAAGGCTCACTGAAGTCCGCTTAATACGTTTGTTTAAAAGTATCTCAATATGAATCGCTACCCTCTCTGGAAATACATAGTCATCCTATTTGCTTTATTAATCGGAGGACTATATTCATTGCCTAACTTCTACGGAGAGGCTCCAGCGGTTCAAGTCTCGTCCGCCAAGCCAACCATCAAGGTTGATTTGGCGACACAGTCTCGAGTCGAAAAGATTCTGACTGATGACAACATTAGCAACACTGGCATCTTCTTTGAATCTGCAGGCAATGTAGGTTCAATCAAAATTCGATTTAACAATACTGATATCCAATTACGTGCACGCGACTTGCTGCAACAAAAATTGAATATCGATCAAAACGAACCTAATTTCACAGTTGCATTAAATCTGCTCTCGAACACACCGAGTTGGTTAAATGCACTCAATGCATTACCAATGCCACTTGGTCTTGATTTACGTGGCGGCGTTTACTTCTTGCTACAAGTAGACATGAAGGGTGCAGTTCAAAAGAAGGTGACTTCTTTGGCAACCGATATTCGTAGCCAGTTGCGCGACAAATCGATTCGTCAGCAAGGTATTGAGCGTGGTTCGGACTCCATCACTTTGACTTTCGGCAGCATTGAAGATGCAGAAAAGGCACGCTCTGTTTTAATGACTAGCCAGCCTGAACTTATTTGGCAAATTAAACCTACCGGCTTGTCTCCTAAGTTGGTCGGTGAATTTAAACCTACTGCCTTGAAAGAAATTCAAGACAATGCAGTAAAGCAAAATATTGTCACGCTCAATAAGCGCGTGAATGAATTGGCTGTTAAAGAGCCAGTGATTCAGCAACAAGGTGCAGAACGTATTGTTGTTCAGTTGCCAGGCGTGCAAGATACTGCGCGTGCTAAGGACATCATCGGTCGTACTGCAACTCTTGAATCTAGACTAGCTGACCCAATCGTTTCCACGATTGCTATTGGTGAGACTCCACCTCCAGGCATGGATGTTTTCCGCTTTGGCGAAACTCGCCAAGGTGTATTCAAAAAATCCGTCATCTTCAGTGGTGATCGCATTACTGATGCGAGTGCTGGCTTTGATCAAAACCAACGCCCTGCCGTCAATATTTCTTTAGATGCGGCTGGTGGTCGTGTGATGCAGGAAGTCACCCGAGAAAACATCGGCAAACCGATGGGCATGATCTTGTTTGAAAAAGGCAAAGGTGAGGTTCTCACGATTGCTACGATTCAAGGTGAGTTTGGCTCTAAGTTTCAGATTACCGGCCAACCAACTACTGAAAGTGCAAACGACTTAGCGCTGCTGTTACGCGCAGGCTCATTAGCAGCTCCAATGGAAATCATTGAAGAGCGCACAATTGGACCAAGCCTTGGTGCAGAAAATATTGAAAAGGGTTTCAAATCCCTCATCATTGGTTTTGCAGCCATCTCCGTCTTCATGATTGCCTACTACCTCTTGTTTGGCACCTTCTCAGTAGTAGCTCTGGCTGTGAACTTGCTTCTCTTGATTTCTGTATTGTCGATGTTGCAGGCCACCTTAACCCTGCCAGGTATCGCTGCGATGGCCTTGGCACTAGGTATGGCCATTGACTCCAACGTCTTGATTAATGAACGTATTCGTGAGGAGCTGCGCAATGGCGCCGCCCCACAAACGGCGATCGCTGTTGGCTTTGATAAAGCTTGGGCAACCATCTTAGATTCAAACGTCACCACCTTAATTGCTGGTCTTGCATTACTCGCATTTGGCTCCGGCCCAATCAAAGGCTTCGCGGTAGTGCATTGCCTTGGCATTTTGACTTCAATGTTTTCAGCAGTCTTTTTCTCACGTGGCCTGGTTAACCTCTGGTACGGCAGAGGTAAAAAAGTTCAGAAACTCGCTATCGGCCAAGTTTGGCGTCCACAGGAGAAATAAGCCATGGAATTTTTCCGAATCAAAAAAGATATTCCCTTTATGCGCCATGCATTGGTGCTCAATGCGATCTCTTTAATTACTTTTTTAGCTGCAGTCTTCTTCCTCTGGCATAACGGTCTGCATCTCTCCATTGAATTTACTGGTGGAACGGTGATGGAAGTCAGTTATCCACAAACTGCACCATTGGACTCTATTCGCTCCAAGGTTGATAAGTTGGGCTATGCAGATACTCAGATTCAGAACTTTGGTAGCTCACGCGATGTCATGATTCGCCTACCATTGCAAAAAGATGCTGAAGGTAAATTGATTTCTTCTGCTGATCAGAGCACGGCAGTAATGCAAGCGCTTGAACCAGCAACGACTGGCGTGAAATTGCAACGTGTTGAGTTTGTTGGTCCACAGGTGGGTCAAGAGTTGGCCATTGACGGCTTAAAAGCACTCATCTTTGTAATCATTGGCATCGTGGTGTATCTATCCTTCCGCTTTGAGTGGAAGTTTGCGCTTGCCGGCATCATTGCGAATTTACATGACGTTGTCATCATCCTGGGCTTCTTTGCCTTCTTCCAATGGGAGTTCTCCCTCTCAGTATTGGCAGCCGTTCTTGCGGTTCTGGGCTATTCAGTAAA
>CANCBK010000161.1 GCA_947374315.1 Burkholderiaceae bacterium | reverse complement strand
GTGGTTTTGTCGGTGTACACGCCGTATTTCAAGCGGCCTTCCACGTAAATGGGGCGGCCTTTTTTGACGTATTCGCCAGCGATTTCGGCCAAGCGGTCATAGAACGTGACGCGATGCCACTGTGTGTCTTCAATCATCTCGCCGCTGTTTTTGTCTTTGCGGCGGCTTGATGTGGCAACGCTCACGTTGGCCACGGCTTGGCCGCTGGGCAGGTAGCGCACTTCGGGGTCGCGGCCGCAGTTGCCGACGAGGATGACTTTGTTAACGGATGCCATGGGTAAATTCCTCCAGATAGGGGCTAATTATGCGGTCTTTGCGGAATGGGCTGGGCGCTTGGGCGCGACCATGGGCCAAGCTACCACCAGCCACAGCACCATGAGTGCCGCGCAAGTTAAAAACAGGCCTTGTGTGCCGTAGCTTTTGACAAGCTGACCGCCCATCACGCCACCCGCAAAAAAGCCCAACGATTGCAGCGTGTTGTACACACCCATGGCCGCGCCACGCGACGAGGCGGGCGCAATGCGCGACACCAAACTGGGCTGCGTGGCTTCCAACACGTTGAAGCCACAAAAAAATGCAAACAACAACCAAGCCAAGCACGTCACGCTGGGCGCGCCAGACGACACCCACAACAGCGCCACTTGCACCAAAGCGATCAAAGCTATGGCGCTTAAAAACACCGCACGCAAATAGCCACGGCGCTCCAGCGGAAACACGCCGCCCATCAACACGAACGAGCCCAGCACAGCGGGCAAGTAAATTTGCCAATGGTCATCCTTGCCCAAACCGGCTTGCACCAAGAACGCAGGAATAGCCACCCACATGGCCAGCTGCACTGCGTGCAACACAAACACGCCAATGTTCAGGCGGAGCAATGCAGGACTAGACAGCACCTGACGTAGGCCACCACGGGCCGCGTCTTTGTGCGCCTCAGGCTCAGCAGGTACACCCCACACCACCACGGCCGTGCCCAACAGCGCCAGCACTGCCGTCAACACAAACAAGCCAGACAAACCAATGTGCGCCGCAATCACGGGCGACACCACCAGCGACAAGGCAAACATCAGCCCAATGCTGGCGCCCACCAAGGCCATGGCTTTGGTACGCACCACATCGCGGGTCAGGTCGGCCAACAAAGCCGTGACAGCGGCAGACACCGCGCCCGCGCCTTGCAACGCACGGCCAGCCAGCACGCCCATCAAAGTGTCGGCACTGCCAGCCACCAAGCTGCCCAAAGCAAAAATCAGCAAACCAAAAATAATCACCCGCTTGCGGCCCAAACGGTCAGACGCCATGCCAAACGGGATTTGCAACAGGCCTTGCGTGAGGCCGTAGATGCCCATGGCCAGGCCAATCAGCGCGGGGTCGTCCCCGCCTGGGTACTTGCGTGCTTCCAGCGCAAACACAGGCAACACCAAAAACAAGCCCAACATGCGCAAGGCAAAGATGGACGCAAGCGAACCACTGGCGCGCAGCTCGGTGCGCGTCATGGTGGGGCTATCGTCTAGCGTGGGGTCGGGAGTCAGGTTGATCGTCACAGCCCGCCATTGTCCCGCATTTGGCAAGGCGGGATCTTCAGCGCGCGCTCAACTCAGACGAAGAAACGGCTTTGCACGCGCCGGGCATAAGCCACAAGATTCTGGTGTGACTTGGCCCGCGCCAACAGCGGCGTATCAAAAAGCTCGCACAGGCACGCCACAACAAACGCGCCCGCACTGGTATCTGCAGCGCAAGGCGATGCACCGCCAAACCAATCGGCATCCCCCAGCACCTGCGCCAATGCATCAATGTCGCGGCAAGCCAACTGCGCGATTTCGGCTTCGGTGTGCCGGCCCATGCCTTGGGCATGCAACATCTTGCGCGACTTGCTCCGCATCACCACACGGACCAGCGGTCGAATCAGCGCAGGCACTTTGTTAAAGAAAGTGGCCGGGCCTTTGTGGAAGTTTTCATCCACCATCCAGCGGAAATACACGGCAGCGAAATACAAATGCTCTTCACACATCTTCTCCACCGCCCACGTCACGGCCTTTTGCTGCGGGGTGAGGTGCGCGTCGAAATCAAGCCCGTACTTTTGCTCAAGGTGAAAGCGAATCAGGGTTGAGTCAGCCACCGTCACACCCTCGTCCACGATGAACGGGCGCTTGCCTTTAGGGCCAAGATTGGGGCCACCTGCAAACACGTCTGTGGTGTAGGGCTGGCCTGATAGTTTGAGCAACGCCATTGCCTTCATCACGAAGGGGCTGGGGGCTGGTTGGCCGAATGCTGGCCCGAAGGTGTAAAGCGTGATCACGAGTTTCTCCAAGTTTTCTTCTCAACTATAGCCTTGGGCGCTTAAATTAGATCCTTTAGTGCTAACTTTTAATTACATGGGCCACTCAAGACACTCGCCCCAAACCGCTCAATCAATTTCAGATGTGACTAATCGCCGCCGCCACTATCATGGCGGGTTGCCCTTAATTTGACTGCCCCGTGAACAAACCCACCGATGACGGCGCCTACCTTGGCCTTGCCCTGAACCACCCTTCTGCCATGCGAAACATCAGCATTCGCGGGGCGCGCACGCACAACCTGAAAAACATCGACCTCGACATTCCGCGTAACCAGTTGGTGGTCATCACGGGTTTGTCAGGTTCAGGCAAATCTAGCCTTGCGTTTGACACGCTGTACGCCGAAGGTCAGCGCCGTTATGTAGAAAGCCTCTCAGCCTACGCCCGCCAGTTTTTGGGCCGCTTGGACAAGCCCGATGTAGATCTGATTGAGGGCTTGTCGCCCGCCATCAGCATTGAGCAAAAAGCCACCAGCCACAACCCGCGCTCAACCGTGGGCACGGTGACCGAGATTCACGACTACCTACGCTTGCTGTTTGCCCGCGCGGGCACGCCCTATTGCCCTGATCACAACTTGGCGCTGCAAGCGCAAAGCGTGTCGCAAATGGTGGACGCCGTCATGGCGCTGCCCGAAGACACCAAGCTCATGCTGCTCGCTCCCATCGCGCGCAACCGCAAGGGCGAGTACAGCGAGCTCTTCACGCAGCTGCAAGCGCAGGGCTATGTGCGTTTTCGTATCGAGGGCAAGGTGTACGAATACGACGAGCTACCCGAGCTGAAGAAAACCGAGAAGCACGACATCGACGTGGTGGTAGACCGCATCAAGGTGCGCCACGAAGCGCCAGCTGCCCCCGCACCCGTTGCCGCGCCCAGCATTGGCGACATAGCCGTGGCCGCACCGCCACCGGGCTTGCGCCAGCGTTTGGCCGAGAGCTTTGAAGCTGCGCTGCGCTTGGCCGAAGGCCGCGCCATTGCGCTAGAGATGGACACGGGTGTGGAGCACGCGTTCAACGCCAAGTTTTCTTGCCCGCAGTGCACGTATTCCATCAGCGAACTCGAACCCCGCTTGTTCTCGTTCAACTCACCCGTGGGCGCTTGCCCCTCGTGCGACGGCTTGGGCCACCAAGACTATTTCGACCCTGCACGCGTGGTGGCGTTTCCATCGTTAAGCCTTGGCAGTGGAGCCATCAAAGGCTGGGACCGACGCAACGCGCATTACTTCACGATGCTGGAGAGCTTGGCCAAACACTACAAGTTTGACCTCGACACGCCGTTTGAAGACCTGAGCCCCGAGACACGCCAAGTGCTGTTGTATGGCTCGGGCGAAGAAGAAATCAAATTCAACTACAGCCTTGAAAACGGCTCTGGCAAAAAGCTGAGCAAGAAGCACCCCTTCGAAGGCATCTTGGTCAACATGGAACGTCGCTACCGCGAGACCGACTCCACCGTGGTGCGCGAAGACCTGTCGCGCTACCGCGGCGTGCGTGCTTGTACATCGTGCGGCGGCACACGCTTGCGTCGCGAAGCGCGCAACGTGCGCATTGGCGAGGGCGAACAAATGCGCGGCATTTTCGACATCAGCCACACCACGCTGGGCGAATGCTTTGGTTACTTCAACACGCTCAAACTGCAAGGCGCAAAAGCGGAAATTGCCGACAAAGTGGTGCGCGAAATTGCCTCACGCTTGAAGTTCTTGAACGACGTGGGTTTGAACTACCTCAGCCTCGACCGCAGTGCCGACACCCTGTCGGGCGGCGAAGCGCAGCGCATTCGTTTGGCCAGCCAAATTGGCTCGGGCCTGACCGGCGTGATGTATGTGTTGGACGAGCCCAGCATTGGCCTGCACCAGCGCGACAAC
>CANCBK010000160.1 GCA_947374315.1 Burkholderiaceae bacterium | reverse complement strand
CGAATCCGCCACTCCGAATAACTGACTCAAAGTGGTCTTTGGATCTGTACTCCCTCAGATGAGTGGGATCCAAACCCCACTCTCCAGTTCTTGTCTTGTAATACCACCACCCATACTTCTTCTTAATTAATGAGGCTATATACAAAGTGCCATTTGGCTTGAGTATTCTATTTACTTCCTTTAATAACGCAATTTCATCCACATGCTCTATTACCTGCGTACATATAACAAAATCCAAGCTTTGATTTTTTAACTCGGGAATAGAAGTTACATCGGAACAAATTACTTGAAAATCTGTATTTGACCTCAATCGTTCACATCTATCTTCCGAGAGATCAACCGCAACCATCTGGGCGCTGGAATCCAAAAGATCTGCATTGGCAAGGGCAACCAACAAAGCTCCATCCCCCGCACCTAGATCAGCCAAGCTCATTCCACGATTTAAATATATTTTTACAAGAGGAGGAATTTCTGTCGTGTGGAAATGTAGGAATGTTTTCGAGTAATGTTCAAATTTCACTTTGGTCTACTTTCTTTTTGGGCCAAACTTTTTTGCAAATAGAATAAATTTATCAAAAATGATATTTGGCATAACTATTAGGATCCCCCATATGATCTTAGATTGCCAGGGGATGATGATTGTTCTGCAATTACGTTCAATTGCTCTAGCAATTTTGGCGGCGGCGACCTCCGGCTCCATTAATCCAGGCATCCAGAATGGGAGCTTTGAGGTCATTGGTGTATTTACAAAGCTTAGTGAAATTACAGTAATTTTAATATTACTAGCCGCGCTCCTGAGTCTAAGGCTTTCAAACCACACATTAAGAGCCGCCTTTGAGGCAGAATAAATACCAGAATTAGGCATCCCACGATACGCTGCAATACTCGAAATAACTGCAATATGCCCCTTTTTATGATGCTTAAATGCAGGCAAAAATGGACGCACAGTATTCAACACACCAAAGAAATTTACATCCATAACCCTTCTAGGCAATGTAGAGTTCCGATTACCTCCATCTTCAACCTCCCTAATTCCAGCATTGGCAATAACTAAATCAACGGCGCCAACAGAGGCAATAAAGGAATGTGCTACAGAATCCATTTCTACCTCATTAGAAACATCCGCATTAAAAAGATATGTAGTAGCACCAAGTTGTCGACACAAATCACTTACGTCTGATAAGTTAGCAGTAAGCCCCCTAGAAATTAAGCATAGATGCACATCAGGACGCGAATAGTGCAGAGCCAAAGCCCTTCCAACGCCACTAGATGCCCCAGTAATAACAATATTGAATGGAAAATTCATTAAAGACGCTTTTGAAAAGAGAAAAAGTTATGGCCAATAAAGCCAATAAAAGCCACAAACAATGCGATAACACCTTGAGACAATATAGGTGAAATACCTAAAATACTAACAAATAAATAGATTAGAATAAAATTTAAAATTAAGGTTGACCCATATACAAGATAGAATCTAAGATACTCTTTTATATAATTTCCCCTGGTCTTGAAGACAAATAATTTATATATTAAATAAGCATTGGTAATTCCCACCACTTGACTAATGCATAAAACTAGAAAGTAATTGCTGATCCCAGAAAATTTGTAGAGGATAATAAAAACAATATATGAAAAAAAAGTATTCCACAAACCAGATATTATATATTTAATATAATTAAAATTTATTTTTTTAAGCATAAAACATCTATCATCAAACCCTTTTCACAAATATAATATTGAAGCTTAATATTATTATATATTTGCATAAGCGGTGAATCTTCATAAATAATATCCCGACCCACGCCATTTCCGCGCATGCGATTAAGAATCTGACTAGCTTCAGCCTTGTTAGCTCTTGAATCATTTGCAAAATTAACAATATCGACATCTACATATAAATATTTTGGTTTTTGTCTTTCAATTAAATCAACTATTTTATTAACCTCAAGATCAGATACTAAATTCGACCATATTTCAATATAACCAGTATTTAAATACTTACCAGACAGTATTGATAAAATATAATCATATTTTGATATTATATGTATGTCCGGCTCTTCATTGGAGTGCTTATTTATTATATCTAAAGAATTTTGATAATACGAAGGATCTCCAATTGACTTAAATTTATTACCATTTACATCAAAATTATAAATAATGTGATTTTTAAAGTTGTTGTCGTATGATCGTGCCCCCTTTAGATATATTGTCATTGAATATATAAATAAAATTATAGTCAGTAAAGACAAGGTAATAAATATTTTTTTCTTTTCTATTAAATTATTAACTAAACATAAAATCCAGAAAATATAAATTGACCCAACACCAGTAATATGATGCGCTTTAGGGTACCAAATAAAATATGAGAATGTTGATAAGGAATAAAAGCAAGCAAAAACCGTTAAAAACTTGTATTCATTTTCTACCTTCACAAGGAAGGTTAATGCTATTGGAGCTAAAAATATCATGCACCAAGTGATTAAATGTTTATTCTCCATTGCAGGCGCACCCAGCCCTATAAGGAAATAAATTGAGGATGGATTTGATCCAGGCATAGGGTAAAACAATGTGACAGCAACTAATATAAAATAAGATGCGATAATAAAAAATTTAACCGCGTTATTTTTTATTGCATTTGATGAGCTGAAATTAAAATATATTAGAGTTAGAAAAAATGAAGCGCATATATAAATTCCAAAATCCTTACTCCAAACCAATGAAAATAGCGTTAGAGTAATCGTCAATAATAAATACACGCCTATTTTATGCTTGAAATACTTATATGCAAAATAAAAAATAATAATGTCAAATAAATGCCTAATTGGATTAAATCCAGGCGCTAGCTTAATAAGCTCTAGACCCAAAAGCAATATTGTTGATGTATAAAGAATTGCTGCAATCGACGTTAAACGTTCATCCTTGAATATTAATTGTATCAATATAATATATAATAGATAATATAATATATATTCAAAATAGAATAAATTTAAGTAATTTTGAAAATTAACCTCACCAAATATTCCCAGTACTTTTTGCTGAACCAATGCCGCTACATAGCCATATATCATTACAATTCTATCAATTGGTGCGTGCAGATGAATTTGTGCTATGGGTCCATAGTTATATGCATGGTGATAAAAATAATACCCCCTTAAATCTGCAATCCTGGGATCTACTGAATTATTTAATTCGAATAATTTTTTATCTTTTCCGTCTATTTTTTTATTCTTATCGTTATTATCCCTATGATCAATTATTCTTATTGGTAAAAAGTTGTTATTCAATACCTGAATATCATCTACACTTTTCCCATCGATCGATATTATGGTTCTTTGAGGTACCTGAATAAAATCATTTAATATATATTTATCATTAAAAATTAAGACTGAAAATATTGAAATATATGTAATGAATGCAATAATTCCGACTGAATAAATTATTCTATTGAAATCATACTCATAATATTCATATAATATTTTATAATTTTTTGATTTTATTAAATATATAGTAATGAAAAATAAAAATATACAAACACCAAACTTTAATAGTGTTAGAATTTTTTTATGTGGATTCTCTTGCCTATAGATATCAAATAGGCTATTGTTTATATTATCAAAAAAATGTAAATTTTTTAATAGAAAAAAATCAAATATATTTACTGCTAATACCGCCATTACCGCCATTATTAATAATAAGATCAGTGACTTATATATCTTAATATTATTCACTTGAAATTAATCCTATCAAGCTCTATCACTAGGGGTCGATTTTTTACATAACTTTGTATATTTGCAATGTACTCACCAATGATTCCTAAGAATATTAATACGATACCCATTAGTAAAAATATGCCTATGATGAGCGGTGCCATACCCAATCTAAATTCATTCCAATATGCTAATTTCAACCCCGTGTATATTACTCCAACCAATAGGCTTACCCCACCAGTAAGAAATCCTAGGAGGGTTGCAATTCTGATTGGAATTAAGGAGTTGCTAACAATACCTAGCATACCCATATCATATAGAGAGTAAAGATTATTTTTACTAAACCCCCTTAGCCTTTTTGGTTGTAAAAAATCGACAGCCTTCACTGGATAACCTAGCTCCGCTATTATTCCCCTTAAAAACGGATATGGGTCGTTAATTTTTTTTAATTGCTCAACTACTTTCAGGTCGTAGAGACCAAATCCAGTTGAATCATTAACTATATTTATGTCTGTAATTTTATTTAACAATACATAATATAATCTTCTTATTCTATGGAATAGATAGCTAGTTTCACTAGTTTTTTTGGTTGCCAAGACAATTAGCCATCCTTTTTCCCACTCTTCTATAAACTCATTTATTTTTTCCGGCGGGTCCTGCAGATCGGATGCTAAATAAATGGTTGCTACACCAGTTGATTGAACAATCCCCCAATATGGGGATCTAATATGGCCAAAATTTCGAGTATTTAAAATTACTTTAACTTCTTGATCTTTTGCTGCTATAGCCCTGAGAATATCCTGGGTTCCATCTTGACTTGCATTATCTATAAATATAATCTCAAAATCATACTTATCCCTTAATGGATAAATTGTTTCTTTTATTCTCGAATATAGAATTTCTATATTTTCAGCCTCATTAAAACTACCACTAACTATGCTAATTAGTTTTTTCATTTTTTATTGCCGAAATAGTTTTATGGATTGACTCTGTAGCTGATAATTTACATTTTAAGCCGAGTATTTTCTGCGCCTTTGCAGTACATGGTATGTATCTATCTACTTGTTTTCTTATTGCATTGCAAGTCTCCACCTCAACCCCACAATATTTCGCAATTTCAATTGCCAAATCATCTATTAAGATTTCCTCATCAGAGCCAACATTAAAGATGGGGCAATCAATATTTGATTCATTCAGGATTGTCATTAACCACTCTACAAGATCATCTGAATGCATGTAGCTACGATAAACAAGTTTATCTGCTTTAACTTTTATAGCTTTTCCATCAATTCCATTTTGAATAAAGTTTCCAATTGCAAAATGTTGATCTCGTGGCAAATACTTGCCAACAAAGGCAAAACAGCGGGCAATACTGACCTTGCACCCATAATCCCCTAATTGCTTGATAGCCATCTCTGAATCCCTCTTGGCAGCAGCATAATTGCGCTTTGAGGCATGCATCAGCTCTATAGGCCCGGGATTAAAATCCTCATCGATACATTTCAGGTCATATGGCTGCTCACCATATACGGCGCCTGAACTTACATACAAAATCTTACTTTTTTTATGGTGGGTAACCGCTAAAGCACAATA
>CANCBK010000159.1 GCA_947374315.1 Burkholderiaceae bacterium | reverse complement strand
TTAACCCGATCGAATATGAAGACCGGCCAAGTTATTTCGGCTGAAGTCCTTCGCATCGACCATAACTTCGTCGTTGTTAACGCTGGCTTGAAGTCTGAAGCGTTTATTCCTGTTGAAGAATTCCATAACGACGCTGGCGAGATTGAAGTCGCTCCTGGCGATTTCGTTTCTGTTGCTATTGACGCTCTTGAGAACGGCTATGGCGACACAATCCTTTCCCGTGACAAAGCGAAACGCTTGGCATCATGGATGAACTTGGAGAAAGCTCTCGAGCAAGCTGAGATCGTTACTGGTACTGTTACCGGTAAGGTTAAAGGCGGTTTGACAGTGATGGTGAACGGTATCCGCGCATTCTTGCCTGGATCACTCGTTGACACACGTCCAATTAAAGACACCAGCCCTTACGAGGGCAAGACCATGGAATTCAAGGTTATCAAGCTTGATCGTAAGCGTAACAACGTAGTGTTGTCACGTCGTGCGGTTGTTGAAGCCAGCCAAGGTGAAGAGCGCGCTAAGTTGATGTCTAACCTCAAAGAAGGTAGCGTTGTTCAAGGTATCGTTAAAAACATCACCGATTACGGCGCGTTCGTGGACCTCGGTGGTATCGATGGCCTCTTGCACATTACCGATTTGGCTTGGCGTCGTGTGCGTCACCCAAGCGAGATGTTGACTGTTGGTCAAGAAGTTACCGCTAAGATTTTGAAGTTCGATCAAGAGAAAAACCGTGTTTCACTCGGCGTGAAACAACTTGGTGATGATCCATGGGTTGGTATCGCTCGTCGTTACCCACCAAACACCCGTTTATTCGGCAAGGTAACCAACTTGACTGACTACGGCGCTTTCGTTGAAATCGAGAGCGGTATCGAAGGTTTAGTACACGTTTCCGAAATGGACTGGACTAATAAGAACGTTGCCCCAAGCAAGGCTACTGCATTAGGAACCGAAGTTGAAGTGATGGTTCTGGACATTGATGAAGACAAGCGTCGTATCAGCTTGGGCATCAAGCAGTGCAAAGCAAATCCATGGGAAGAGTTCTCACGTGGCCAACAAAAAGGCGACAAGCTGACTGGCGCAATCAAGTCAATCACTGACTTTGGCGTGTTCATTGGCTTGCCTGGCGGTATCGATGGTTTAGTTCACCTCTCAGACCTTTCATGGAATGAGCCAGGAGAAGAAGCTGTTAAGAAATACAAAAAAGGCGATGAAGTTGAAGCAACTGTATTGGCTATTGATGTTGAGAAAGAGCGTATCTCTCTCGGTATCAAGCAATTGTCTGGCGACCCATTCAATAACTACACATCCGTAAGCGACAAGGGTAGCCTTGTAACTGGTACTGTGAAGGCTGTTGATGCTAAGGGCGCAACCATTCACTTGGCTGATGAAGTTGAAGCTTACTTACGTGCTTCTGAGATCTCAACAGATCGCGTTGAAGATGCACGTAATGTATTGAAAGAGGGCGATAGCGTAACGGCAATGATCATTAATATTGATCGTAAGTCACGTGTAATCAATCTTTCAATCAAAGCTAAAGACAGCTCTGACCAACAAGATGCTATGAGCAAGCTCCAAGGTGATGCGCAGTCTGGCACAACCAACTTGGGTGCTTTGTTGAAAGCAAAGTTGGATAATCAAGGCTAAATCAATATCGCCGCTTTCCATTAGGAGAGCGGCGGTTTTTTATTGATAGACATGTCAGATCAAGATCTACAAGCGATTACTCGCTCCGAACTAGTGGAGAGCTTGGCGGAGCAATTTCCCCAGCTGCTACCTAGAGATGTGGAGCTAGCAGTAAAAACATTGCTAGACACCATGACTCACGCTTTAGCCGAAGGCAAGCGGATTGAGTTGCGTGGCGTTGGCAGCTTTGTTTTGCATCATCGTCCTGCGCGTACTGGCCGTAATCCAAAGTCTGGCGAGAAAGTATTGATCCCGGAAAAGCGGGTCCCGCATTTCAAGCCCGGTAAAGAATTACGTGAGCGCGTTGATTACAAGCCCTTAAAGCAAGTGAGCCCTAAAGAGGGTTCTGGTGCCTAGTCACATAGCGCATATCCAGTGGTCCATTCGGACCATTTTTTTATTTAAGTTCTGCACCACATGATTCAGATCGCAACTTCCTGGCTACTGTTATTACCAGTCATGTTTGGTATTGGTTGGCTAGCCTCGCGTTGGGATTTGCGTCTTGAGAATCGCATGGATGAGCTTGAGCGTATGCGTCAGCAACGCTCTACATTCAAGGGCTTAAGTCTTTTACTAAATGAACAACCAGATCAGGCAATTGAAACCTTGGTCAAGATCGCTCAGCTTGATCCCGAGACGATTGAATTACATTTTTCTTTGGGTAGCCTATTTCGTCGTCGTGGTGAAACCGAGCGCGCTATTAGAGTGCATCAACACTTAGCCAATCGGGATGACCTAAAGCCTCGCGATCGCGACCATGCTGCCTATGAGTTGGGCCGTGATTTTCTGCGTGCAGGCTTGCTAGACCGTGCTGAAGCCTCCCTCAATCGGGTGGGCGAAGGAAAGTTTGCGGCGCCCGCTAAAGAGAGTCTGCTGGAGATGTATCAAATTGAGCGAGATTGGAAAAAAGCCATTATTGCTGCGAGTGAGTTAGAGGGCTTGCAGGGTAAAACGCACCACACCGAGATTGCTCAGTTCTATTGTGAGTTAGCTCAGGAGGCACTCCGTCGCAAAGATTTACCTGAAGTAGAGCAATCTATTCAATTGGCATTACAAGCCGTTCCCCATCATGCACGCGCCTTAATTTTGCAGGGTGATTACTCAATTGCAATGGACCGTCCCGCCCAAGCAATCGAAGTGTGGGGCGTAGTTGCCAAAACTCATCCTGCCTATATGCATCTACTTGCAGATCGTTGGATGGCTGCACATACAGCGCTTGATAAAGCGGATGTGGGCTTGAGTGCCCTGTGTGAGCTATTAAAAACTCAGGCCTCTGGTGAGTTGCTCGATATTGTGCAAAAACATATGACTAAAATTCGGGGCGCTCAAGCTGCTGAAATAATGTTAGTTGACGTAATGCAACATTCACCAAGCCTAAGCGCCTTATCAAAATTGGCTGAGACGCGTTTGGTTCTGGCTGAGAGCAATGGCACTCCAGAGCGAATTTCTGATTTGCAAGCCACGTTAAGCTTGCTGAAGCAGCGCACGACTAGCTTAGCTCGCTACACCTGTGGCAATTGCGGTTTCCGTGCCAGACGTTTCTATTGGCAATGTCCTGGCTGTAATCATTGGGAGGCTTACTCCCCAAGACGTAGTGAGGGTGCTGTTCCTAGCGGCCCTTCTATGTAATCTTGAGAAATACAAACTGAATTATTTGGAGATATTTTGAAAGTCACCATCATCGGTAGCGGTTACGTTGGTCTAGTTACAGGCGCTTGCCTGGCGGAGCAGGGTAATAACGTCTTTTGTGTAGACGTCGATCCCAAAAAGATTGAAATTTTGAACTCTGGTGGTGTACCCATTTACGAGCCAGGTCTCAAGGAGATGATTGAGCGCAACCGTGCAGCTGGTCGCCTGCAGTTCTCTACTGATATTGCCGCTTCGGTTGCCCATGGCGATATTCAATTTATCGCTGTTGGTACTCCGCCGGATGAAGATGGTTCTGCTGATCTTCAGTATGTTGTAGCGGCGGCTCGCAATATTGGCCGCTACATGACCACGCCCAAAGTGATCGTGGATAAGTCCACTGTTCCAGTAGGAACGGCAGATAAGGTCGGATTGGCCATTAGTGAAGAGTTGACTAAAAGAGGGCTCTCTCCAGAACTCTGCTCAGTTGTCTCTAATCCTGAGTTCCTTAAAGAAGGCGCTGCAGTAGAGGACTTTATGCGCCCAGACCGGATTGTGATCGGCACGCAAAGTACGCCGGCTGGATTGCGGGCTAAAGAGCAAATGCGCAAGCTCTATGCCCCATTTAATCGCCACCATGAACGCACCTATTACATGGATGTTAAAAGCGCTGAGCTGACTAAGTACGCCGCTAATGCGATGTTAGCTACCCGCATCTCCTTTATGAATGAGTTAGCCAATCTAGCCGACTTGGTAGGCGCTGATATTGAAGCTGTCCGCCAAGGGATTGGTTCAGACTCGCGTATTGGTTATGGATTTTTGTACTCAGGCACCGGTTATGGTGGCTCCTGCTTTCCGAAGGATGTCTCCGCCTTATCTAAGACTGCGATTGAGTATGGGCGTGATCTCAAGATTCTCGATGCGGTTGAGGCGGTCAATGAGGCCCAAAAATATATTCTTGTTGAAAAGATTGAAAAACGCTTTGGTAGGGATCTGTCAGGCAAGAAGTTTGCCTTATGGGGTTTGGCATTTAAGCCTAACACTGACGATATGCGCGAAGCGCCAAGCCGAGTCATTATTGGAGAGTTGGTCAAGCGTGGAGCGCAGGTAGTAGCCTATGACCCGGTAGCGATGCCTGAAGCTAAGCATTGCTTGGATTTGGACTTCAAAAACAACCCGGAGGCATTGAAAAAAGTCTCCCTAGTTGAAGACCCTCTAGTGGCAGTAGATGGCTGCGATGCCTTGGTTATCGTAACTGAATGGAAAGCCTTCCGGAGTCCTGATTTTGAGCTTCTCAAAGCCAAGCTCAAGACCCCCGTCATCTTTGATGGTCGCAACTTATATGAGCCGCAAGCTATGCAAGAATTAGGCATTGAGTACCAAGGTATTGGTCGTCATAATTAAAAACAAGTAAAAATCATCCATTAGAGAGATTAGTCACATCGTGGAAAAAGCCAACCGAGAACAATTTTCTAAAACCCGCTTATTGGTAGTGGGTGATGTCATGCTGGATCGCTATTGGTTCGGCGATACACACCGGATTTCTCCTGAGGCGCCTGTGCCTGTAGTTCAGGTAGGTAAGATTGATGAGCGTTTAGGCGGAGCTGCTAATGTGGCTCGAAACATAGCCGCACTTGGTGCAAAGACGACTATTTTAGGTGTGATTGGTGATGACGAGGCGGGGCGACGTGTGTCTGACCTGCTTAAATCTAGCGGCGTTGATAGCCAGCTTGAGGTGGATGCAAAAGTACCTACTACTGTGAAATTACGGGTCATTGCCAGACAACAACAGTTGATTCGTTTGGATTTTGAAGAGACTCCAAGTGAAATAGCATTGGCGCATAAGTTAGAGCGTTATGAAAAGCTCATAGGCGATGCCGATGTCGTGATCTTGTCAGACTATGGCAAAGGCGCTTTAGGTCCAGTTGCTTTAATGATCGAGCAGGCGCGTGCGCAAAAGAAGATGATATTGGTTGACCCCAAAGGTGATGATTACGCCAAATATCGTGGTGCGACTGTGCTAACTCCGAACCGAAGCGAATTGCGCCAAGTGGTTGGCCAGTGGACTAGTGAGGAAGACCTTAGCAAGAGGGCGCAAGACTTGCGTCGCTCCCTCAATCTTGAAGCGCTTCTTCTCACGCGCTCTGAAGAGGGGATGAG
>CANCBK010000158.1 GCA_947374315.1 Burkholderiaceae bacterium | reverse complement strand
CAGTTAGGCGCACAGCTTTCGACTCTGTATTACGGTGCGCTGGCATCGCAAAAGCAATTGCAAGTCTTAAAAGAATCTGTAATGCGTTTGGAGATGATTAAGAACGTCGCTAAGGCGCGTTACTCCAATAATGCGGCTGCTTATGTTGAATATCTCAATGCGCAAGTGGCACAAAGTGCAGCTCAAGCAGATCAATTTAATGTGGAGCGCCAACTATCGGTTGCTCTCAATAACATCAACACTTTGGTCGGTCGCCACTCTAGAGAAAAGCTTGTACTGCGTGGAGATGTTCGCCGCGCAATGAATAGTGTGCCAACCTTAATTGAGTTAGAAGACTACGCTGAAACTAGTCATCCTTCACTAAAGAGTTCAGCATTGCAGTTAGAGGCAGCACGTAAAGGCGTGGATTTGGCGAAGAAGGCATATTTGCCAGACTTCCAAGTGATTGGCTCCTCATTTACTCCGCGCGGCCCATTCTCGGCCAATAACGGCGCGATGTTCTATCAGTTTGAGTTGGATTTAATCATTCCCTTGTATTTCTTCACGAAGGAGAAATACGGGGTAGAGCAGGCACAGCGCAATCAAGCTGCAGCCGAAGCGGGCAATATCTCCAACCGTCAACAGATTGTGCTGGCGGTGAATGGTGCCTATGCTGCGTATGAGCAAGCAAAGAATCAAACGCAATTTCTCAAAGAGCGCCAAGTTCCCCAAGCGGATGCTGCTTATAAGGTTGGCCTCACTCAGTACTCCAATAATGGTCAGGGATTTAACGATTTGCTGACAGCGCAAACCCAATTACGCAATCTCGAAGTTCAATTGGCGCAAGCTGAGAGCAATCTCCTCCAAGCGCAAGCAGTGTTGCTAGTGACATCTGGCAAAGAACCTTTTTAAGGAGCAGTGTTGAAAGACAAAATTCTTTCTTTCTTAAAGTCCGTACTCGAGACACTAGAGCGGCTCTGGAGTGGGTTGCTCCATCGCGCTATTGTCAAAGAGCAAGAGATTCGTAAATCTTACTGGGCACTTTCGGCTGCTACCCGTGCACGCATTCGCTTAGTTACCATCTGCACCTCTATTCTGATGCTGGGTATCGTTATCGGCCTAGCGGTTAATGTAAATCGTCCAGTGAAACTGGAGAAGAGCGATAAGAGTCTGAAGATTGAAAAGACAGGCGCAATGGAATTGCGTTTACAAGGTGTTGAGCTAAACCCCGACGTGTATATTTTCCAAACTGCAGTCAAGGTTCCGGTTCCGGTTGAGTTGAATGTTCCGGGTCGTTTGGCGTTTAATGCCGAGAAATCAAAGGTGCTCTCTGCTAGAGCTCCAGGCAGGGTGGAGCGTATCTATGCGTTTGATGGAGCTGATGTCAATTCAGGCTCTCCTGTCGTAGAGCTATACAGCCCAGAATTTATTTCCGCTCAGCAGGAGTATTTGCTGTCTTCCAAGATGGCCAAAGTCCTCGAAGAAAATAAAACAATGAGCGATTTATTGGGTGATGCCCGCATTACCCAGCAGGCTGCTGCCAATCGCATGCGTAACCTAGGTGCTGGAGAGGGCGAAATTAAGTCCTTAGAAAAGACCGGGAAGACTCAGTCTAATCTCGTGATGCGTTCTCCATTGGAGGGTATTGTGGTTAAGCGCTCTGTTGAGCCGGGTTCGATTGTCAATGCTGGTGATGTATTGGTTACCTTGGCAAATCCTAAGGAGCTTTGGTTTCTGGGTAGCATCTACGAACAAGATATTCGGAAGATTCAAAAGGGGCAAACGATGATCTTGCGTTCCCAGTCCTATCCTGATAAAGAATTTATTGCTACTGCGAATTACATCGCTCCAGTAATCGATCCTGAAACACATGCCTTATTGATACGTTGTGATGTTGAGAATCCGGATGGTTTCTTACGTCCGGATATGTATGTCAATGCTAGATTAAAAATTGGTGATGCTGAGGCTGTAGTAGTGCCCCAGTCGGCAATCGTGCGTATTCGTGAAATGCGTTACGCAATTATCAAAGTTGCTCCTGATACTTTCCGCAGATTTGTAGTTAAAGGTTATGACTTGGATGGTAAGCGTTTTGCCGTTACCGAGGGTCTTGAGCCCGGGATGCAAGTGTTAACTGATGGCGCTGTCTTGTTGAATGACCGTTTCGCCAAGCAGGAGGAATAAGTGAGTTTAGTAACCTCATTTATTCGGGGAGTTTTAGAAAAGCGCGTCGTCATCTTGATCGCTTCTGGCGTATTGCTTTGTCTAGGCGCCTTCAGTCTCAAGGAGTTGCCAATCCAGCCTTACCCCGGCGTCGCGCCTCTGACTATTCAGGCGATTTCCCAATGGCCTGGTCGCAGTACAACCGAGGTTGAGCAGCAGGTCACAATTCCAGTTGAGAATGCCCTTGCCGGAATTCCTGGGGTAAAGGCATTTCGTTCTGTGTCTCTTTTTGGGCTCTCTGTTGTTACTCTGAAATTTAATGACAACGCTGATCCCTTTAAGGCGCGACAAACTTTTATTAGCAACTTAAGTAATGTCGCTTTTCCTCCCGGTGTCAACTCTAGTGTTAGTCCTGATTCAGATGCTACCGGAGAAATTTTGCGTTATCAGGTGAAGTCTGACTATGCATCGCCAACACGTTTAAAAACCTTACAGAATTATGAGATCTACAAGGAGCTAAAGCAGACTCCTGGAGTTGCTGACGTTTCATCTTTCGGCGGCAAGGTTCGGCAGTACCAAGTCATTGTTAGCCCTGAAAGTCTTCAGTCAAAAGGTGTAACGGTTCCACAGCTGATTGAGGCCTTATCGAAGGCTAACGACAATACTGGCGGCGGCGTTCTCCCAAGTGGTGAGCAACAGTTCGTTGTGCGTGGTGTTGGCTTATTGCGCAATATCGAAGATATTAAACAAGTTGTTTTGGCTGTAAACAAAGGCGTGCCCGTCCGGATTGGGGATGTTGCTACAGTTGAAATTGGTAACGCCCCACGATTAGGTCTATTTCAGTTCAATGACAATCCGGATTCAGTAGAGGGCATCGTTTATTTGCGTCGCGGTGAGAACGCATCTGAGGTCTTAGCTCGTGTTCGGGATAAGGTGGCCAACATCAATAGTCATATTTTGCCGCCTGGTATTGAGGTCAAGCCTTTTTATGACCGTCAGGTGTTACTGGATATTACTGTTGGAACCGTTAAACACACGATGTTCTTCGGCATCACGATGGTATTGGCATTGCTCTACCTCTTTTTAGGTAATCTACGTGCCGCTGCCGTTGTTGCTGCAGTTATCCCTTTGGCGCTGTGCTTTTCGTTTATCCAAATGTATCTGTTTAATGTTCCTGCAAATTTAATTTCTTTAGGTGCTATCGACTTCGGCGTGATTGTCGATGCTGCCGTCATCATTACTGAGAACGTGATGCGGCACCTGGAGGAGGGTGGCAATCGTCTCAAACAGAGCATTATTTTGGCAACCAGTGAAGTGCAGCGTGCGATGGTGTATTCAACCAGCATCATCATTGTTGCTTATTCGCCGCTTTTTTTAATGGGCGGTGTTGAGGGCATCATCTTTAAGCCAATGGCATTTACCATGGGCTTTGCTTTAATAGCCTCAATTGTTTTGAGTCTTACCTTCTTGCCAGCGGCGATCTCTCTCGTGTTCGGCGATAAGTTCCACCATGCTCCGCCTAAGTTCATCACTTGGATGTTAGAGCGTTACAAGCCTTTGTTGCGCAAATGGATGGATCATCCGCGTCATGTTATCGCTGTATCCATATTTATCTTGGGCGTTACCTTGTTAAGTGCGACCCGTTTGGGGACCGCATTCTTACCAACGCTTGAAGAAAATAATATTTGGTTGCGTGTCACCTTGCCAAATACAGTTGACTTGGATTACTCAATCAAAGTGGCAAATCAGCTACGCGAGATCTTTATAAAACAGCCTGAGATTGAAAAGGTGGCTGTGCAGATTGGTCGCCCAGATGATGGAACCGATTCAACGGGGGTGTTTAATCAGGAATATGGCCTGTACCTTAAGTCACCAGACGAAATGCCTAAAGGCTCAAGCAAGCATTTATTGCTTCAGCATTTGCAGGCAGAATTAAACAAGATCCCGGGCGCTAACTTTAGCTTCTCTCAATATATTCAAGATAACGTCAACGAAGCGCTTTCGGGGGTTAAGGGTGAAAACTCAGTCAAAATTTATGGCTCTGATCTAGATGTTCTAAACCAAAAGGCACATGAGGTTGTTGCTGAACTTAAAAAAGTGCGTGGTATTGAGGATGAAAATATCCTGAAAGAGTTGGGTCAGCCTACCTTAAATATCCAGATCGATCGAGAGCAGGCTGCACGCTACGGCGTTAATGTCAGCGATATTCAAACGGTTGTAGCTAATGCAATTGGTGGGGCATCTGTATCGAACTTTCTTGAAGATGAGAAAACTTTTGGTATTGCCGTTCGCCTAAATGAGGCTAGCCGTAACGATATTCCTGATGTTGCGCGCTTACTGATTGATGCACCCAATGGTCAAAAGATACCACTCTCAATGGTAGCCAATGTGCGCTTAACAGATGGACCTTTCTTCATTTACCGAGAGGCTGGCAAGCGCTATATCGCTGTAATCTTTAGTGTACGCGGTAGAGATTTGGGCGGTGCCGTAGAGGATGCCAAGTACCTGGTCGAGAACAATGTAGCGTTGCCAACCAACTATACGATTTCTTGGGATGGTCAATTTAATCAAATGAAGGCCGCTCAGCAAAAGTTGATGGTCATTATTCCGCTGACTTTGCTCGCAATCTTCTTGTTGTTGGTTGCTGCATTGGGAAATATTCGTGATGCTGTGATCGTTTTGATTAATGTGCCATTTGCCGCTATTGGCGGCATCATTGCCTTGCATCTCGGTGGCGAGACTCTGAGTATTTCTGCGCTCTTTGGATTCTTATCTTTATTCGGTATCGCTATTCAAGATGGAGTCATTTTGATTTCGTATATCAATAAGACCGTTGCAGAAGAGCACGGCGCCATGAAAGACGCCATGGTTGATGGAGCTGCATTGCGTGTCAGGCCCGTGTTGATGACTGCGATGCTTGCTGGACTTGGGCTCTTGCCTGCTGCTTTATCGCACTCCATTGGTTCTGAAGCCCAGAGACCTTTGGCTTTAGTCATTGTTGGCGGCATGGTGACAACCACAATCTTAACTTTATTGGTTTTGCCAGTGCTATACGCTTGGCTCAGAGGTCGAGGTAAACACAATCCAGGACTTATTTGATATGTCAGAAAATAAACAGCCTCATATCCTGATTTCTAACGATGATGGATATCTAGCCCCAGGTCTTTTGGCTCTGGTCAATGCCATCCGTCCATTGGGTCGTGTAACAGTCATTGCCCCAGAGCAAAATCACAGTGGCGCCTCTAATTCATTAACACTTTCTAGACCACTCTCGATTCATCGGGTTGCTGGAGGTGAGCGTGATGGATTCTTATTTATTAATGGCACTCCAACTGACTGTGTACATATTGCAATGACCGGTTTCTTGGATGAGAAGCCTGATCTTGTAGTTTCTGGAATTAATCAGGGCGAGAACATGGGCGAAGATACTCTGTATTCCGGTACTGTTGCTGCGGCAGTTGAAGGCGTCATGTTTGGAGTTCCTGGTATCGCTTTCTCACAAATTGATAAAGGCTGGAACCGCATTGAAGATGCTGCAAAAGCAGCG
>CANCBK010000157.1 GCA_947374315.1 Burkholderiaceae bacterium | reverse complement strand
AAAAAATGCTGAGGCGACCAAGCTAGCTATTACACTTAGAGCTATTGTTGCAGCAGACTACACTTTATCCGCTCAAGCAGCTGGCAATAATTCGCCTCAAATAAGCGCTGCCAGCACTAATTCTGGATCGACTACAAATTCTGCAACATCTGGTGCGAATGCTGCAACGTCTGCTCTTACTAGCAGCAGCAATCCAACTACTGGCGGCATCATCCAGGCTGAGCCAGCAACCAATTCAATCATCATCACTGCAAGTGAACCACTTTATAGAAATTTGCGCCAAGTCATCGAGCAACTTGATCGCCGCCGCGCTCAAGTCTATATTGAATCCTTGATAGTTGAGGTTAGCTCAACAAATGCAGCAGAGCTTGGCATTCAGTGGCAAGGTTTAATTGGTTCTGGCAATCAAAATGCTGCCTTTGGTGGTACTAACTTTACAAATTCAGATGGTACAGCTGGATCAAATATTGTTAACTTAAGCGCTGGTATCGCAAGTATTTTGAACCCAGGCTCCGCAAGTAGCAGCTCAGTTCCACCAGCACAAGGCTTGAATTTAGGTCTACTCACTAAATTCAATGGGGTTTATGGCATGTCTGCCTTATTAAGCGCCTTAGCAACAACACAAGGCACGAACATCTTATCCACTCCAAATTTAATTACATTGGACAATGAAGAAGCTCGAATTGTTGTGGGTCAAAATGTACCAATTGTGACGGGACAATACGCCCAGACAGGCTCATCAACCTCAGTAACACCATTTCAAACAATTTCACGCCAAGATGTAGGATTAACGTTACGCGTCCGCCCCCAGATTTCCGCAAATGGGCTGGTAAAGATGCAAATCTTTCAGGAAGTATCCTCTATATATAATCAGAATTTTGCGTCTGGAATTATTCTAAACAAACGCAACATAGAATCTAACGTTTTAGTTGATGATGGCCAAATCATCGTATTGGGGGGACTCATTGAAGACAACTACACGGATGGCTCAAGTGGCATACCTTTCCTAAGCAGCATACCAATTATTGGAGCACTATTTCGCTCTGATTCTAAGAGTCGCACTAAGACAAACTTGCTTGTGTTCATTAGGCCATATATTTTGCGCGATAAAGATCAAAGCGCCGACATTACTAACAATCGCCTAGGTCTCATGCAGGGGGCAGAAAAGCAATTCAAGCAAGCGCCAATGCTATTACCAAAAGAAGAATTGCCCTCGATTACTACTTTCGAGGCTCCACTAGTTCCTGCGAGCAACCCCATAAATCAAGCAGGCACAAGAATTCCGCCAGCCATCAAGGTTAGGCCTTCGGCTACTGAAGAAGTCACTGCCGCCCCTAATATTGCACAATAAATAATGCTACGAATACCATTTGCTTATGCTCGAGCCAATCACATTCTCTTAAGTAAAAGCGGCGATCAAGAGGATGCCTTACCTCATTTAATTCATAGCCCCGATACCGATCTATCAGTTCTGCACGAAATCTGTCGCATAACTGGGCCAGTAGTCCGGATAGAAAAGCCCTCTCAGGAGGTCTTGCAAATACTCAATGAGGCATATTCACAGGGCGGCTCCGACGCAGCTCAGGTTGTAGATGAGGTTGAGGAGGCTGTTGACCTGTCTCGCCTATTGCAAGACATGCCCATTTCTGAAGATTTATTAGAAATGAATGATGATGCCCCTGTTATTCGCATGATTAATAGCCTACTCAAACAAGCAAGTCGTGATGGTGCATCAGATATTCACCTAGAGGCATTCGAACGTAAATCGATCGTACGATTTCGAGTTGATGGAAATTTACGCGACATCGTAGACATGCGTCGAGATTTGCATGCGGCATTAGTTTCACGTATAAAAATTATGGCTGCGCTTGATATTGCTGAGAAGCGAATGCCTCAAGATGGCAGAATATCTCTGCGCGTTGGAGGCAAAGGGATTGATGTTCGAGTTTCCACCTTACCAACATCCCATGGTGAGCGAGTGGTTTTGCGCCTGCTAGAAAAAAATTATGATCGTCTGGATTTACAAGCACAGGGAATGGCGATAGATACCTTCTCCCAATTTGACCAATTAATTCATAAGCCACATGGCATCGTACTTGTAACAGGGCCCACTGGTAGCGGGAAAACTACCACACTGTATGGCGCCTTACTGCGCCTTCGGGCCAAAACAAACAATATTATGACGGTAGAAGACCCGATTGAATACAGCCTAGATGGCATTGGCCAAACTCAAGTGAACTCTCGTATTGACATGAGCTTTGCCAGGGCGTTACGAGCAATTCTCCGTCAAGACCCTGACATTGTGATGATTGGGGAAATACGTGATTTAGAAACTGCACAAATTGCTGTTCAAGCCTCGCTAACAGGACATTTAGTACTAGCCACCCTGCATACTAACGATGCGCCATCAGCGGTCACGCGATTAATAGATATGGGTATAGAGCCCTTTTTACTATCTTCCACGCTCTTAGGGGTGCTAGGACAAAGACTTGTTCGCCTAACCTGTACATCTTGCGGCGGGACGGGCTGTAATACATGCAGCAATTCTGGCTATAGTGGCAGAACGGGCATTTACGAACTAATGGCAACCAATGAAAAATTACGAGAATTAATTCATAACCATAGTGCTGAGAGTGAAATTCGCAAACAGGCCTTAGCCAATGGAATGAGGACATTATCCGATGATTGTCAGCGCTGGGTAAGCGATGGCAAGACCACTCTTGAGGAGTTATTGCGTGTAACTGGCTCGGGTGAGCTTGACTAATAGGGCTATAGAATAAGATGCCACGCTACCGATTTGAGGCTTTAACTTATACAGGCAAAAGTGAGCGCGGAAGTGTGGAAGGCGAGAATGTGTGCGCCGTACGCCAAGCACTTATGAGCAAGCAGTTAATACCCATGAAGATTGAGTTAGAGCTTGATTGGAGTAAGCAAAGATTTTGGAATCGTTGGTTTTCAGATGAAAAGCCCTTAGGCAAGAATGAGTTGGCGGTAATAACCAAACAAGTTGCATTGCTAGTGCGCTCTGGTGTACAAATTGATGAAACACTTTCGGTATTGGCTGATGAAACCAATAAATCGCATACCAAGCACATATTACAAGCCGTAGTATCTGAGCTGCGTGCAGGCCTCCCTCTATCAAAAGCAATTGCTACTCAACCACTTTCATTTGACACCCTTTATCAAGGGGTAGTTGCAGCCGCAGAACAGTCGGGCCGCATGGGTCAAGTATTAACACAGCTTGCAGAGTTTTTAGAAAAGCGTCAGGCCTTAAAACAAAAAGCACTGAGTGCATTAGTTTATCCAGCGATGCTTACTGGTGTTGCCTTCATGATAGTGGTCTTTTTAATGACCTATGTTGTGCCACAAATCGCCAGGGTATTTCAAAGCACAAAACAAGCTTTACCATTTTCAACCCGTTTTATTTTGGGTTTATCTTATTTTTTAGTAAATTGGTCATGGCTTCTCGTTATTCTAATTTTGATTGGAATTTATTATGGGCGGCGCGCCTTAAGGCGCGAAGATGTGCGCTTAAAGGTTGATCGTGCATTGCTTAATTTACCGCTATTAGGGCCACTAATACTGGGTTTTGAAACTGCGCGCTTCTCTAATACGATGGCAATGTTAGTCTCAGCCAATGTTCCAATCCTCTCCGCACTTCGTGGCGCTCGTCATACTCTAGGAAACCATGTATTACGCTTGGCAATTGACTCTACCGAGGAACGCTTGCGAGAAGGCTCTAGCTTAGCCAGAGCTTTAGGTAGTCAAGGAGTGTTTTCACCCGTCCTTATTCATCTGATTCGCTCAGGAGAGACATCGGGCAAGTTGGCGGATATGCTCAAGTACGGAGCAGAAAATGCCGAACTAGAGTCGGAACAAAAAACAGCAATTTTTACCGGATTTTTAGAGCCCATCTTAATATTAACAATGGGGCTAATGGTTTTAGGGATCGTTATGGCTGTGATGCAACCAATTTTAGAAATGAATTCTGGCATCCATTGATTGCTTGATCAATAAACAATGAACCGGACGATACTTTATGCGAATATTGATAATAACCAGGAGAAATAGTCGCATTAGAGATATGCACATCTCAACAACACAATTATGGTTATGGTGCCTTGTATTTATGACTATTATTTTTTCTGGTTACTTGTTTTTTGCTTCTGCAAAACATGGGGTGAGTAGGAGAGCATTTCCCCTAGAAAATAATACTGTCGCCAATTCAGAGTCAGCATATGAATCTAAATTATTGGAATTGCAAGCGAGGCTATTAGAGGCGCAACATAATCTCAATGAATTAGATGCCGCACGAAACCAATTACCGCACGATTTAAATTCGAGAGGCCCCCACCAACTCGGCCCTCAAGGCGGTCCATTAAAGCCCGCTAGGTATGAATTACTTAATGAGGGGGAGATATACGGGGTAAGACTTGATCGAACCCTTCAAGAATCCACTGTCTTGGCTTATAAGATCAAAATCTTAAAGTCATCACTAACGCAAAACCAAGAATTTCTCAAGTCCATTCCATCTACCTTACCATTACCATTTAAAGCCCTGCCCTCCAGCGGCCCCGGATATCGCACCGATCCATTTACCCGACAATTGGCCTGGCATGATGGCATAGATTTCCCTGCGGAAAAAGGCACACCTGTTCTATCAACTGCCGAGGGCATAGTAAAGCGGGCCAATTGGGACGATGAATATGGCTATGTAGTAGAGCTTGAGCATCGGCATAACATTACCACTAGATATGCTCATGCTCAGGCAATCTTGGTAAAACAAGGGGAGCGAGTAAAGCGCGGTCAAATTTTGGCAAGAGTGGGATCGACAGGTCGATCTACCGGACCCCATTTGCATTACGAGATTTTGCAAAATGGGCGGCCACTAGTGGTGGCTTACCAAAGACTAATTACCCCTACCCCCAGACCTATTAAGGCCCATGAAGAGGGCTGGCCTCTTTAATTTCATCAATACTCGCCCATTCATTTGAAACAAAATTTTATCGGGCACCCAGCAACCATTCCAAGCATTTGACCTTTAGATTTTCATGGGCAAGGAATTCAATGTTGCCCCAACTGAACTATGGGGCCCTCTTGCTCTTGGACATGAGACGGTAAGCCCTCTCTCTACGAACTTTGCCAATATAAATTCAATTTACCTCAAAAAGCGGGAGTTATGGTCATTGGATGCAAGTGGATAAATTAAAGTGGCTGCAGATAATCAGGCTTTGTTCAGCATTGCAATCTCGAAAATGCAGGCTCACCTCTTCATAGCACAAATTCCTGGTCGGATGAAACGCTCGTAAGCGCAGCATCCCTAAATTTAGGGATGGCTTTACCTTCTATATGCCTTTACATTGTGGAGTTGACTTACGGCCTGCTGGGATAAGGCCGGACTCCAAATCTTATGTGCCGTCAACTCAATCGGAATCAATTATCTATTTCATTGCCGATAGGTATGCTGGGCAGAGCTGGTGAATAATTCTCTTTTATGGGGCTTGCATGAATAACATTAAAGCAACAAAACTTTTACTGCTCCTATTATTAATTGCCTCGTTGGGTGGTTGTGGTGGTGGGGGCGGCTCCAGCTCAAATGGAGTGACTGCAAGCTCTGGAGTATGCGCAGTTGCTTCAAACTGTACCCTACCAAGCGCAGTATCAGCAGTTCCACCCCAGCAATAATTTCCCACTCACTTTCTGCGCAAGGCCGAGCAATGCTCAAAATTCTACCAAAAGCTGCTTTTTATTTTGCGCTATGCGCTTATCAGCCACATCTATTTGCTGAGGTTCCCAGTAGCTCCCCATACATCACGGATGTGCAAACTTCATATGCGCAAGATCCCACTCAGAGCACATTCCAAGATGTCAGTATGATTGGCTGCATCATCAGAGGCATGTCTCCTGAAACCCATGTGGGAACAGGTCAGTATGTTGCCTTGGTTGATCAAAATAAATGCGATAACTCTTCTAATTCAAATAGCACAAACGGCACAGCAACATCTACAACGGCCAGCTGGCTAACTGCAGTAATAAGCGTTATCGAGGATCCTGTAAGTCATGCTCTTAATGTAACTGGGGCCGTATTGAGTCCGGCTGATAGCGGTAACAATAAGGGTCAGGAAAATATTCAGATTAAGGCAAGTATTGCCGGAGGGCCTGCTATCTATCCGCCCTATGGCAAATGGAACTTTAGTTTTTGCTCTAGCCCAGCTTCCTCTAGCCTTGGGACCTGTGCTGGCGGCTCTGGCTATGTAAATGTCTCCCCTTCTGAAATCGCTAGCTATGGCAATGGTGGCGGCGTTAATGCTGGCATCTCAAAATATTCAAATAACGGCGATTCAGGGTATGGCGCCATCCTCAATAGCAACAATAATAACAACAGCACACCAACCCCTGGCTTTTTTGCTTTTAGCAAAGGGTTGTACTTGTTTGAAACTGGCGCCTCAGTCACCACGCCTACTGCTGCGAATAGCGTTTGCTACAACCCGTCAACCTCAGCAGTTGGAACTACCTTTTCTGAGTGGCAGAATTTTCTTTATGATCAAACCACCGGCCAAAGACTGAACTACACCAATCCTGGCTTTTTTCTAGCTTCGCTTGCCTCTAAACAGCAAATTGGCGAGGTTTCCTATGATGGAGTTAACTTTTGGAACAACAGCAACGGCTCAGCCGTAGATGCTAGTGCCGCTCAGGTTACCAACCTGGATGGCAGCAAGACTTATGACGTTCACCGCACACCGGGAAGTTTGCGTAAAGTCACAACTCTAGGCCTTGTAATGAATGATCTGGATGGCGTTCCAATTAATTTTAACTTTTGGGGTAATAATTTTTCTCTTGGCTCCTTTGTTGGAAGTAGGGCCTCCCTCACCCCGGGCACCTCAAACAACTTAAATGTAATTGGCTCTTGGTCACAAGCAAATC
>CANCBK010000156.1 GCA_947374315.1 Burkholderiaceae bacterium | reverse complement strand
ACTCATTAAAAGCTGTTTAGAGCATGATTTGCTTAAAAGGGATGCAACTAAGAATATATTGCACCGCAAAATGATCTCCTCTAATATGACAGTAATACAAAATTTTTTATTCTTATGGGGTTCCTATGAAAATCTGTGTGATCGGTGGAGGTGGCGCTATCGGCGGCTACTTAGCTGTGATGTTGGCGAGAGCGGGTAATGACGTTACTGTTGTTGCGCGCGGCGCTACTTTGGCTGCGATTAAAGAGCGTGGCCTGGCTTTAATCATGGATGACCAGCCAGAACCTTTGGTTGCCCAAGTAAAAGCGGTAGAAAAAATTCGTGATGCAGAAACTCCAGATGTTGTCATTCTGGCTGTGAAAGCCCACCAGGTCGAACCAATCATTGATGACTTGGCGGCGATCATGGGACCAGAAACTATTTTGATCCCAATGCAAAACGGAATTCCTTGGTGGTATTTCCAGAAGTTAGGCGGCGAGTATCAAGATCATTCGGTTGAGACTGTAGATGCTGGCGGCGTAGCTAAGAACAAAATTAATCCAAACAACATCATTGGCTGCGTTGTGTATCCGGCTACCTTTACTCAAGCACCAGGCGTGATTCGTCACGTTGAAGGTAATCGCTTCCCATTGGGTGAGTTAGACGGCAAGACTACTGAGCGTATTCAGAAGATGTCTGAGATGATGGGCGTGGCTGGATTTAAGTCACCCATTTTGGATGACATCCGCTCAGAAATCTGGCTCAAGCTTTGGGGCAATATGACCTTCAATCCAATTAGCTCGCTGACACATGGCACTTTGGAAGGCATCTGCCAATATCCATTAACCAAAGAGTTGGCGCGCAACATGATGGCTGAGGCTCAGACTATCGCTGAGAAGTTGGGCGTAACCTTCCGTGTTGACATCGAGCGTCGTATTGCTGGCGCTGAAAAGGTCGGCAAACACAAAACTTCCATGTTGCAAGACTTGGAAGCTGGCCGTAGTTTGGAGATCGATGCTTTGTTGGGTTCAGTGATTGAGCTTGGCAAGATTACGCAAACTCCAACACCTTGTTTGAATACGGTATTTGCTTTAACCAAATACTTGGATGAGAATGTTCAGGCCTCTAAAGGAAGTTTGGCTCTGCCATCAGTTTCAGGTTACTAAGCAGTAAATCTTCGGCATTAAAAAACCCTTGCTACTCAACATAGCAAGGGTTTTTGCTTTATGCGGCCCAGTATTACTCGAAGCGATTATCGAGGCGTCCTACGCCATCAATAATGATGCTGACATTGCTGCCGGGTTTCATCGAGCCAACGCCTACTGAAGTACCGCATGCAATGATATCTCCTGGCGAGAGTGGTACGTCTTGTGAAATCAAACTCACCAGTTTTGCAGGGGAGAAAATCATATCTGCTATTGGATAGTTTTGACGCTCTTGATCATTCAGAATTGTCTTGATTATTAGTTTGCTTGGATCCACGTCAGTGGTGATGTATGGGCCAAAGACGCCAAAGGTATTAAAGCTCTTTGCACGAGTCCATTGCGCATAGCCAGGGTCACGGTTGAGAATTTCAATAGCAGTGACATCGTTAATACAGGTGTAGCCAAAAATCGCTTTAGCTGCTTCTGCTTCATCGAGCTCATGACAGCGCTTGCCAATCACGATGCCAAGCTCGCCTTCGTAAACTACTTTTCCGGAATAAGACTTCGGGGTACGAATAACTTGGTTTGCTGCTAAGAAGGAGTTGTTGCCTTTGAGGAAGTACAAAGGCTCAGCAGGTACTGCGTGCTCAAGCTTGGTTACCAATGCATGAAAGTTATCCACCATCGCAACCATCTTGGAAGGGGTGCATGGGATATCAATTGTTACGTCGGCTAATTTGATGGTTACGCCGGTAGCCTTAGGTGCATTGAATAAATCACCTTCGTAAACAGCAATCTGATCGCCCTGGACCTGCCCTAAACCACTTTTTCCTTGATGCTGAAATCTAAGCCACTGAGCCATAATTAGTTCCTATGAAGTTTAAATATTTGATATGCAATATCTTACAGGGATGAATTGATGTCTAAGACTTCTGAACTCGTTTTTGCACCAGAACAGGATCAGCCAGTGCGTTACATTGAGCGCACTCGCAGCTATTACTTGGGTCTGGGCTATGAGAATCCTTACGTATGGGCTCATTACATTGATGTGCCATTTAACCCACTTCAGAAGCCACTCAATCAATTGGTAATGGGCTTAATTACTACCGCTGTTCCATATGATCCTAACAAAGGCCCTCAAAGCCAGGGCGCGCCTTACAACGCTGCAGCGAAGTTTTATCAACCTTATCAGCAGTCGATTGATAGCAATATTGATTTGCGTATTGCACACGTAGGTATCGATCGTAAGAATGCCAATATGGAAGATGGCAATTGTTGGTTTCCGTTGGACGCGGCTAAGCGGGCGGTAGCGGCGGGTAGGGTGGGGGCGTTGTCGCCCAACTTTTATGGCTTACCGACAAATCGCAGTCAACGTCACACTTTGGAAGTGGATGCGCCGATCATTATGGAGATGCTAAAGGCGGATGGCGTAGATGTGGCGCTATTAATTCCGAATTGCCCAATATGCCATCAAAGCCAGAGTTTGTTGGCCCGTTATTTAGAGTCTGCAGGAATTTCAACTGTAGTTATTGGCGCTGCGAAAGATATTGTTGAGTATTGCGGAGTGCCGCGATTTTTATTTAGTGATTTCCCTCTAGGGAACGCAGCTGCAAAACCAAATGATGCATCCTCACAAGATGTTAATTTTGAGTTGGCTTTGCGGATATTGGAATCTGCCCCTGCCCCACGTACAACAGTTCAGTCGCCGCTGATTTGGTCTGCTGATCCATTATGGAAATTAGATTATTCCAATCTCGAGAAGTTATCCCCACAAGAAATCGCTCGCTTGCGTGAAGAGGCAGAGCAAGCCCGAATTACTGCGCGTGAGCTTAGAACTAAAAGTCTTGGGACTTAAGTTTGTCTCGTGAGTGAGTATGCGCACAGGGCTTGAAGCGCACTGC
>CANCBK010000155.1 GCA_947374315.1 Burkholderiaceae bacterium | reverse complement strand
GAGCCTCTAGGATGGGAGTTTGATTTGAGCTACTCATTATTTCGAATCCTGATTGAGGTTTAGCTTGCTCAAGATGGTTCCCCAGATTCCCTTAGGGAAGAATAGAACAAAGAACATAAATACCAGTCCA
Source organism: Burkholderiaceae bacterium (assembly GCA_947374315.1). The sequence goes on along the minus strand of CANCBK010000155.1, from coordinate 4,247 downwards.
ATGACGGCCATCCAATGCTAGGTGAAGGTGGTGACTACATCCTCTAGATAGAGCATGACAGCGGCGCCAACAAATGGACCAAAGAAAGTGCCCATGCCACCCAAGATACTCATCATGACGGCCTGTCCAGATTGGAGGTAGTGGAGTGAATCTATAGGAACAATAGAGAGGTGTAGAGCGCGTAATGAGCCTGCTAAGCCGCAGATCGCCGCTGAAAGTACAAACACCAATAGTTTTGTGCGGGCTACATCAAAGCCGCAGGCTGCTGCACGCTTTTCATTCTCGCGAATCGCTTCCATCACAGCCCCCAGAGGTGAGTTTAAGATTCGAGAGATGAGCCATATGGCAATGACTACAAAAAAGAGAATGATGTAGTACTTCACCAGCGGATTAAGGAAGTCTACGGGAATGCCTAATATGTTGAATGAGTCAACTCGGACGCCTCGCAAGCCATTTTCTCCACCAGTCAAACTCTCAGCCTTATAGAAACCGTAGAAAACAATTTGACCGAGCGCTAGTGTGACCATTGAGAAGTAGATGCCTCTGGTGCGAATCGCCAGGAAGCCCATAACCAGTCCACCGATAGCAGCGCCAATTACGCCTACAAGAATTGCGGTGCCCCAAGGCATTGCATAGTGGACGATACCAATGCCGGTGAGATAGCTACCAATACCAAGAAAAGCCGCATGACCAAAGGACAGAAGGCCCATGTAGCCAAACAAGAGATTGAATCCCATGGCGAATAAGCCAAAGATCAAAATATTGATAGCAAGCGCCTCGTACGGCATGATGAAAGGAAAGACCATCAAGAATAGACTGCTTGCTAGTACGCGATGACGTGCAATGAGTTGGAAAAATGATTTCATAAATATTTAGGGGTATTAACCCATTGCCCCCGCTTTGCCAAATAAACCTTGTGGTCGAATTAAGAGCACTACTGCCATCAATACAAAGATAGAAAGTTCAGAAAGGTCGGGGAAGAATAGGGAGGTCATGCTGTAGACCACGCCAACCAATAGGCCCGCAACAACTGCGCCAACTGGTGAGCCCATGCCACCAACTACCGTTACAACAAATGATTCCGCCAAAATCGGAATACCCATTTCTGGGTTAACCGATCGGGTAGGCGAGGCCAATATTCCAGAGAGGCCTGCAATCGCACAACCAAGACCAAATACCATCAGCCATACTTTGACGATATCTACGCCCAGCACTTTGACAATCTCTTGATCCGCTGCTCCAGCCTTAATAATGAGGCCGTAGCGGGTCTTTTGAATAAAGAACCAAACCGCAAAAATAATCACGGCTGTGGCAGCAATCAGAAAGAGTCGATATTTAGGAAAGAAGCCAATGCCGACATCTAGGGTGCCTTTAAGTCCATCGGGGGTAACTGACGGTAGGCCTTCAATTCCAAAGGTGACGCGCATTGCTTCAATCAATACGTAAGACAGTCCAAAAGTCAGGAGGAGTGGATAGTCAATGCCGCGACCATAAAGAGGGCGGACCAGGAATCGCTCAGTCAGTAATCCAAGTGCTCCAGTAGCAATTGGCGTGAGAATTAAGCTAAACCAAAAGTTCCCTGTTACGCCAAGGAAATAGACACCCATGAAAGCACCAACCATAAAGAAGGCGCCGTGGGCAAAGTTCACGACATTGAGCATGCCAAAAATAAGGCACAAGCCCAAGGCTAGGAGTGCATAAATACTGCCCAGGGCAATTCCTGTGAGCAGCTGCATGCAGAGAAGTTCAAATGTAAGACCGGTCATATATATACTCAGAAAAACTCCCCTTCAGCCAGAGGCATCGGGGGAGGGGTTCAGGGCAAATCAGATGATCCACCCTGAAATTTCAGATTTAAGCCTTATGGCCTAGCTCCGCGCAACTACGCATATTCTTCTCGGTAGTTGGTTCAATCGTCAGAATATTAAAGACATCGTACTTATCCTTCATATTCTTTGACTTAGACTCAACAATGATGACTGTTTGCACAGCTTGGTGGTCACACTTGCGATAGTACTCAGGACCTTTGTACCAGTCGTACTTTAGGTTCTCCATTGCGCCAACCACTTTCATAGTTTCGGTAGACTTCGCAACCTTAATGGATGCCAGCACACTCTTTACGCCAGCGTAACCTAATGCACCATAGTCAGATGGAACTGACCCGTTATACATTTTGCGGAATGCATCGTTAAACGTTTTTGCTGTTGGAATGCGATCCTCGAGACCCCAATAGTAGGAAGTGCCGCCAATAATTCCTTCAAATGCTTCAGGGCCGCCTGCAAGACGTGATGTATAGAGAAGAACTGGAGTCACAATTTTCATGCTGGACTTCAAGCCAAAGTCGGTACATTGTTTGGCGGCATTCACCAAGTCACGGCCAAAGTTACAGAGCACTAAGATGTCAGGGTTTAATGCCTTGATGCGTGGCAAAAACGCAGAGTAATCGGATGCCCCTAGTGGATGGCGAATATCTGCCAAGGTAGTGGCGCCCATCTCTTTGCCGGCACGCTCAAAAGCGCGCACCATTTCGTGACCATAGGCGTAGTCAGCCGTCAGGAATACGATTTTCTTACCAAAACGAGGGATAGAGTAGCGAGCTACTGCACCGGCTGTCATGGTTGGATTTAATGCCTCATGGAATGTATAGACACTCCAATCTTTTGCTTCATTGATTGCATCAGACTGGCTAATAGAATTGAAGAGCACTTTACGCTCTTTACATACTGCGTTAATAGACAGCTGGGTTGCAGCTGATAAAGAGCCAACAACAAAATTGACCTTATCTTTTTCAATCAACTCAAGGGTGCGGGTAGCTGCTTCACCTGGGTTAAGTTTGTCATCGCGAACCAAGAGTTCGGCTTTTCTACCGTTAAAGCCACCAGCATCGTTGAATTCTTTAATGGCTAACTCGGCAGCCTTCACTTGATCTTGTGCCTCTGCAGAGAAGGGGCCTGTTAATGGGGTTGGAAAACCAATCTTAATAGTGTCAGATTGAGCGCTTGCCATGTTCATCCAAAGTGGAGTGCTTGCTGCTGCTGCTCCACCGATCAACATTTTTCTTCTGGTTTGATTCGTTACTTTTTGTTTCATGGTTGTCTCCTCCATTTAAAACAGTTTATTAATAAGACTACTTTTTTATTACATAAATCTTAACTGAACGTTGCCGGTATTGCGTAAATCTATATCTGGTTTTTTAATACGTCTCTGGAACTGCTTTCCCCTCTGCTAGCAAGGTGCTGATATCGATCGCTGTCTCTGCCATCACCGTGTCTGCATTTCTGCGGAGACTATTGCCATCCCTTACCCCTTTACTTCCTTGTGCTTGCATATAGCGCCCAAGATACTGTGCTCTGGATACAACTTGCTGGCCGAGTGAAAGGCGTTCTTTGCTATAGGCTTCTAGAGCCGCTGGTGTGGCACCTAAATTGGTGATGTGACGGGCAATCACCATTGCTTCATCTCCCGCCTTGGTGACTCCCATCCCAACATGAGGCCGGCCAACAAAGGCAGCGTCACCCATCAAAGCAATTCTGCCAAAGACAATTTGCTCTGATCGAACGTCGTAAATCGCTTGCAAAAATGGTGAAGCAGTTTTCTCAAGAATTTCTGCATATTGCGGAGCTAGAATGTTGCGAGCAACTGTACGCATTTCAGCGATATGCTTCCATGAAACCTTTAACGGTGGGATGCCGGTTGGATAGTAGTGACCATCTGAATCAGTCAGGAGCTTGACTAGTTCGCTATCTTCAGATGCGGGGCGATACCAAACAAAGTTATAACGGCGTTTACCTGGCCTAGTGTCATTGCCTGGCCCAGCAACTGGGTATCCGAGCATTTGTTCGCCGTTGGGTAGGCAGAACCCAAAATAATTGAAGAGCGTATCCAGCGTGTAATTGGAGAGATGGCTTTCATCGCAGACGCCGCGCCATGCAATGTATCCCGCATATTCGGGCTGAATATCTGGTGCCACTTGAGCTCTTACTGCTGAGCGAATACCATCTGATGCAATCAGCAATTCAGCCTGATACGTGCTGCCATCCTCGCAAGTTACTTGAACACTGCTTGAATCTTGAGACACCGCTTTTACATTTTTACCTTGTAAGTAACGTTCGCTCGGAAAATTCTCTTTCAGTAGGTGGTAGAGGCGACTCCATGAAGTCAGAATTTGTGGGAGCGGCATTTCGCCTAAGCTCTCACCGTCAATACCTAATGTAACTCGTTTGGATACGGCAACTCCTAGGCTGTCA
>CANCBK010000154.1 GCA_947374315.1 Burkholderiaceae bacterium | reverse complement strand
CACATGACCCGGAACCTTGAGGCCGCGCCACTCTTTTGCTAGCTTGCCAGAGGAGTCAAATAAGAAGGTGCTGCGCTCTACGCCACGAACTTGCTTGCCATACATATTCTTCATCTTCATGACGCCAAAGATCTGACAAAGCGTTTCTTCGGTGTCAGCTACTAGCTCGAATGGAAGCTCTAACTTGCTACGGAAGTTATCGTGTGACTTAAGGCTATCTCTGGAAACCCCAACTACCAAAGTATTGGCTTTGGTGAATGCTTCAATATTGTCTCTAAATTCACCTGACTCAGCAGTACAACCTGGCGTCATATCCTTTGGATAAAAATACAGAACCAGTTTTTTGCCTTTAGCAGACGCTGGTGAAAACGTTAATCCAGAGGTTGCTGGAATCGCGCACTGCGGCATAGGTTGACCAATGGCTACTGTCATGATGATCCTTTGTTGTTTGTCTCTAAGTTTTACTGAATTAGTTATTTTGAATAATTAAATCACCACTACGATTGGGTATCTCACCCCAGCTTAGGGGTAATACGGCTATTTTATCGAGTTGCTTGGTAGCTTCCCAGGATTTGTGTAGTTCACCCATGGTGACAAGGTCGTGACCTTGGTTTAGCCATCCAGCCAATAGCTGCTCAAAGGCAGGCAATAGCTTTTGACCCTCTAGCTCAGCGTGTAGCGTGAAGACTTGGTCGTTTGGGTTGCTTTGGGTGATTTCTAATAATTTTTTAACTGCACCAAATTCATCGGCGCCATCGATGCCAATGAGCTCATCAAAGGTGGGGAGGGTTGTTGGGTATTGAACATGCTTCGCTTTGCCTGAAGGAAGTGCAAGACGATAGGGTATGAGATTGGGTTCAGATCTACCATCGGATGAATAGGCAATACCCCATTGATCGAGTTGCTCAAAAGCAGCCTCATTCATTTGCCATCCGGCTGCACCATAGGTGACTGGTGAATGACCAAAGATTTCTACGAAGCGATCCCAACTCTTTTGCATCATCGCTTTTGTCCATGACGCATCTTGATTGCGAACGGCATCTTGCCAGGCTACGTGATCCCAAGTGTGAATACCTGTCTCATGACCTGCTTTATCAATTGCGCGCATTTCTGCAGCTGCTTTCTTGCCAATGTCTGGGCCGGGCAGAAGGACACCGTAAAGCAACGTCTTAATGCCGTAATGTTCGACAACAGAAGTGCGGCTTACCTTTTTTAGAAAGCCTGGACGAAAGACGCGCTTTAAGGCCCAGCCGGTATGGTCGGGCCCAAGGCTAAATAGAAAAGTAGCTTTGAGGCCAAAACGCTCTAGAGTACGAGCAAGATTGGGTACGCCTTCCTTAGTGCCGCGTAAGGTATCGACATCAACCTTGAGAGCTATCTTAGCCATGTACCTTTAGATCTACTTTTGCTTATTCTTTGTCGACTAGGTGGCGTGCTTTTTCTACGTCTCCACGATAGGCTTCAAAAATATTCTTGAGCGCATCGGTCATCGTAGTAGTTGGCTTCCAGCCTAATTCCTGCATCGTGTTGTCAATTGCTGGAACACGATTCTGTACGTCTTGGTAGCCTTCACCATAGTAAGCACCAGAGGTAGTCTCAACAATTTTCACTTCATTTGCATTCTTTGCGTACTCAGGAATGCTGCGAGCAATTTCTAGCATCTGATTGGCTAGTTCACGAATAGAGTGATTGTTTTTTGGATTGCCAATGTTGTAGATCTTGCCATTAGCAACACCATCTTTGTTATCAATGATGCGCATCAAAGCGTCGATACCATCGTCAATATAAGTAAAGGCACGCTTTTGGGCGCCACCGTCAACCACGTTAATGGATTCACCGCGAACGATATGACCCAAGAACTGAGTTACAACGCGGGAAGAGCCTTCTTTTGGTGTGTAGATGCTATCTAGACCAGGGCCAATCCAGTTAAATGGACGGAAGAGGGTAAAGCGCAAACCTTCCATGCCATAACCCCAGATCACTCGATCCATTAACTGCTTGGAGCAGGCGTAGATCCAGCGTGGCTTATTGATTGGGCCGTAAACCATATTGGATTTAGCGGGATCAAATTCACCATCTTCACACATGCCATAGACTTCGGATGTGGATGGAAATACCAAATGTTTTTTATATTTAACAGCTGAGCGAACGATGGGTAAGTTGGCCTCGAAGTCGAGTTCAAATACTTTTAATGGCTGCTGAACGTAAGTCGCTGGTGTTGCAATTGCTACTAAGGGCAGAATGACATCGCATTTGCGGATGTGATATTCAACCCATTCCTTATTGATGGTGATGTCACCTTCAAAGAAGTGCATGCGTGGATGGTTCACCAAATCACCGAGGCGATCGTTTTGCATATCCATGCCGTAGACATCCCAATCGGTTGTCTCAAGGATGCGCTTTGAGAGGTGATGTCCAATAAAGCCGTTTACGCCAAGAATGAGTACTTTTTTCATCTTTACTGCCTCGTATTTAATCTAAAGGGTGCTGCTTTTAATTTGTTAGTTACTTGCTGGGAACCAGTCCAGTATCGCTACCGCTCTCTGGTCGCCGCAAACGCCGAATACCTGATTATCAACCACTTGGATACCGGGAGCCTGAAGATCTAGCTGCCCTGGGAATGGCCCTTCTAGGCCAGTACGAGCCACGATCCTGCGCTGACCTTGCCAGTCGGTAAAAGCCCCGGGATAAGGGGGTGCAACAGCTCTGACGAGGTTGTGAACCTGCTGAGCCGTCTGATGCCACAGAATTTCACCATCCGCAGGTTTGCGACCCCCAAAATAGCTTCCCTGAGCCAGATTATTGGGTTTTCTGGGTACATGACCTTGAGCAAGTTCCGGCAGGACCTGGTTCATGACCGTAACAGCTGCTTGGCTAACTTTTCCAAACACTTCTGTAGCGGTTTCATTGGGGCCAATGGAAACTGCAGATTGCCCGACGATATCGCCTGCATCTGGCTTAATTTCCATAATGTGCAATGTGGCACCAGTTTCGGTTTCTCCATG
>CANCBK010000153.1 GCA_947374315.1 Burkholderiaceae bacterium | reverse complement strand
CCTGTGACCCACCAATCCTTCGCGGCATAGTGCATATTGGGCCCCACAAAAGTGGCTCTTTGTACTTGATTGCGTAAGTTCAATTCTGAATAGTCGTTATGAAAGCGAGCCTCAACACCCGCTGACCATTTGGGGGCAAAACGATAGCTAGCGCCTATTAAAAAATCCATCATCGATTCCGGCACATTTCCGTTTTCAATAAACTTTAATCGTTCATTGGCGACCACGATATTTCCTGCCAAAATTAATCGATCATCAATAAAGTTCGATTGGAGTAAGAGCCTCGCTTCAAGCTCATCTTTATTTTTCCCCCATGTTGGCTCAAGATAAAGCCCCACACCGACAGGTGATGTCACTGGATTTGTAATCCGATAGATCGCCTCTAAGGAGCCGCCTTCAATCCCACTTTTCTTATAGGCCGTAGATGGGTCATGTGATGATGGCACGCCGTATCCCCCTGTACAAGTTGGCGAATCTCCGCATGCCTCGGGATTGGTGTAATTTTGATTGGCATTTGTATAGTAGGAGTTTATGTAGCCGGCAACTTGTAAGTCATTGGTTAGACCATATTCCAGTTCAGATCTTGCGGTCCATGCTTCATAAGTTCCTGAAGCCTGCTGTTGATTGAGTTGCAGACGCTGCTCAAATTCCAGTTTTCCCTTGGGTTGTAAATCTAGGGTGTAGATCCAGCCAAATACTCCCTCACCAGCGTGGGCTAACGAAAAATGAAGCGTGGCAACTAAGAAGAGGCTAAATGCAAGAAGTCTATTAATGGTCAATTTCATGGTCCCTTATGGTTGATAGTGATAAATCTAAATGAGAATGGTTCTCAATATATCACCAAATGAGAACGATTCTCAAATAGGAAAATGACCATTAAGTAAAAAATGGCGCAATCTATAGGCCTATTCTTGTTTGCTTGTAAGATTCCTCCAAATGAACGCTGAGTCCTTGGAAAAATTAGTTTTAATGAAGATGCCCTTTGGGAAGCACGCTGGGCGTGCATTGGCTGATTTGCCAGGGAACTATTTGGCATGGTTTGCTCGCGAAGGTTTTCCTAAAGGCGAGCTTGGTCAATTATTAGAATTAATGCACACCTTGGACCACAATGGTTTGCGCGGACTCTTAGCGCCTATACAGAAGGCTCATGGCTTACAAGCGAAATCTAAATTACTTTGAGCGAACGATCAGCGTGACGCGATTCCGTTCGTAAGTCACCGTTGGTGATTCTGGTGGGCTACTTTGAATCGAACTGACCTTGAGGTTGGTCTGAGATTCAATTTGAGAGGCAATCTGTTTTGCAAGCATTTCATTGCGGTCATATTGAATCTGAATACTAGCGACCTTGCCCGACTTGACGTTGTTAAGGACTTCATTGAGTTTGCTGGGTGAGTACCCATCAAAAAAAACTGGGTACCAACCCCCAACAAGAGTCTTCTGCGCCTTTATTTCGCTAGTCTGGGCGGTTGGATTGCTTGCCAGATTGGTGTCGTCAACTACGGGTAAATGAAAGTCGATCCCAGTCTTTTGCATCAACTCTTGATAGGAGATTGGGGGATTCATACTTGCTTCATTGGTGTTCTCGACCCAATAAGCCCAAGCGGTATTTTTATTGGGATCGAAGACTAATTTATAGAGGTGGCTGGGAATCGTCACACGACTTCTGCCAATACTGCCGCTGCTACCGGTTGAGCCCGTGAATACATAAATATCGCCAGACGCTCTTTTGATATAGGCTCTAGTTGGCTCTTCCACGTTTTTAGCCCAGATTCCCTGATTATTTTGCCTTGCTTGGGGCATCATATTGGCAAAGGAAAAAGATTGAGTCATTGAGCGTTCATTGCTCATATCACCAGCAGGGGCGTTATGACCCCGGTCAAAACCGCTGCCGCGGTAATCCGAGAGTAGGGCTCGCTCAGAGAAAGGTAGCCTAGCTTCTTCGTAAAACTGATTGCTTCTCCGCGGGTGTGGAGCAGAGAGCTGTTCTTTACTCAGCCTCTCAACGGCATAGATTGGCTTCTTCTCCTGCGGCGAGTAGTAGATGGCGAAACTATCAAAGCAAAGATCTCGCCCCACCTGCGAACTTGTCGGTATTTGCTGGGCTGGGAATAGATGTTTGCAGTTTTCAAAAGCCGCAAGCGCGTTGAATGAGACGGAAATCGCCACAAGGGCAAGAAGGTTACGAAGGAAATTCATGGGTTCTAAGTGTATGACCTCTGCCTCAGATGCTTGCAACTTTTGGTCTTGAGCAAGTAATAGTCAGGGCTTTCTTGATATTTTTGTGGGCATGAAAACAAATCTTTTCCGTAATAGCGACTAGTAAATGGTACCGCGCAATCACTCCCATCTGACTACTATCCCTAGAAAATGAGAGGCGTCAAAGCACTAGATGTATGGTTTTTCCAGCTGAAATATTGTTGGAAAGTGTAAAAAAGTCCTTTTTAAGTCATTTTTTTATAGAGTGAAATTAGCGCTCCCTAACTTTTATAAGCTATTGATTTTATTGACTTATATATGAAAATATAGGGTTCTATACGGGATCTCCCGTATTTCTAGATCAATAAGTTATTGATTTCCTTTTCTTTATTCTTGACTTGATATAAGAATCTTCTTAGGATGACCCATGTTTTTTAAATATTGCAATGCAGCATAAAACGGTAGTTCAGTTTTTTGGTGTTTAGCAAATAATGAATGAGTAAATGTTTATCTAATAATTTGAGCGATATGCAGAATGTGCAGCCAACAGTGTTGGCTGCCAAAGAGCTGCTAGCGCACGCCATGGCTCCGGTCTATCGAGTCATTAACGGCCTGCTTGTTGTGACTGTATTTATGGTGGTTGGACTTTGGCTTTCGGGCAATGGCACTAATGCCGGCCCTTTTGACATGGCTCGCATCTTGGTTCCTGATGAGGCCCGCCACATGGTTTGGAGCAATGGCTTTGGCATGCTCAATCAATATAAAGATTCCAATGAAGTAATGGCTCCTCAAGCTGTTGATACTGAGATTGCTGCTGTTATCTACAACAAGTCTATGACGCCAGCTGCAACCGGCTTAGCCAGCGCTAAACAGCAAACTGTTGCCCTGTTGATGCCTTCGGTAGCGCAAATGCAGGTAAAGTCGATTTCCCATCTGTCTGACCGTATTCCGACCTCGAAGATCGATCCCCAGGCTTTAGATAGTAATTTGATGGGCTCTATTCAAAATCAACGTGCGGTTGCTGACTTCTTTGAGAAAAAATACAATTTAGATCGTGCCAAGATTGAAGAGTATGTTTCAAACACTATCTTGATTGCAAAAGAGGTCAACATCGACCCAGTGCTATTGTTGGCAGTCATTTCAGTGGAATCAAATTTCAATCCAAATACCAAGAGTCATGCTGGGGCTGAAGGCCTTATGCAGGTGATGACTTCGGTGCATAAAGATAAGTACGCAATCTTTGGTGGCACTTCTGAGGCTGCTAAACCTGAAGTAAATATTCGTGTTGGCGCTTACATCTTGAAATATCTCATAGCCACCGCTGGTTCATTACGCAATGGCTTAAAGTATTACGTTGGCGCTGCAAATGCCGAGGGCGACGGGGGCTATACCGAAAAGGTAATGGCCGAAAGAAATCGGCTTATCAGCTTATGTCAGACCCGCTCGTCCAATCGCTTGACGCTGAACGGCAAGGATTTGCGTTCTTAAATAGCAAGATCATGCATTGATCAAGGCATATAAAAAGCCACCCTCGGGTGGCTTTTGTTTTACTGCTATTTCTGAATCCCTTAATTAACGCCGTGTAATTCGACATCAAATACGAGGGTGGCATTTGGTGGAATCACTCCGCCTGCCCCACGTGGGCCATAACCCATTTCCGAAGGAATGATGAGGGTGCGTTTGCCACCAATTTTCATGCCTGCAACGCCTTCATCCCAGCCTTTGATGACATGTCCAGCGCCAAGGGGAAAGCTAAATAATTGACCGCGATCCAAGGAGCTATCAAACTTTTGACCCTTATGATCGGCAGCTTTCTCATCAAAGAGCCAGCCGGTGTAATGCACATCTACATGGTTGCCTGCTGTGGCTTCTTTACCCTCACCTACAACAGTGTCTATTTTTTTGAGTTCACTCATGATGTTTTCCTATTTCACGCAAATTAAGCGGCTAGTATATTCTGAGCTTTGTAAATTCTCACGGTAAGCTTTATTTAGCTAAAACGCATGACAAATTAT
>CANCBK010000152.1 GCA_947374315.1 Burkholderiaceae bacterium | reverse complement strand
AGCACTCCCCACAGCAGGCTGTCTACCGGGGGCGGGGAAATTTCAGCAGATGCCTCGGTCACTAATATCCCTCATGAGGTCTTGGTCATCATGACAGCTGACTGTCTCCCCGTTCTTTTTACGAACTCCAGCGGCACTGTTGTAGGTGCTGCTCATGCAGGATGGAGAGGGCTTTGTGCAGGAGTGCTTGAAAGTACGATTACCGAGCTCTTAAATCTTTCGGAAGATAAAAATCCAGCAAGATTGATGGCATGGTTAGGGCCAGCAATTGGCCCTGAAGAGTTTGAAGTTGGTGAAGATGTAGTGTTGGCTTTTACCAATTCCAAGTTCCCTGTTTCTGTGGGTTCATTTAAAGCAATTCCAAGTAGACCTGGAAAATTCCTGGCAAATATTTACCAGTTGGCAAGAGGGCAGCTGGAAGCTTGCGGTATAGAAATCATTTCTGGCGGGGAATTTTGTACCGTTAGAGATAAAGAGCATTTTTTTTCTTATCGTCGTGACGGCAGAACAGGTAGATTCGCCTCAGCAATCTGGATTTCAAAATAGTTTTAGCAATGCTTATGAGGGTAACTACTAGCTTATCCTTTGGGCTAGGGTATTTGCGTATAACTCTCTAGTGCTTAAGGGCGGAGAATGTCTCTAACTAATTGAAGAGACTACTATGTTTGCAGGCATGAATACCGGTGCAACGCCATCTTTGGCACCGCACCATATGGCGCTAATTCCGCCCGAGCGCTTATCTGAAATTCAAAAAGAATATTTCACTGAATTAGCGCACATTGCTACCAATCCTGAAGCGATCGAGGTTAAAGATCGTCGCTTTGCAGGCAAAGCATGGCATTCCTCTTGGAGTAAGGTTATTGCTGCCACTTATTTACTGAATTCCAAACATTTAATGGCATTAGCCAATGCAGTGGATGCAGATGAAAAGCAAAAGCAAAAAATTCTGTTTACTACTGAGCAAATGATTGATGCGCTTTCACCATCAAACTTTATAGCCACAAATCCAGAGGTCTTAGAAAGCATTATTAGCTCCCAAGGGCAATCCATTCAAAAAGGAATTGTGAACTTATTGGGGGATATGAAAAAGGGCAAGGTCTCGCAAACGGATGAGTCTGCTTTTGAAGTTGGTAAAAATATTGCCACTACAGAAGGGCATGTAGTTTTTCGTAATGAGTTGTTTGAGCTGATTCAATACACGCCATTAACTGAGCAAGTATTTGAGCGCCCCTATTTGATGGTGCCTCCTTGCATTAATAAGTATTACATTCTGGATTTGCAGCCTGATAACTCCGTAGTGCGCCACATGGTGAGTCAAGGCCACACCGTTTTCTTGGTGTCCTGGAAAAATCCAGACGCATCGATGGCCGAAGTCAGCTGGGATGATTACGTCGGCAAGGGCGTCATCAAAGCAATCGAAGTAGTTAAAGAGATTGGCGATACCAAGCAAATTAATGTCTTGGGATTCTGCGTTGGCGGCACATTAACAACCTCTGCACTGGCAGTCTTGGCAGCTCGAGATGAGCATCCAGCTGCTAGCTTGACGCTATTTACGACTTTATTGGATTTTACGAACACTGGCATTTTGGATGTTTTTATCGATGAAGGCATGGTCGAGATGCGTGAGAACAGCATCGGTGGCAAGGGTGGCAAATACGGAATGATGTCAGGCTTAGATTTGGGCAATACCTTCTCGTTCTTGCGCCCAAATGATCTCGTGTGGAACTATGTTGTTGAGAATTATCTTAAGGGCAATTCTCCGCCACCATTTGATTTGCTGTATTGGAATGGCGACTCTACCAATTTACCTGGTGCGATGTACTGCTGGTATTTGCGTCATACCTATTTGCAAAATGACTTAGTGAAGCCTGGCAAAGTCAAAATTTGTGGCGAGAAGATTGATCTCGGAAAAATTAAATGTCCTGCGTATCTTTACGCTTCACAGGAGGACCACATTGTTCCCTGGCAGTCAGCATACGAGTCAACTCATATCTTGAAAGGTAAAAACCGTTTTGTTCTAGGAGCATCAGGACACATTGCGGGAGTAATTAATCCGCCCGCTAAAAATAAACGCTACTACTTTGAAAATAACAAGATTGCTCCTACAGCCCAAGAGTGGTTGGAAGGTGCAAAACAAATCCCCGGTAGCTGGTGGCCTGACTACACAAAGTGGCTTGAGCAATTTGGTGGAGAGAAGAGGGCGGCAAGTGCCACTTTTGGAAATGCAAAGTATAAAAAAATGGAAGCAGCGCCGGGCGTCTATGTAAAAGAAAAAGCAACACCGGAACTCAAGTAACAATTAACGAAGGTTTTTAAAAGGGGAAATTAATGTCTCAAAAAGTCGCATATGTAACTGGTGGTATGGGTGGTATTGGTACCGCTATCTGTCAACGTCTTGCTAAAGACGGCTTTAAGGTGATTGCTGGCTGTGGCCCGAATTCTCCGCGCAAAGATCGTTGGATTGGCGAGCAGAAAGCGCTCGGCTATGACTTTATCGCCTCTGAGGGCAACGTTTCTGACTGGGATAGTACTGTTGCCGCCTTTGAAAAAGTAAAGGCTGAAGTAGGTCGTGTTGACGTATTGGTTAACAACGCCGGCATCACTCGTGACAGCGTATTCCGCAAAATGACTCCAGATGCCTGGAAAGCGGTTATCGATACCAACCTGAATTCCCTGTTTAACGTAACCAAGCAAGTTATTGATGGCATGGTTGAGAATAACTGGGGCCGCATTATCAACATCTCATCTGTGAATGGTCAGAAGGGTCAATTTGGGCAGGCCAACTATTCCACTGCTAAGGCGGGTTTACATGGCTTTACGATGGCTTTGGCACAAGAGGTGGCTACAAAGGGTGTGACTGTGAATACCGTCTCTCCTGGCTACATCGGCACTGACATGGTTAAGGCGATTCGTGAGGATGTACTGGAAAAGATTGTTTCTGGTATTCCAGTTAAACGCTTGGGTACACCTGAAGAGATCGCCTCTATTTGCTGCTGGATAGCTTCTGACGATGGTGGCTATGCAACTGGTGCAGACTTTTCATTAAACGGTGGTATTCACACTGGTTAATATTGCGCTGCAGCAATTATTGCAGTTCTTGTAGTACGCAACACAGCGTATTTACCTTTTGGTCAAACTGGGGCTAAACTACGCTGATGTTGCGATGCAGTAAAGAGTAAGGAAAAAAATGGTTACCCGCGCTAAACGAGCTGGCGAAGATCGGCTCATCAAGAAGTACCCCAATCGTCGTCTCTACGACACTCAAACTAGTACGTATGTCACGCTGTCGGACATCAAGAGCTTGGTGATGGGCAATGAAGTCTTTAAAGTCGTTGATGCTAAAACTGAAGAAGATTTAACACGCAACATCTTGCTGCAAATTATTCTTGAAGAAGAGGCTGGTGGTGCACCAGTATTCTCAACTCAAATGCTTTCTCAAATCATTCGCTTCTATGGAAACTCCATGCAAGGTTTGATGGGAAATTATCTCGAAAAAACCATGCAGTCCTTTGTGGACATTCACAACAAGCTTGGCGATCAAACCAAAGGACTTGGTGCAGGCAGCACGCCAGAAGCCTGGTCGCAAATGATGAACTTGCAAAATCCACTTATGCAAGGCCTGATGGGCAACTACATGGAGCAGAGCAAAGATCTCTTCATTAAGATGCAAGAGCAGGTTCAGGGCTCACAAAATATTTTTGGAAACTTCCCGTTTTCTCCTCAGCCCAACAAAACTGAAAAAGAATAGTTGTGGCCGGGAAAATTGGATTTGTTTCCTTGGGATGCCCTAAGGCGCTAGTAGATTCTGAACTTATCCTGACGCAACTGAGTGCAGAAGGTTACGAGACTGCCAAAGATTATTCGGGTGCAGATCTGGTCGTTGTGAATACCTGTGGTTTTATCGATTCAGCGGTTGAGGAGAGTCTCTCCGCTATTGGTGAGGCCTTGGCTGAAAACGGTAAAGTGATTGTGACCGGTTGTTTGGGGGCCAGAAAAAATGCCGACGGCAGCGATCTTATTTCTAGTATTCACCCTAAAGTCTTGGCTGTTACAGGGCCACACGCTACCGACGAGGTGATGCAAGCAATTCATTTGCATCTGCCTAAACCGCATGATCCCTTTACGGATTTAGTGCCGCCTGCTGGTGTAAAGCTCACACCAAAACATTACGCCTATCTCAAAATTAGCGAAGGCTG
>CANCBK010000151.1 GCA_947374315.1 Burkholderiaceae bacterium | reverse complement strand
CTACTCATATTGATATTGTCGTTGCTCCTCGCAGACGTAAAAAAGCCCGCTTAAGAGCGGGCTAGTTCCCAACCGGTTGATCAGTTCAAGTGATCTTTCAATGTCTTGCCAGGACGGAACTTAGGCACCTTAGCTGCCTTGATCTTGATCGCTGCACCAGTACGTGGGTTACGACCTGTGCGAGCAGCACGCTTGCCAACAGAGAAAGAACCGAAACCCACTAAGGAAACGGTACCACCTTTTTTGAGCGTCTTCTTGACTGCATCAACGATGGATTCAAGTGCGCGTGTAGCGGCTGCTTTAGAGATATCTGAGTGTTTGGCGATGTGTTCGACCAATTCTGTTTTGTTCACGATCTACATTCCTATGTTTGATAGAGTACAAATCGTAATTCAAACTTTATGCAGTTTGATGACTGGACTTCCCACGGTGCAGTAGACAGCTCGGGCCTATGGAGCTTTTTGGGGTGTCCAAACTATTACTGAACCCCTAGGTAGTTTGAACTTTCATTCATGAAAGCTTAGTGCATTCTCTACCTTGGTTTTGAGTTCCATCAATACAGGGGCGAGTTCATTTGCTAATTTGCCAACATCTTCATCACTTGAAACGCTAACGTTCAAAGCATAAATTTGATTGCCAATTCCAATAGGAGTTGCTAACGCGACGACCTCTGGTTGCCATGATGCAATGCAGAAGCCAAATTCTTTAACTTGCCTGTCAGCAGTTTCTATTTCAGCTTTTAGCTGAGACCATTGCTTATCTCGTGACTTCTTGAAATGCTCAAGGAGTTTGACTTTTTGTGAATCCGGTGCGCAAGATAGGTAAGCACGACCAAGGGACGTAAGTTCCATCGGTACTCGTTGCCCAGAAACTACTGTTCGAAGCGAAGGCCGTCGGTTGTAGCGAATGGATTCCAGATAAACCATTTCATCTTGATCGGGCGAGGCAAGCCCGACATTTACTTTGCATTTTTCCGCAGTACTCCGCATTAAAGGGGCTGCAATAGCTAAGACCTTCGAGCCCGTGCGCATTGCATGTGCAAGACTTAAAACAAGTGGTGCGAGGCGATAAACACGAGTCCCGGGTTCAATCTGTAAAACGCCACTAGCGACAAGGGTTTGTGTAAGGCGGCTAACCGTTGACTTAGATAGTCCCGTTCTCTCAGAAATTTCACCGTTACCAAGTAAGGCAGAACCAGGACGAAATGCTCTCAATATGTCAATACCCCTCTCAAGGGAGCGATTCGCAGTAGAAATTCCGGGCTTAGCCGCTGCCGGTGGTTTTGTTAGAGCTGAATTAACCATTTCATGTGCCTGTAGTCTCGAGTGTTACAAATTTTAGCTTTCATAATTCCATCAGGTGGAAATTGATGTATGCGCAAAGAGCTTCATATAAGTAAGCTTGCGTCAACAAAAATTTGGAGATTTAGTAATGAACAACGTCTTTACCAAAGGGGTCAAACGCTATTGCGTATTGATCGCCTCGACAGTTATTTCACTTTCGGCTGCATTTGCAGCGTTTCCAGATAAACCAGTTAAATTGGTCGTGCCGTTTTCACCAGGTGGAGGTACTGACAGCATTGCTCGCACACTTGCTGTAGGTATGTCGCAGGCCCTGGGTCAGTCCGTCATCATTGACAACAAACCAGGTGCTGGAACGATCATTGGCTCTGATGCAGTCGCCAAAAGTGCACCCGATGGTTACACACTGGTGGTCGCAACTTTTGCACATGCAGTAAACCCCAGTCTGATGGCTAAGTTGCCGTTTGATAGCGACAAAGCCTTTGCTCCAGTGGTTATGGTCGCTAAAGGTCCGAACGTTTTGGTTGTTAAGAGCGAAAGTACTTTGAAGTCGGTGAAAGACATTCTGGATATTGCTAAAGCACAGCCTGGAAAACTCTCTTATGCATCGCAGGGTAACGGAACTTCAGCGCACCTTGCAGGTGAGATGTTTGAAAACATTGCTCAAGTAAAACTCACTCACGTCCCATACCGTGGTGCGGGTCCAGCAATGACCGATTTGCTAGGCGGGCAGGTTGACATGATGTTTGCTACAGCTGCCGCCGTTGCTCCTCATATTGCCAGTGGAAAACTTCGTGCTTTGGCCGTTACGTCTGCTGAGCGTTCACCCGTGATGAAGGCAGTTCCTGCAATTGCTGAAACCGTCAAGGGTTACTCAGTGGAAAGCTGGTACGGGTTGTTTGCACCCGCTGGCACACCAGCTGATGTCATTTCAAAACTCAATGCCGCAGCAAAGCAATCTACACAAACAGTTGAATTTCGACGCAAGTTAGAGCCAGAGGGGCTTGTAGTGTCTACAGGTACACCTCAAGAACTCGATGCGTATGTCAAACGAGAAGAGGCGCGTTGGCGAAAAATTGTCAAAGAAAACAACATCAAACCCGATTGAATCGAATAGGAATCATCATGGACTACTCATTAATAGAACTCAAAATTGAGCATGCAGTTGCAACTTTGACGCTCAATCGCCCAGATAAACGTAACGCGATGAGCGATCAAATGCGCAGTGAATTCATTGACGCGCTTGAGAGCATAACTGCTGACAAGGCTATCAAGGCTCTGGTGCTGACTGGTGCGGGTAAAGGATTTTGCGCGGGTGGAGACATCAGCGGTATGCAAAAGCGTATGAATGCGCCAACGGGTGAGGTTGGCTTTAACGGCTGGCATCGTCAACAACGTGTTCATTACACGCAATCACTCTTGCACACATGTCCTAAGCCTGTGATTGCTGCCGTAAATGGCGCTGCTTCAGGTCTAGGTGCTGATACGGCACTGGCATGTGATTTCATCATCGCAAGTGAATGGGCTAGTTTTGCTTGGTCATACATCAATCGCGGAATCATCCCAGATGGCGGTGGCATGTATTTCCTCCCACGACGCGTGGGTTTGTCAAAAGCAAAGCAATTGATTTTCAGTGGTCGCAAGGTTGATGTGGATGAGGCGTTGGCTCTCGGCATCATCGATCGAAAAACAACGGCTGATGCGTTGGTTTCTGACGCACAGGCATGGGCGATTGAATTAAGCAAAGCGTCTTCGACTGCGCTTGCACTCACAAAAACAATATTGAATCAGTCATTTGAAATGACTTCGCACGATGTGTTCGCACAAGGCAGTCAAGCGCAAGGTATCTGTTACACCAGTACTGAGCACCGTGCTTCTGTTGAAGCATTTTTGGCAAAAGCCGCTAGCTAGGATTAAAAATGGATTCAATTTCTCGTTTGCTCAAACCGCGTAGTGTTGCTGTCATCGGCGCTTCAGCCGACCCTACAAAAACTGCTGGCCGCCCAGTTGCTTATCTAAAAAAACTTGGGTTTACTGGAGATATATTTCCTATTAACCCAAAGGTTAATGAGATTGATGGTCTCAAGTGCTACCCAGACGTCGCTTCCTTGCCTTCAGTGCCAGATGTCGGCATTGTGTTGCTCGGTGCTGAACGTGCTCACTTGGCGGTTCGTGATCTAGCAAACCTTGGTTGCGCCGCGGCTATCGTTTTGGCAAGTGGTTATACAGAAACAGGTGAAGAGGGTGCTGTTCGTCAGAAGCAGTTGATTGAAGCAGCTGGAAAAATGCGAATCTTGGGGCCTAACACTATTGGTCTCGTCAACCTGACTGACAACATCATGCTGTCAGCGACTGGTGCACTCGAAATGGACCATTTCCCTGTTGGAGGAATTGGTGTTGTCTCGCAAAGCGGCGGCATCATGGGCTCCTTGCTCTCAAGGGCTGCTGCTCGAGGTATTGGTTTGTCAAAGCTCATTTCAACCAGTAATGAGGTCGATCTCGAGTTGGCAGACTTTATTGATCACTTGGCTGATGATCCTGCAACAAAGGTGATTGCCCTTTACATTGAGACAGTTCGCAATCCTGAGAAATTCCGTGCTGCCTGTTTGAAGGCCGCAAAAGCCGGTAAGCCTGTTGTGGCTTTCAAAATTGGTCGTTCAGAAGCGGGTGCTCGTGCCGCTGTTTCTCATACTGGCGCGATGGCCGGAGCTGATCGCATGTATGACGCATTGTTTAAGCAGGTGGGGATCATCCGCGCGCAAACTTTTGCAGATTTATTGGATATTCCAGCGGCGCTATCGACTGGACGTAAGTTACGCGGTAACCGAATTGCAATTCTGACTTCTACGGGGGGAGCAGGAACCTTGGTGTCTGATGATTTGGGTATTGCAGACTTTGACACTCCCGCACCAGATGAGGCAACTGCAAGTGCTTTGCGTGCTCTGAACTCTGGCTCTGAGGCTGTTTTGGATCGCAATCCAATTGACGTCACTTTGGCAGGCTTACGTCCAGACTTGTTGCGAGGTGCCATCAACGCGCTTTTGGCAAGTCCAACATATGACGCGTTGGTGATTGTTGTTGGATCTTCTAGCCTGGCTAAGCCAGAGTTGATGGCTGGTGCAATCCAAGAGTGTTTGCCAAATTCAGACAAGCCTGTGTTCGCCTATGTGAGTCCTCATGCCCCCGCAGTTGGTAAGTTGCTAACTGAGAGAGGCGTACCGGCGTACGCTGCTGCTGAGAGCATCACGGCAGCTTGCTCCGCAATGCGTCATGCCTCTGAATTTAAGCCATTGTTATCGGATGCTGCAAAGCACGAAGTGAAGAGCCTGCATGATTTGCCAAGTGGGTCTTTGAATGAAGCGCAAGCTAAGCAACTTTTCACAAAATTTGGTGTTCCCTGTGCTGCTGAGCGAACAGTACATACTCCGGAGCAGGCTGAAGCTGCCGCCACAGAGTTGGGTGGTCGCGTGGTTCTAAAAATCCTCTCAAGTGAAATCACACACAAGAGCGATGTTGGTGGAGTCGCCGTTGGTGTGAATCCTGAGACGATGGCTGCTCGAATCGCTTCCATGACAGCAGAGGTGAAATCGAATACTGGAAAGCTACCGGAAGGCTTCCTTGTCCAAGAGATGGTGACTGGTGGAACAGAGTTGATTCTCGGGATGCATCGAGATTCTCTTGGAACCGCCATTTTGTTGGGTATGGGTGGGGTTACCGCTGAACTTTTCAAGGACACAACCATGCGATTGCTTCCTGCAAAGGGAGGTTTGACTCGCGAGGAAGCACTTTCTATGGCCAAAGACCTCAAAACTTGGCCTCTACTAGATGGCTTTAGAGGTCGTCCGAAAGCAGACGTTGATGCTCTTGTGGATGCAGTTGTAGCGTTCTCACAAATGGCGGCTCAATTGGGCGAGCGTTTGATTGAGGCAGAGATTAATCCGGTCTTTGTATTGCCTAAGGGCAAGGGCGTTAAAGCTGCTGACGGTGTTGTCGTTTTAGCTTAATTCGCAATAAAGGAAACATGACGATGAGAGCGGCTTTGCAAAGATCTGGTCGATTACTTGCTATCGCAGCTCTTGTGATGCTGCCTCAGATTTCACAATCTCAGTCAGCTTCATTTCCAATTAAACCCATTCGACTCGTTGTGCCATTTCCAGCTGGAGGTGGTACCGATACGATGGCAAGAACTTTGGGAGACTTGTTATCCAAGGAGCTCGGTCAAACCGTAATCATTGATAACAAGGCCGGTGCAGGGACTGTGATTGGTAACGACTTTGTCGCAAAAAGTCCGCCCGACGGTCATACGCTGTTAATCAATACCAACGCATTTGCTGCTGTAGTTGCATTGCAGACAAAGTTGCCATATGCAGGTGAGGGTGCATTTTCAGCAGTTACTTTGCTTGGTAGAGCACCAAACGTTGCGGTTGTTAATGCTGAAAGTTCAATTAAAAACGGTGCAGAATTTTTGAGTTTGGCAAAGGCTAATCCTGGAAGGTATTCATACGGTTCAGCTGGTAACGGTACGTCAACTCATCTTGCTGCTGAACTTCTGAAGACAAACAATGGTTTGTTTGTGACGCACATCCCATATCGTGGCGCTACACCCGCAATCACTGATTTGATGGGCGGACAAGTTGATGTCGTATTTGGAACATTGCCCAGCGTTGCACCATTTATTGCCAGTGGGAAGCTGCGAGCCCTAGCTGTTACCAGTGGCACTCGTTCCGCCTTACTCCCTAAAGTGCCTACATTTGCGGAGTCTGGTGCAAAAGGATATGAAGCTGACGTTTGGTATGGAATTTTTGTCGCATCGGGAACACCCGCTCCAATCGTTCAGCAATTGCACTCAGCTTTCAAGCGGATAACTGCTACTCCAGAATTTAAGAAACGTGCTCAAGGAGAGGGCTTGGTCGTGTCGCTGGAAACGCCTGATGAAGCTCAAGCCATCGTCAAGTCTGACGTTTCTAAGTGGCGAAAAGTCGTGCAAGCACAATCAATTAAAGCTGATTAAGAATAAAAAATGAGCTCCAAAAATCACCATGCTGTGCAATTGTTCGCAAAATTTGCGACTCAATTTAATGAAGCAAACGTGTCAGATGAAGTTTGGCACCATGCAAAGCGAGCAGTCATTGATTGGTATGCCTCTTTGTACCCTGGGCTAGAAACTGAAAGTGTTCGAGTTCTCGAGAAAGCGCTTCAGGAGGATTTAGATCGAGGAGCTTCAACCCTTGGGAATGGCCGATCTGCAACCGTACGAGCAGCAGCCTTGTTTAATGGAACTGCGGCTCATGCGGCTGAAGTTGATGATAGTTTTCGTGAGGCGATGTATCACCCCGGTGCTGCGACTATTGCAGCGTCCTTAGCTGCAGCTCAAGCAGTTGGCGCTAACGGCAAACAATTTCTACGCGCAGTAGTTCTTGGGTATGAGGTGTCTACCCGTATTGGTATGGTGATGGGGCGTCCGCACTATCGCTATTGGCACAACACTGGAACGATGGGTAGTTTTGGTGCAACAGCTGCAGCCGCGAATTTGTACGGGCTAAATGAGGTTGAATTCGCAAACTCATTGGCTTTGGCAGCAACTTTCACAGCGGGACTACAACAAGCCTTCAAAACTGAGCCAATGGCTAAACCGCTGCATGCAGGTCGTGCCGCTGAGGCTGGCATTCTTGCCGCTCAGTTGGCAAAACAAGGTATGTTGAGCTCACTTGATGTCCTTGAAGGGGAGTTAGGACTAGGTAATGCCATGAGCGAGGGAGTTGATTGGTCAAAAGTGACGTCAACTCTTGGCTCTGACTTTCATATCACGCGTCTCACTTTTAAAAATCATATTGGCTGCGGACACACATTTCCATCGATCGATGGTGCTCTATTCCTCAAAGAGACCCATGGATTTGACGCCAAGGATATTCAAAAAGTTGAATTGGGTGTCTATCGACCTACCTTGGATATTGCTGGACATACCGATCCGCAAACCGCTGATGAAGCTAAGTTCAGTATCAATTACATGGTTGCCTCAGCATTAGCGTTTGGCAGTGTGCGGCTGTCTGCCTTTGAGCGTGAACGTTTGAATGATCCTCTCACTCGTGATTTGATCTCTCGCATCTTTGCTCAATTAGATCCAGAAGTGGATGCTGGATTTCCTGAGCGCCGTTCTGCAAGGGTGAAGATTACTTTGAAGAATGGTCGAATTTTTGAGCATCTGCAACCTGACCGTAAAGGCGACCCAGAGTTGCCTTTGTCAGATGCAGATCTTGAAGGAAAACTGATTGAATTGGCTGGCCCTGTCATAGGTCAAGCACAAGCTGCGGCTTTGCTTCAACGTATTTGGAATTTAACTAAAAGTGAGTCTTTGCCATGAAACAAGCATTTATCTGTGACGCAATCCGTACACCATTTGGACGTTATGGAGGTGCCTTAAGCTCAGTGCGCGCTGATGATTTAGGTGCAATTCCACTGAAAGCATTGATGGCTCGCAACCAAAGCGTGGATTGGGAGGCTGTAACCGATGTGATCTACGGATGTGCAAACCAAGCTGGTGAAGACAACCGAAACGTTGCTCACATGAGCAGCTTGCTTGCAGGTCTTCCAGTTTCAGTTCCTGGCTCTACTGTGAACCGTCTGTGTGGATCTGGCTTGGACGCGGTTGGCTCAGCGGCACGAGCAATTAAAGCCGGTGAATCAGGCTTGATCATTGCTGGCGGGGTTGAGAGCATGAGTCGTGCTCCGTTCGTTATGCCAAAAGCTGAAAGTGCATTCAGTCGAAATAACGCTGTGTACGACACAACCATTGGATGGCGTTTCGTTAATAAGTTGATGAAGGAAAAGTATGGCGTTGATTCAATGCCTGAAACTGCTGAAAACGTAGCAACAGATTACAAGATTGAGCGATTGGCTCAAGACCAAATGGCTCTTCGCAGCCAACTCAATGCTGTAGCAGCTCAAAAAGCAGGTCACTTCGCTCGCGAAATAACACCAGTCATGATTCAACAAAAGAAAGGTGAGCCGATCGTTGTTGATAAAGATGAGCATCCTCGTGAAACGAGTTTGGAAATTTTGGCAAAACTCAAAGGAGTTGTGCGTCCAGACGGAACCGTAACAGCGGGAAATGCAAGTGGCGTTAACGACGGTTCATGTGCATTATTGTTGGCAGATGAGTCGTCAGCCTCAAAGTATGGATTAACTCCGAAAGCCAGAGTCGTTTGTATGGCTGCAGCTGGTGTGCCGCCTCGCGTTATGGGGATTGGTCCAGCTCCAGCAACAGAACGTGTATTGGCATTGACGGGTCTGAAGATTGAACAAATTGACGTCATTGAGTTGAACGAAGCATTTGCATCTCAAGGTCTAGCTGTCTTAAGAATGCTTGGTCTGAATGATGATGATCATCGTGTCAATGCATGGGGAGGTGCAATTGCACTAGGCCACCCCTTGGGGGCATCTGGCGCACGCTTAGTAACAACTGCTGTAAATCGACTACATGCAACCGGTGGTCGTTATGCACTTTGCACGATGTGTATTGGTGTTGGTCAAGGTATCGCTGTGATCTTGGAACGAGTCTAAATTGATGGAAAACGTAAGCGTTCACACTAAAGCAGTAGGCAATGTTTGTGTCATTACCATTGACAATCCACCTGTCAATGCATCATCTGTTGCTGTCCGGCAAGGGTTAATGTCTGCAATTGAAACGCTTGCTAGTAATCATGAATTTAAAGCTGGAGTTCTCATTGGCGCTGGCAACACATTCGTTGCTGGCTCAGACATTCGTGAGTTTGGAAAGCCTTTAGAAGCTCCATTACTCCCAGATGTCATTCGTGCAATTGAACACTGTTCGAAACCTGTAGTTGCAGCTTTACACGGTGCCGCATTAGGCGGAGGATTCGAATTGGCTCTTGGATGTGATGCTCGCGTTGCAGATAAAGATGCTGTCGTTGGTTTGCCAGAAGTTTCCCTAGGAATCATCCCTGGAGCAGGCGGAACCCAACGGTTGCCAAGACGTGTAGGCATCGCTAAAGCAATCAAGATGATTTGCGGTGCTCAACGTATTGGTGCAATAGAGGCTAATGCGTTGAACCTCATTGATGAGGTCGTCACTGGTGATCTTTTGAATTCTGCGATTGAGTACGCAGGTCGTATGAATGGTCAAAAACGTCGCATTCGCGACGAAGTAGTTCCTAAAGAAGACGTCAGCCTAATTCTCAAAGCTTCTGAAGATGCAATGCGGTCAGGCAAAAAACGACCAGCAGTTAAGTCAGCAATTGAAGTAATACGAGCATCTGAAGCATTGCCATTTGAGGATGCCTTGGCAGATGAACGTGCTGTTTTTATGCACTTGCGACTCGAGCCAGATGCATTTGCATTTCGGCACATATTCTTCGCAGAGCGAGACAGTACGAAATTGCCGAATGAACTGTTGGCAAATCCCGTCCCAGTAGAAACCATCTGCGTTATCGGAGCTGGGACGATGGGCTCAGGTATTGTTATCAGCGCTCTAGATGCAGGGATGAAAGTCATTTTGCTTGAGCAGGATGAGGCAGCTCTCAATCGTGGAAAAGAACGAGTTGGTACCCATTACAAAGACAGGGTTGCAGCACTGAAGATGAAGGCGATGACTGCTGAAGAGCGTGGGGCTCGCCTGCAATGCACTCTGGACTGGAATCTACTTACAAAAGCAGACTTGGTTATCGAAGCAGTTTTCGAAGATCTAGCCGTAAAGCAAGAGGTTTTCAAGAAAATTGATCAATACGCCCGGCAAGGTGCTGTATTGGCAACAAACACATCTTATTTAGATGTGGATGCTATTGCTAATGCCACGAAAAGACCACAAGACGTCATCGGCTTGCACTTCTTTAGCCCAGCGAACGTGATGAAGTTACTCGAAGTCGTACGTGGGAGCGAGTCGCGCCATGAAGTACTTGCAACCGGTATGGCCTTAGGCAAACGGTTGAAAAAACTGCCTGTATTAGCTGGCAATAAATTTGGATTTATAGGCAATCGAATCTACAACGCTTATCGCAACCAATGCGAATTTATGCTCGAAGATGGTGCGCTGCCTGAGGATGTGGATGCTGCTTTGAAGCAGTTTGGAATGGCCATGGGACCATTTGCTGTGGCTGATATGTCAGGACTCGACATTGCTTGGCGTATGAGAAAAGCTCAAGCTGCGACAAGAGCTCAAGGCGTTAGATATGTCGACATTCTTGACAGGCTTTGTGAGGCAGGTCGACTGGGAAGAAAAACAGGTTCAGGCTACTACACCTATGTTGATGGAAAGCAAGCGCCAGTCACAGACTCAGTCGTTCTCCAGATCATCGAGGACGCTTCAATTCGCCGAGGCATTAAGCGTCAACAACTACCAGCTGAGACTATTCAAAGACGAGCAATGCTTGCAATCGTCAATGAGGCGGCATGTTTGCTAGGTGAGGGGGTCGCAACGCGAGCCAGTGACATTGATGTAGTCATGATTCACGGGTATGGCTTTCCTCGATGGGAGGGAGGTCCTGTGCATTGGGCGCGACAGCAAGATCGTGCTTCACTTAGTCGCGAGCTCCACGAATTGGCGGCTCAATGTGGATCTGGTTTTGTACTTGCGGACTTGAACTTGCTCTTTGAGTAATCAGACTACAGCAAGTAGTCATTAATGGCCGTTACTTGTTTGAATCCATACGGAAATCAAGCTCACGCAATATTTTGATTGTTTCTATGGATAGCTTGTTCATGGGTCTTGATGCTGGTATCGCAAGAATCAAATGATTCCACATTGCTGGAGGACCTATTGGTGAAAATGAAACCTTATGCGTGCTTGCTCTAATGTTCAAGGCGCTCTCAGGCAGGATGGAACAAGCCATAGAAGTCTCTACAAGTGACAGAGCAGAGTGAACTGCACCAACTTCTGCAACGATATTCAAGTCA
Organism: Burkholderiaceae bacterium; assembly: GCA_947374315.1. The sequence continues at coordinate 10,533 of CANCBK010000151.1, read as the reverse complement.
ATTTTTCTTGGAAGTAATACGGCATCAACCAAATTTCGAATTGGGTTGGGGCTGCTTGGCAGAACCATCGGAAAGTCTTTGAGCATTTGAAGACTAATCTGCTTTGGCAGTGTTACCGAAGCTGGTGCTACGAGCACCAATCTTTCTCTCAGTAATGACTCGTACTTTAGTAATGGAGTTGGAGCTGGGTCAAAAAGTAAGCCGATATCTATGCGCCCGTTTATCAGTCCATCTCTAAGAGACAAACTGAGTCCCTCAACGACAGAAATTAGAGCATTGGGTAGTCTTTCATGGAACTTTTTGATAAGTGGCACGCACAGACCCATGGCTACTCGATGAGGAAGACCAACTACGACCTTACCCGAAGGGTCACTTCGCATCTCCTTAATCTGAAATTTGGCATCTTCTGCGGCGCTAAGCATCACTTTGGCGTGAGATAGGAGTGCGGATCCGGCTTCAGTGATTGAGACGCCGCGTCCTGTTCGCTCAAGAAGTCGATGTCCAAGCTCAGTTTCAAGTAGGGCAATTTGCCTACTGAGACTCGGTTGAGCCAGGTTTAGCGACACCGCAGCTTTACTAAAACTGCCTCGTTCAACAACCTCAACAAAGTACTCTAGCTGTTTTAAATCCATAGGGTAAAGACATATCTGATATAGGTGTTATGTAGTTTACCTCTGGTTAAGGATGCTTGACACTAGCCCAACTTAATTTCAAATCACTGGTGAAAAATGACTCGTTTCAATTCAAAAGTCGCAATCGTTACTGGCGCTGGATGTGTTGGTTCTGGCTGGGGTAATGGTCGTGCAATGGCAGTTCGATTAGCTGAAGAAGGTGCAAAAGTATTTGCAGTAGATCGCGACCCAGAGCGTCTGGCCGAGACATTGGAGTTGGCCGGGGTTGTCAGAAGTTCAATTGAAACCTACGCGTGTGATGTTACGAGTTCAGAGAGCATTCAAAAAATGGTTCAAGCATGCTTAGATAAGTTTGGAACCATTGACATTCTCATTAATAACGTTGGCGGGTCTGCGGCAGGTGGTCCCGTTGAAATGAGTGAGGAAGTGTTTGATTCGCAAATTAACGTGAATCTGAAGAGTGTATTTTTGACATGCAAGTATGTTCTGCCCACCATGATTGCTAAGAAAAGTGGCGCAATTGTGAACGTTGCTTCCACTTCTGGAATTCGTTGGACTGGAAGTGCTCAAGTGGCTTATGCGGCAACCAAAGCTGGTGTGATTCAGCTTTCAAAGGTCGTAGCAGTTCAGCATGCACCTATGGGCGTGCGAGTAAACACAGTCGTTCCAGGTCAGCTACATACCCCCATGGTTGAGGTCCGTTTGGCAAAGCAAAGAACAGGCGGTGATGTTGACGCACTGCTGGCTTCACGTGTGAAGCGAATTCCACTTGGATTTATGGGCGATGGTAGGGATACCGCTAATGCAGCACTTTTCTTGGCAAGTGATGAAGCTCGATTTATCACAGGTACAGAAATCATCGTTGATGGCGGCATGACTGCACGCTGCGATTAATAACTATTTAGGAGACAAGACATGAATAAACGTGCCTTGCTAATTGCACTAGCAGCTACTTTTTCTGCTTCATTTGCATTTGCTCAAGCCAATAACAAGCCATTGCGAATCATTGTTGCTTTTGCAGCTGGTGGTCCTGTGGATGCAATGGCTCGAACTATTGCTGAGCCATTGGGAAAAAGCTTGGGTCGGATTGTGATCGTTGAAAACAAACCAGGCGCTAGCGGTGCAATTGGTGCTGGTGAGGTACTCAAGTCAGAAGCTGATGGAAGCGTTCTTTGGCTAACGAGTGTGGGTGCTGCGGCAATCAATCAATCGCTTTACTCAAAGCTCTCATACAACATGCAAAAGGACTTCACTCCTGTTTCATTGGTTGCAAACAACGTCGAAGTTTTTGTTGTCAATGAAAAGAACCCTGCCAAAGATGCAAAAGAATTCATTTCATCAGCTAAGGCAAAGAAAGAGCCCGTGCCAATTGGATCATCGGGAAAGGGCAGCATTCCTCATTTGGCCTTGTTGCAGCTTGAGCAATCTACAGGAGCTGATTTGCTTCACGTGCCTTACAACGGAATGGCTCCTGCACTTAATGATTTGTTGGGAGGTCAGGTAAGTGGCTTTTTCGCGGACGTTCCAGCTGTGATGGCTCAAATTAAAGGTGGACGTTTAAAAGCTCTTGGTATGGCATCTAAAAAACGCCATCCACTACTCCCCGAAGTTAAAACTTTCGAAGAGCAGGGATTCAAATCAGTAGATACAAACAACTGGTATGGATTGTTCGCCTCAGCGAAGACATCACCTGAAGTTGTTAAAGCTCTCAATAAAGCTGTTCAGCAAGCGGTCTCTGATCCTGCTGCTAATGCAAAGATGACCCAATCTGGTGCAGAGCCTAAATTCTCGACGCCAGAGGAGCTTGGTGCAATGCTCAAAGCTGATACAGAAAAGTGGGCGCAACTCATTAAATCTCGCAACATTACAGGTGACGAATGAGTAGAGACCACATACGCGTCCCTCTTGTTGTTCAGGGAACTAGACCAGAGTTAAAAGAGATCGAGGATCGCATTCTGCAAGAGCGTGGTCGAATTTCATTGCTTTATCAAGTGCTACTCAATAGCGCACCTATCGCGCAAGGTTGGGAAAGCATGTTGACTGCTGTTCGTAATAAAACGTCTGTACCCGCAGATTTGCGTGAGTTGATGATTTTGCGAGTCGCCGTACTCAATAAGGCTAGCTTTGAGTTTGACGCCCATATTCCTCATGCCCTTAAAGCTGGTGTAGTGCAAGAAAAAATTGATGACATCAAACTAGCTGAGCTGTCTTCTCGATTTAGTGAAGATGAGAAGTTAATTCTCAAAATGACGGACCACATGACCCGTGACATTGAGGTTCCCGCATCACTGATGAATGAAGTGACTAAAAAGTACGATTCAGGCAGAGTTGTGGAATTAGTTGCAACAGTTGCAGCTTACAACATGGTTTCTAGATTTTTGGTGGCACTCAATATCGTTCATTGATTGGAAGTTTCATGACTGTTCTTCACCTTGTCACTTACTCCGGCGCTGATCCGTTGGTAATGAACGAGTCTAAGTATGTTTTGAAGAAGACATGGTGGAAGTCAACATTGGGTGAGAACTGGCGAGCTTATGTTGAAGGGCAATTGCCGACTTCTTCGCATTGCGAGGAGATCACATTGCTCACATCCTTGAATGGTGCGAGTCACACTGAATCAGGTGGTTATCACTACATCGTTGAAACCGACATCTCAAAGGAGTCGGAGGAAGAGTTCAACGCTTGGTATGACACAGAACATTTGCCAGGACTGGCTAGTGTTCCAGGAACGATAAGTGCGAAACGATTTTTACGTACATCTGGATCTCCACGTTACATCGCCTGCTATGAATTGATTTCGCCAGAAGTCATGGAAAGCAAAGAATGGTTGGCTATCCGTCACACAGCTTGGAGCTCAAGGATTCGCCCAATGTTTATGAACACTGTGCGTGAACTTTTTGTTCGGACTAATAAGTAAGCAATTAAATGATTAACAAAATTTCAGATTCAATCGCCCATGCACTTGATGGCGTAAGCGATGGTTCAACAGTCTTAATTGGGGGCTTTGGTACGGCAGGAATACCTAACGAACTAATTGACGGATTGATTGATCAAGGTGCTCGCGACCTTACGGTTGTTAACAACAACGCTGGTAATGGCGACACAGGCCTAGCTGCACTTTTGCGTACTGGGCGCGTTAGAAAAATCATTTGTAGTTTTCCTAGGCAAGCAGACTCGCATGTGTTTGATGAACTCTATCGAAGCGGAAAAATTGAGCTTGAATTAGTTCCCCAAGGTAACTTGGCAGAGCGAATTCGTGCTGCTGGTGCTGGGGTAGGGGCCTTCTTCACCCCAACAGGTTTTGGGACAGAAATGGCCTTCAATTCAGACGGAACGCCAAAGGAAACTCGACTCATCAATGGCAAAAACTATGTCCTTGAATATCCAATTCATGGTGATGTCGCTCTCATTAAAGCTGAATCAGGTGATCGCTGGGGAAATTTAGTCTTCCGCAAAGCAGCTCGAAACTTTGGCCCTGTAATGGCGATGGCTGCAAAACGCACTATCGCAACGGTTCATCAGATTGCGGAGTTGGGTCAACTTGACCCTGAAGCCATCGTGACTCCAGGAATTTTTGTGAGTCATATCGTGCGAATTGACCATAAGGCTACGGTTGGTGGCGGCTTCAAAAAGTCTGCATAAGGTAAACAATATGACTGAATACAAGCGAAGAACCAAAGACGAGTTGGCATTGAGAGTAGCCCAAGATATTCCTGAAGGTGCATATGTAAATTTAGGAATTGGTCAACCAACATTAGTGGCTAACTTCATACCAAAAGAACGAGAGGTCATTCTTCAGAGTGAGAATGGCATTCTTGGGATGGGGCCTGCACCTAAGGCAGAAGATGAAGACTTTGACTTAATCAATGCAGGTAAGCAGCCTGTCACCTTGCTTAAGGGAGGTGCGTTTTTTCATCATGCTGATAGCTTTGCAATGATGCGTGGTGGACATCTTGATATTTGCGTTCTGGGTGCTTTTCAAGTCTCAGAAAAAGGCGATTTAGCCAATTGGAGTACCGGTGAACAAGGGGCAATTCCAGCAGTTGGTGGTGCTATGGACTTGGCTGTGGGTGCTAAGCACACCTGGGTCATGATGGACTTGCTTACTAAGAAGGGCGAGAGCAAGGTGGTTTCCGCTTGTTCTTATCCACTAACTGGAATTGGCTGCGTTAGCCGAATTTACTCAGATCTAGCGACTCTTTCATGTGGTCCAGAAGGACTTCGGTTGATTGACCTCATTGATGGACTTGATGTGTCAACACTTTCTAAATTAATTGGTTTGCCTGTGCACGCTTAAATAAATTCAAAACTAACTATGACTATCGCATCTTCTGAGACAGTTGTTCAAACATATCTAGACGTCCCAAGCCAACCTAAGCTTGTGCTTCCTGCCAATTCATGTGACAGCCATGTTCACGTATTTGGTCCAAGGTCAAGATTCCCATATGCAGCTGCAAGAAAAAATACACCTGCCGAAGCGCCAAAGGAAAAACTCTTTGCGTTGCACAAAAAGTTAGGTATAGCTCGCTGCGTCATTGTTCAATCTATTACCCATGGAACTGATAACTCTGTTGTCGAAGATGCAATTGAAGCTGGAGGAGGGCATTACCTTGGAGTCGCATTGACTGAAGTTGATGTCTCGGATGCCGAACTCAAGCGTCTCGCTAGTCGTGGATTTCGTGCAGTTCGCTTCCACTTTATGAAGCACATTGGTGGAGGACACGATGTTAATGACGTTATCAAATTGACGCCACGGTTGGCTGAGGCTGGCATGCACCTGCAGGTTCATTTTGAAAGTTCACTCGTTCACACCGTTGCTCAAGAGTTTCTTAAGAGTGCTGTTCCTGTTGTGATTGACCATATGGGGCGTGTGGATGCAACACTTGGAGAAAGTCATGAAGATTTTCAAGCGTTGATGAAATTGCTTGATCACTCTCATGTTCATGTCAAGGTAAGCGGCATTGATCGAATTGAAGCAACGGCTAGGGCTGGTAGTGGTTATCCAATGGGTAAAAAACTTGCTGGATGCCTTGTGGAGCATTTTCCTGAGCAGTGTGTATGGGGCTTGGATTGGCCGCACCCAAATCACACGCATATCCCTGACGATGGTGAACTAGTAGATGCCTTGTCTCAGATTGCACCAAGTAATGAATTGTTAGAGAAATTGCTTGTGATTAATCCTCAAGCTCTTTACAAATTTCCCGCTTAACCTAGAGTGGTCATGATCAAAAAAGCATTGGACCGTCGTGAATTTACCTCCAGTCTATTGCTGGCTGCCTCTGGGTTTGTAGCAGGAGCGACCTCAAGCTTTGGAGCTACTTATCCATCTAGGTTGATTAAGGTTGTGGTTCCATTTGCAACGGGTGGTGGAACGGACGTCATTGGCCGATCTCTCATTCAGGCGATGTCTGAGGATCTTGGTCAATCCATGATCATTGATAACAAACCAGGCGCAGGAACAGTTATTGGCTCAGATTTTGTTTCTAAAGCTGGCAATGACGGTCATACCTTGCTAATGACCACGAGTGCACTCGCAATCAATGCATCGTTGATACCTAAGTTGCCTTATGACACTTTAAACGATCTACCTCCTGTAGGTCGAATTTGCAATGGTCCTAATATCATCGCCGTGCGCGCGGATAGTCCCATTAAGTCAGTCGCTGACTTAATTCGAATTGCCAAAGAACGCAATGGGCAGCTTAGTTACGCGTCATCAGGGAATGGTTCCGCTGTTCATCTGGCAGCTGAATTATTCAAGATGATGACAAAGATTGATATTCAGCACATCCCTTACAGAGGTGCAGGTCCTGCTTACACAGATTTGTTAGGTGGGCAAGTAGATATGTTGTTCGGGACTGCTGGCGGTACTCACAAGTTTGTCAAGAGTGGTCAGATGAGAGCTATTGCAGTGACTTCAGCAGGCCGTGTTGACGCATACCCTGGAATTCCATCTGTTTCTGAAACTGTTGCTGGATATTCCGCTGAGGTTTGGTACGGCCTTTTCGCTTCAAAAGGTACTCCTCCTGCATATATTGAACATATCAGCGCAGCACTAAAGAAGGCTGCTAATTCCCCCACATACAAGGAAACCTTGCAGAAGGACGGGTTGAACGTATCTGTAAATTCACCAGCTGAAATGACTGCATTTATGAAGAGTGAAGTTGAACGTTGGCGCAAGGTGGTAGTTGGCCAAAACATTAAACCCGACTGAAAGTCTCAAAAATGTCTAATCTCCGTTTAAAGGGTAAGGTCGCAATCATTGTTGGTGCTGGTCAACAGCCAGGTGAATCTGTAGGTAATGGACGAGCTACAGCTGAGCGATTTGCCCAAGAGGGCGCAACCTTGTTGTTAGTCGATATTCAGGGTGATTGGCTCAATGAAACACTGAGTGCGGTTCAAAAGTATGGGCACACCGCATCTGCCTTCGTCGCTGATATCACTGACGAAAACTCATGCAAAGAAATCATCCAAACGTGTATTGATCGCTATGGTCGTATTGACATCCTGCATAACAACGTTGGAATGTCAAAAGGGGACAAGAAAACTGCCGAACTAGAAATCGATACTTGGGATCGACTGATGGGCTTAAATTTGCGAGGAATGTTGATGACATGTAAACATGCAATACCTCAAATGATTAAGCAGCGCAGTGGCTGCATCATTAATGTGTCTTCAACTGCCTCACTTGCAGCTAGACCTACCGTTACTTACAAAACATCAAAAGCTGGGGTTAATGCATTGACTCAGCACATTGCAATTGAGAACGCTGGTTTTGGAATTCGTGCCAATGCAATTCTTCCAGGCTTGATTGATACGCCAATGGCTATCAATCGTCGGGCTCAGGAGAGGGGTGTCTCTGCAGATGTCATTCGTGCTGAGCGCAATGCGCTTGTCCCCATGGGTTTTATGGGGAGTGCGTGGGATGTTGCTAATGCTGCTGTGTTCCTTGCATCAGAGGAAGCTAGATATATCTCGGGCGTTCTTTTGCCAGTGGACGGCGGACTTTTGCAAAAACGCGGCTAATTTTTGAAATTACTTAGGCTTTAATTTATGACTTCATTCAAATCAGTGACTTACATTCCTAAGGGAAAGTCTTTTCCAGTAACGATCGAATACAGCGATGAAGGGCGTGGAAACGTGATCGTGATGTTGCCATCCTTGGCTCGATCAGGTCGAGATTTTGATGATGTCAGCACGAGAATTATTGGCAAAGGATTCCGTGTTATTCGACCAGAGCCCAGAGGTATTCGTGGGAGTCACGGACCAATGGAGGAGTTGTCTCTTCATGACTTTGGCGGTGATGTTGCTGCAGTGTTGGATCATGAAAAAACAGGTCCAGTTGTCATCGTGGGTCACGCATGGGGAAGTCAACCAGCGCGTATGGTGGCCGCTGATCGACCTGATCTTGTTTGTGCTGTAGTTATGGCCGCAGCTTCTGCTGGAAAGCTTCTTCCTGGTTCAGAAGAAAAACCGTACAGCAGACTTAGAGCGGAAATCGATGGTGCAGGTGATCCGTCGCTTTCGATGGATAAACGTCTTGAGTGCTTAAGAAAAGCTTTTTTTGCACCTGGCCATGATCCAAGTGTCTGGTTGGATGGCTGGTATCAAGATGCCCATCACGCACAAAGCTATGCACGCGTACATACGCCAATAGATGATTATTTTTCTGCCGGTACTGTTGTTCCAATTCTGGATTTACAGGCGGAACACGACGCTGTAGTTATTCCAAAAATCATGAAGCCTTATCTTGGTGATCGCGTGACAGAAGTTGTCATCAAAGGTGCTGCTCATTCGATGGCTCCAGAGCAACCTCAAGCTATGTGTGACGCGATTTGCGAGTTTGCAAGTCGCATCTATGCAGTTCAGTAATTGGAAGATACGTTAAGGACAGTTATGAAAATTGTTAATTTTTTTGTGCTCATTTGTGCATGCATACTGAGTCAGTCTTTGCTCGCTCAGGATTACCCATTTAAGCCAATTCGGATGATTGTTCCCTATACGCCTGGGGGCTCGATCGACAACACCTGTCGCTTGGTCTCGGACCAACTCTCTCGACAACTTGGTCAACCTGTCGTTATCGATAACATTCCTGGTGCATCTGGAATAGTTGGAACGCAAATAGCAAAGAAAGCAAAAGCCGATGGCTACACGTTACTTTGTAATGCTTCTAGCCAGGTCTATTTACCCTTGGTTGTTGCCAAGAAAACATATGATGCGGAGGCTGATTTCACACCTATTGGTCAGATTGGTTATGTTCCATTGGTTGTTGTTGCCAATAAAGACGTTCCAGTGAAAACACTTGCTGACTTAGCCAAGTTGGCTCGTGCTAATCCAGGTAAGTACACATGGGCAACTTCAGGGCTTGGTACGACCAGTCACATTAGCGAAGAGCTTTTTACTCGCGAACTAAACATGGGGATGGAAATCATTGCCTACAAAGGTGCGGTTCCTCAGCTTACTGATGTGATTGGAGGTCACGTTTCTGCTGCTGTTTCACCAATGCCTGGTGTAATTTCATTTATTCAGGCGGGTAGATTGCACGCTATTGGGGTGACTAGTAAAACAAGAATTCCCAGCATGCCAGATGTCCCTACTGTTTCGGAGAGTGGACTGCCAGGATACGAGCTTCTGTCTTGGTATGGCATTTGGGCGCCTGCAAATCTTCCAAAATCGATTACGGATAAATTGAATTCAGAGATTTCTAAGGCAGTTGAAGCGCCAACGCTCAAGTCTAAATTTGCAGATATTTCTTTTGTTCCAAACAAATCATCGGCTGAACAATTTAAAGCATTGATCAAAGATGATTTGAAGAAAATTGGAAAAATCGTGAAGGATGCAAAAATTCAAATTGACATTTGAAGTCTTACTTTGAAAGTGAATTTGCCGTCTCATCAACTCACAATGACAGAGCTCATGACGCCTGACACTGTTAATTTATCTGGCAATGTGCAAAACGCGCATGATTTTGATACTAACCTACTAAAAATAATTCAAATTCAGTTCAAGTGATCTTTCAAAGTCTTGCCTGGACGGAACTTAGGCACCTTAGCTGCCTTGATCTTGATCGCAGCACCAGTAAGTGGGTTACGACCGGTACGAGCTGCACGCTTGCCAACAGAGAAAGAACCGAAACCCACTAGGGAAACGGTGCCACCTTTTTTGAGCGTCTTCTTGACTGCATCAACGATGGATTCAAGTGCGCGGGTAGCTGCTGCTTTGGAGATATCTGAGTGTTTGGCGATGTGTTCGACCAATTCTGTTTTGTTCACGATCTATGTTCCTATGTTTGACAGAGTACAAATCGTAATCCAAACTTTATGCAGTTTGATGACTAAGCTTATACAGACCTCTAGAGGGTTTCCCGAGGTGGTTTGACTCTCAAACTAAACTAGGCATCAATGAATATGAACACCACAGTTGCCGAGAAAAAGTCTGACACTTGTCAGAACTGCGGCTACACCATCAAGGATGGGCGAAAGTTGCGTTGTGGTTTCGACTACTTCCAAATTCCTGCACCAGAGCGTCGCACGCCTAAGCTGACCAGCTTCCCAGAGGTTGCGAACGATCATGTTTGCTCCAAGTGGAGTGGAAGTGGTGCGTCTGTCTTGAAGGCTGCACCTGAACCAGTCCCAGTAAAGGAGGCTGAAACGGTCTATTACTTGCCTGGATGGGGTGGATTGCTGAGCACTGGGTTAGGTCAAGCTTTGTTAGAGCGTGGGTATGACGTTACGGGGCGAGAGACGGTAGGGGACTTCAAGTCACTTGGATTTGCAGGTCAGGTTCAAACTGTCGCCTCTGACCTTCGTGAGTACTTCTGGCGCGAGGATGCACACGTCATTTGCAATTCCTTTGGTGGATATCTCTTCCTGCACGCGCAAGCCTTGATAGGTGAACCCTACAT
>CANCBK010000150.1 GCA_947374315.1 Burkholderiaceae bacterium | reverse complement strand
TTGCGCAATCTTGGCGGCATCATCATCATTGACTTTATTGATATGCTGAGCAAGGATCATCAAGAGTCTGTTTTGCATGAACTCAATCGCAATTTAGAACGTGATCATGCGCGGACTTCAGTGAGTGATTTTTCCGCATTAGGCTTGGTGGAGATGACGCGTAAACGCACTCGAGAATCCCTCGCCCACATCACTTGTGAACCCTGCGCCACCTGCCAAGGTAAGGGTGAAGTTAAAACAGCGCAAACTATTTGTTACGAAATCTTGCGAGAGATTGTGCGAGAGCATCGCCAATTCAATCCCCGGGAATTTAGGATTGTTGCCTCACCCGATGTAATTGATCTTTTCCTTGAAGAAGAAAATCAATTTTTGGCGCAATTAGGCGACTTTATTAGTAAGCCCATCAAGCTTCAAGCTGAAGGTAGCTTCCGCCAAGAGCAATACGACATCGTTCTCAGCTAATCATTGATTAAGCGTTTGAAAACTGGATGCGGTGCAGATTTGCATACAAGCCATCTTTAGCAAGCAACTCTTCATGCGTACCATTTTCGATAACATGGCCGTGCTCCAACACCACAATGCGATCAGCATGTTCAATGGTTGATAAGCGGTGAGCAATTACTAAAGTGGTTCGTCCAGCCATCAAGCGCTCTAAGGCATCTTGTACTTGACGCTCAGACTCAGAATCTAGAGCTGAAGTTGCCTCATCCAAGATCAGGATAGGTGCATCTTTATAAATCGCCCTCGCAATGGCTAAACGCTGGCGTTGACCACCAGATAAACGATTGCCGTTATCTCCAATTTGGGTATCAATGCCTTCAGGCATTTCTTTCATGAGAGCACTTAAGTTTGCCGCCTCGAGCGCCTCCATCACGCGTCCCCGGTCGATGCCTTCTGCGGCTACAGCACCATATGCAACGTTCGCTGCAATGCTGTCATTAAATAAAATGACATCCTGACTTACAAAAGCAATTTGCTTACGTACATCGGCCAAAACAATATCCTCAAGAGGAGTATCGTCCAAATAAATCTGTCCAGTTGTTGGCTTAAAGAAACGTGGCAGCAAATTGACTAGAGTAGATTTACCACCGCCAGATGGACCAACAAAGGCAACCACTTCCCCAGGCTTGATATTCAAATTCACACCAGCGAGTGCATCTTTACGCCCAGCTTCTTGTTGATAAGAGAAGCCGACATCTTCAAATCGAATTCCGCCTTTAGCTTTTCCCAAGGACTGCATGTTCTCTTTGCGGGATTCATCCTCCTCGAAGGGTTGGTCCATGAGCGAGAAAATCATCTCTGCAGCAGTTAAGCCGCGCTGTAACGGCTGATTAATATCCGCCAAATGTTTAATTGGTGAAATCACCAACATCATGGCGGTAATAAAAGAGGCAAATCCACCCACCGTAGTGCCTTCAGAGGCTGACTGCATTAAGGCGATTACCAATACGATCGATAGCGCCATAGAGGCAATGAGTTGAGTGATAGGCTGATTCAAACCCCCAGCCACTGCTGACTTCAAAGCAAACTGACGTAAACGCTCAGCCTTATCCATAAAACGACGCATTTCATAATTTTCCGCGCCATGCACTTTCACGATTTTGTAGCCAGCTGCAGATTCCTCAACAATATAAGCGAGCTCACTTGTCATGGTCTGTTGCTCACGATTGAGCGAGCGTAAGCGTTTATTAATTCTGCCAATGATTAATGCGATGATTGGGAAAATCATTAGCACTACCAGGGTAAGTTGCCAGTTTAGGTAAATCAAATAACCAATCAGTCCAATTACCGTAAGAGAATCACGCACCAGACTAATTAACATTCCACCCATAATTGAAAGGGCATTGTTCACCTCAAAAACTACAGCATTAATCAAACTGGATGCTGAGTTCTTTTGGAAGAAAGTAGTGCTTGAATGTAGTAAGGCCTTAAACATCTGCATACGCATCTTTAGCAAAACGGCATTGATAACGCGATTCAGAAGATAACTGGACAAAAATTGCGCCATCCCGCGAACAAAAGCCAGTCCGACCAAGAAAACCGGCACCTGCCAGAGCTTGCTATCCATCTGGCCAGTGAAACCACGGTCAAGCAAGGGCTTCATCAGAGCGGGGATAGAGGTTTCGGCGCCCGCAACTAGGGCCATGGCCAATAAAGAGCCAATAATTAAGCCCATATGGGGCTTCAGATACTGAATTAAGCGATTTAAGGCGGTACGGTCTTGTGCATTCATATAATGAATTATGCCCACCTTATCCGTCATACTCATCACTCGCAATGAAGAGGCCAATTTAGCCGATTGTTTGGCTTCCCTAGAGGGGATTGCACAACAAATTGTGGTTGTCGATACCAAGAGCACTGATGGCACCCTAGAAATCGCCAAAAATCACGGTGCAGTCATTAGTCAAACAGCCGATTGGCCTGGATTTGGCCCCCAAAAGAACCGCGCTCTAGACCTCGCAACGGGTGAGTGGGTTCTTTCATTGGATGCTGATGAGCGCCTGACCCCAGCCCTCAGAAGTGAAATTCTGACCGCCATTCATCATTCGGCTCATGTCGACTGCTTTGCGATTCCACGACTATCTTGGTATTGCGGCCGCTTTATTCGCCATTCTGGCTGGAGCCCCGATTACGTAAATCGGTTATTTAAACGCGGCACTGCCCGCTTCTCCGATGACCTAGTGCATGAGCGCTTGATCCCAAATAGTCAAGTAGCAAAACTGGAAAATCCCATATTGCACTTCAGTTTTATGAACTACTCACAAGTGCTGCAGAAGCTTGACCGATATTCAACTGCCTCAGCAGAGCAAGCGTTTTCCAAAGGAAAAAAGAGTCACCCCTTAAAAGCAGTGCTTCATGGAATTTGGGCTTTTACTCGAACCTACTTCATTCGTCTTGGCTTCCTAGATGGCCCCCAAGGCTTTGCTTTGGCAATCTCCAACGGGCAAGGAACCTACTATCGCTACATGAAGTTATGGCAATTACATCAAGAAGCTGCGCATCATCAACATCACAGCAAATGATCTCTGTACTTTTAGCGACCTATAACTGGCCGCAAGCCCTTAAATTATGTCTTGAGTCACTCAGTACTCAAACCGACTTGGATTTTGAAATCATCATTGCTGATGACGGCTCCACCTCAGACACTAAGGAACTTATCGCTGGCGCTCAGGTTGATTTCCCAGTGAAAATAACGCACCTCTGGCAAGAGGATCAGGGTTTTCGTAAGACCCGCATTCTCAATCAAGCTATAGAAGCATCTGTTGGTGATTATTTGATATTTCTTGATGGCGACTGCATTGTTCAGCCTGACTTTATCACCCAACATCGAAGACTATCTCAGGCCAACTATCTGGTAACAGGGAGTCGCATTCTGCTTAACGACGAGCTCAGCAAGCAATTGCTCTCATGGTCACGCTGGGATTTCAAGAAATTCACCGGCCACTTATTGAGCTATCGATTATCTGGCGGCATCAATAAGTATTGGCCCCTCAAAATCAAACTAGGTGATGGTGCATGGCGTAACTACAAGAAATTCGTGTGGCGTCGCATAAAAGGCTGCAATATGGCCTGCTGGAAGTCTGATGCCCAAGCTAT
>CANCBK010000149.1 GCA_947374315.1 Burkholderiaceae bacterium | reverse complement strand
TCGATTTCATCAAAAGAAAGTTCCCGTGACAAGATAACTCGGCTAATGCCAACAGAGCGCCAGAACTTAGCGGAGGCACCGTTGACAGTGTTAGCTTGAACCGATAAATGAATTGGCATGTCTGGCCAAGCTTCTCTAGCCATCATGATGAGGCCTGGATCTGACATGATCATGGCATCAGGCTTTAATGCAACAACGGGATCCATATCTTTAATATAGGTACGCGTCTTACCACCATGAGGAAGTAGGTTAGAAACCAGATAAAACTTCTTACCTAAAGCATGGGCAGTATCTATGCCTTCTTTAAGCGTCTCCATTTTTCCAAAGTCATTATTGCGCACTCGGAGTGAATAACGGGGCTGCCCCGCATAAATGGCATCAGCGCCAAAGTCAAAGGCAGTGCGCAGCATAGAGAGGCTGCCGGCAGGGGCTAGAAGTTCTGGAATCTTGGTCATGGGGGCTATTTTAGTGAATACAGGCATTCTTGCTCGATTTGCAGCAACACCAAGCCCTGGAGGCCAATAGGCATGTGTTTATCCCATCATTCCAGGCAAATAACCCACCATGGAGAGTATCCTACGGGGTCTGTGGCGAGAATTGCAATAATGAACAGAGAGCCTTCCCTTGAGCTGTCCACCCGAAATTGAAGGCATTATTAAAGAATCAGAAAGAACGCAATGACAAAACTCACATCCAAGCCAATCCTCAAAAAAGCAAGCGGCATACTGGCGCAAGAGTTTGCGATACCTAAAGACATCGCTTGGGCCTGGGTCACATTATTGCTGTCACAGGAAGAACAAAAGCGCGATAGCGAGGAAAAGCGTTATGCCCGCATTGCAGAATTCGAAGCTTGGATTGCGGAACTCAATTTGCCGACGGATCCAAAAAATCCTGCAAGCGGTGCCGTAAGCCCAGAGTCGGTCAAGAATTCAGCTAGAAATGTATTTGAGTGGCCGCATGAGTACATCTTTGAAGAGCCGGCAGCAGCCAAGCATCCAGATTCTAAGGTGACATATACCGATACGATTACTAAACCAATCTTGGATGCCATTAAAGATGCTGGCGGATCCGATGATCGTCCTGCACTCATTGCCATTTTGGAAGGCTACGCAAAAGAGGGCAAAGAGCCATTTGCCAATGTCACGCCAGAAGGTATTGAGTGGAAAGGCAGTAATTGGGCTGAGGGAGACAAGCTTAATCTCCTCACCATCAAGACCTTGAATAACCGCCTAGCTAATCTAAGAAAGAAGGGGCTGATCTAAGTCTATTTACTTCGCTCGGATTACAAAAGAAAAAACCACCTAACAAGGTGGTTTTCTTATATCTGGCTTCTTGATCTAGGTCCTAACCAAGTAATCGAGAGGTATTAACAGTGTTTTAGCGATAAGACACCCTAGGCAGGGGCCTTGATTAAGCCCTGGTTATCCTTTTTAGTATTATTTACAAAATTACCTGCCTTAGGACTATTCATGAAACTCAAAATTAAACTTATTTCCATCGGAATCGTTGGACTTTTTTCAGGCCTTGCTAGCGCAGTCCAATTGCTGGAGCCACCATCAACACCAAAGGTCTCCAACATTACCGTCTTTGTGGCAAAAAAGATTGTCACTATGGATCCAGCTATTCCAAATGCAACGGCTGTAGCTGTTGCCGATGGTCGCATTTTGTCAGTTGGATCGCTGGAGGATTTGAAGCCTTGGACTGATAAATACCCAACTCAAATTAATCGAGATTTTGCTAATAAAGTTATTTATCCAGGCTTCATTGAGCCCCATGCTCATACTTTGATGGGGGGAATCGTATTCAACAAACCCATGCTTTTTCCCGCACCTATGCCAAATCCTTGGGGGCCTGCTTTCCCTGGGATTCCCAATTTGCAGGCGGGAATGGATGCGTTGAAGAAATATTCCAACGCTATAAAGGATCCAAATCAGATTCTCATGGCTTGGGGCTGGGATGAGGTTTCTATGGGTAGGGCGCCTGATCGTCAGTTGTTAGATCAAGTTTCTGCTACTCGTCCAATCATCATCTGGAATGCCTCTGGACGAAACTTCTATATCAACAGCGGCGCTATTAATCATTACGGCATTACCCCCGATAAAGTCAAAGGCATCACAGGTATTGGCATTGATAAAAATGGCCAGCTCAATGGGCAGTTTCTTGACGTTACAGCCGCTGAGTATCTAATGAGTGTTGCGGGAAAAGACATCATGAACCCAAGTCAGATGCCTCGTGATTACCTTTACATGAGTGACTTGATGCAGCAAGCAGGAATTACTACTACCGGTGAGTTATCTTTCGGCGCTCTAAACTTAGATATTGAATTGAAAATAGCTCGAGAATTTTCAACATCTTCTGCGGGGTCATTGCGGGTTGTGCCGGTGGTGACTGGTGAGGTATTGAAGGCAAAGTATGGTGATAAAGCTATCGATGAAGCTTTAAATTTCAAACAATACGATAACGATCGTTTGATTTTTCAGGGCGTTAAATTCTTTAGTGATGGTGGATACATGCCTGAGACCATGCATATGGGGCACCCTACCTACGTTGATGGGGGCATTGGCGGTCCATCCACTTACGCATCCGCAAAAGATTTTGCATCTACTATGAAGCCTTGGTGGGATGCAGGCTTTCATATTCACGTACACAGCAATGGTGACGTAGGAAATCTCGATACGCTAAATGCATTGCAATTATTGCAAGACTCAAAGCCACGCTTTGATCACCGCTTTACCGTAAATCACTTTGGCGTTCCATCGACAGCTATGGTCTTTAAGATTAAGGCGTTAAATGCAGTAGTCAGCGCTAATGTTTCTTATATCTCTCAACGTGCAAAGTTACAGTCCCCCGCAATGGGTACCGATCGCGCTTCTACTGCCACACGTTTAGGCATGTTGGTGCGCAATGGCATTGTTACTTCGATTCATTCTGATGCTCCAGTTTCCGCTCCCAACCCATTGCAAGAGGCTTGGTCTGTAGTAACTCGCCGAGATGTCTATAACGATGGCAAAGTTTGGGCACCTGCTGAAGCCTTGCCTCAATCAGAGGCGATGAAGATGATCACCATTAATGCTGCCTATACATTGGGTGTAGAAGATAAGGTTGGTAGTATTGAAGCCGGTAAGTTTGCTGACTTTACGGTGCTAGATGTTGACCCACAAACTATCCCTGCAATGAAGATTAAAGATGTTGCAGTTCAAGCAACAGTCTTGGGCGGTAGAGTGATTCCAGTATCCGAAACCAAGCAACCTAGACCACTGCCGTAATGCAGTTGCTTTAGTTGCCTTGCTTCATTAAAAAAGCCAACCTTCGGGTTGGTTTTTTCTTGGGGTCGACAGGTGCCTAAATTGACTATGCTAGGATTTAGTTAAATAAGCCTCGCCTTAGATAATTTCTATAAAAAGGATGCACATGAAGATCAAATTGTGTTTATTGGTTTTGTGCTCACTGCCATTGCTGGCTAGGGCAGGTACCGAGCCTAATTCTGCAATGAAGTTTTCCACTCCGATTGCTCCTGGTGTAGCTGTCCCAAATAAAATTAAGAGTTCTATTGGGACATTAGATTTGAGTTATGGGTACCCTAAAGCGGCAACCGTAGAAAAAATCTACGATAACCTAGACCGCTCCCGTGCTTTGCA
>CANCBK010000148.1 GCA_947374315.1 Burkholderiaceae bacterium | reverse complement strand
AGATTAGTCATTCTCCCCACCCCCGAAAACGTCAGCCGAAGCTAAGCGGAATAACCAATCCAACCATCGACGGATCGATATTGGAAAGGAAGGGATGGATTATACCCATCCAAGGGGGTTCTCGCTTTAATATGTAGGGCTATCCGTGTGGGAAATAAGAAGGAAACCAGCTTATGCCAGCCAAGAAGTCAGAGAGTCAAAAACCCGGTCTTGAGGTCCAAATCGACCCCGATTTACGCTATGAGCAAGCCGTAAAAGAGCTGGAGAAGCTCATTTCCGATATGGAATCTGGCAAATTTTCATTAGAAGAAACCTTGCTTGCCTATCAACGTGGCGCGGCATTGCTCAAGCACTGTCAAGGAATGTTGGCTCAGGTTGAACAACAGGTTCGAGTGTTCGAGGCCTAATTGAGTACTGATTTTCAATTTCAGGAGTGGCTCACTGCTCACTCTGAGCGAACTGAGCAGGCCTTAGATCGCTTGCTTGATTCGGCAAAAACCACTCCCCATCGTTTGCACGAGGCAATGCGCTATGCGGCCCAAGGCGGTGGCAAGCGTATACGTCCTCTATTGGTTTACGCTTCTGGTCAGCTTGGTGATAACCAAGATGTAGCACTTATTGAGTCTTTGGATACGGCTGCAGTGGCAATTGAATGTATTCATGCTTATTCATTGGTGCACGATGATTTGCCATGCATGGATGATGATGATTTAAGGCGTGGTCGCCCTACAGTTCACAAAGCCTTTGATGAAGCAACTGCATTATTAGTTGGTGATGCATTGCAAACTCGTGCCTTTGAAATACTGGCTAATGCAAACTGTGATGCGCAAGTGCGCCTCAAAATGATTGCTGTTTTAGCTGCGGCCTCAGGCTCGCGCGGTATGGCCGGTGGTCAGGCTATCGATTTAGAGAGTGTGGGTAAAAAATTAGATCTGCCAGGCTTAAAGCAAATGCATGCCATGAAGACTGGTGCTCTCTTGTCATGTGCTGTTGAGTTAGGCGGTATTGCTGCCAATCTTGACCCTGCGCAAATGATGAATCTCGATCATTATTCAAAATCCCTAGGGTTGGCGTTTCAGATTGTGGATGACGTACTTGATGCCACCGCCGATAGTCAAACCTTGGGTAAAACGGCTGGTAAAGATGCAGCGGCGAATAAGCCGACCTATGTGACCTTGATGGGTTTAGACTATGCAATGAAGCAAGCTAAAGAGTTGCAAGAAACAGCAATTGCTAGCTTAGATAGTTTTGGTGCGCAAGCACAGGCGTTAAAAGATTTGGCTTGCTTAGTTGTCAATCGCGGCAAATAAGCAAGATACAAGACAAATGCAAGAGAATAAATACAAGAGAAATTCATTAGTACAAATGATTTAGGTTCAATGACTTTAAATTCCATTAATTCCCCCGACGATCTCAAAAAACTATCACGCGAAGAGCTGCCCGCTTTAGCTGAAGAGTTGCGCGAATTTGTTTTGGACTCTGTTTCTAAGACAGGCGGACATCTGTCGTCAAACTTGGGAACGGTCGAGTTGTCTATTGCTTTGCATTATGTATTTGATACCCCAGAAGATCGAATCGTTTGGGATGTGGGCCATCAAAGCTATCCACACAAGATTTTGACTGGTCGTCGTGAGCGCATGAATACTTTGCGTCAGTACAAGGGTCTATCAGGTTTCCCACATCGCTCTGAAAGTGAGTTTGATGCTTTTGGTACTGGCCATTCATCAACCAGTATTTCAGCAGCGATGGGTATGGCTCGCGCTTTTCAAACGAAAGGTGAGCGACATGTGGCGGTAGCTGTCATTGGAGATAGCGCCATGACAGGCGGGATGGCTTTTGAAGCCATGAACAATGCTGGTGTGTATGACGACTTGCCGCTTGTTGTGATCTTGAATGACAACGACATGTCGATCTCGCCTGCGGTGGGCGCACTGAATCGACATTTAGCTCGATTACTCAGCGGCAATATTTACTCTGCAACTAAAAAAGGCATTGATAGTGTTTTATCAATTGCACCACCCTTACGTGAATTTGCTAAACGTCTTGAAGATCATGCCAAAGGCATGGTCTCCCCATCAACGATTTTTCAAGAATTTGGCTTCAATTATTTCGGTCCGATCGATGGCCATGATTTAGATGCCTTGATTCCGATGCTGCAGAACGTACGTCGCTTGGCTTTGGAAGGGCGTGGTCCACAGTTTTTGCACGTGGTTACTAAAAAAGGCCAGGGCTATGAGTTGGCTGAAGCGGATCCAGTGCTTTATCACGGCCCAAGTAAATTTAATCCTGAAGAGGGCGTCAAAAAATCGACTGCTAGCAAGAAAACATTCACTCAAGTGTTTGGTGAATGGTTATGTGACATGGCGCACGCAGATCCTTTATTGGTTGGCATTACTCCAGCGATGCGTGAAGGTTCGGGCTTAGTTGAGTTTGAGAAAAATTTCCCTAAGCGTTACTACGATGTCGGTATTGCTGAGCAGCATGCGGTCACTTTTGCAGCTGGTATGGCATGTGAGGGGATGAAGCCAGTAGTGGCGATTTACTCTACCTTCTTGCAGCGTGCGTATGACCAACTCATTCATGATGTGGCATTGCAAGACTTGCCAGTATTGTTTGCGCTAGATCGTGCTGGACTCGTTGGCGCTGATGGCGCAACGCACGCTGGCGCATATGACATTCCATTCTTACGTTGCATTCCAAATATGCTGGTGCTGACGCCAGCGGATGAAGCAGAGTGTCGCGACTTATTAACCACTGCTTTCCACCAACCCCATCCAAGCGCAGTACGCTATCCACGGGGCGCAGGTGTAGGCACCATTCCTTCTAAAGAGTTGCGCACCCTACCAATGGGTAAGGGCGAGCTTCGTCGCAAATCAACAGCGCCCCTTGGCCAACGTGTGGCGATATTGGCATTTGGTACTTTGCTCTATCCTGCGCTCGAAGTAGCGGAAGGTATTGATGCAACGGTAGCCAATATGCGTTTTGTTAAACCACTTGATGTAGATTTAATTCAATCGCTGGCTAATGATCACGATTATTTTGTGACCATTGAGGATGGGGCCATTGCTGGTGGCGCTGGTAGCGCTTGTCTAGAAGCACTATCCAATCTCGGCATCAATAAACCCCTCTTGCAATTAGGTCTTCCTGATCAATTTATTGAACATGGCGACTACAGCTTGTTGATGACCAAGTGTGGCTTGGATGTAGAAGGTATTGCCAACTCCATCAAACAACGTTTTCCTGCAATATTGACCGTAAATTCAGCGCTTGTAGGCAAATAAGCCAGTTTTGCCTGAAAATAGAGCTATGAATGACATGAACCCCGCTTTTTTAAAGCCAAGCGCAATGCCTGATGTGCAATCAACTCGGGATGAGCGCGCTTTGCCAATTGAGCAGGTAGGTATTCGCGGCGTACGTCATCCACTTACTATTCGTAGCAAAACAGGTAATTTTCCATCGGTAGGTCTATTCGAGATGGATGTCGCTTTGCCTGCGCATGTGAAGGGCACTCATATGTCGCGCTTCATGGCTTTGCTACAAAAACAAGATATTGCTGTCGATAGCACTTCAGTAGTGGCAATGGTGCGCGAGATGTTGCCATTGCTTGATGCCAAAGAAGGGCATGTGCAATTTACTTATACGCACTTTGTTAAAAAAGCGGCCCCAGTGTCTGGCGTTGAAAGCTTAATGGATTACGAAGTGACTTGGATGGCTACTGCCAAACAAAATGCCAATGGCGGTACGGAGATTGAATTGGGTTTGCGTGCACAAGTTCCAGTCATGAGCTTGTGCCCTTGCTCAAAAGAGATTTCTGATTTTGGTGCGCACAATCAGCGCTCACATGTGACTATGTCAGTGGTGCTGGATGCTGAAACTAAAATGACCGTAGAGGATTTGGTATCGGCCGCAGAGAGTGAAGCATCCAGTGAGTTATGGGGCTTACTAAAGCGTCCTGATGAAAAATGGGTGACTGAGCATTCTTATAGCAACCCCAAATTTGTAGAAGACTTGGTTCGTGATGTGGCCGGTAATCTCAAGGCAGATCAGCGCATTCACTCTTTTGTGGTTGAGGCTGAGAACTTTGAGTCCATCCATAATCACAGTGCATTTGCCCGAATCAGCCACCAGAAATAAGCAGCAACAAATAAGTCACAACAAATTTATTTCAGATTATTGCTTTGCAAATCCCAGCGGGGTTTGATATCAAAGGCTCCAGAAGTTGTGGAGCCGTTATTTTTTTCAATCAAGCGTAGTGCACCAGCAAAAGCAATCATCACTCCGTTATCAGTACAGAGCTCAAGTGGTGGGTAATGTACTTCAAAGCTATTTCGCTTAGCTTTGTCATTGAGTGCGGTACGAAGTTGTAAGTTAGCGCCAACACCACCTGCAAGTACCAAGTGCTTACAACCAGTTTGCTTGAGTGCTTTCTCTGATTTGCTTACCAGCACTGCAACGATCGACTCAACGAAGCTTCTCGCAAGATCTGCATGAAATTGCGCAATCGTATTTGTATCATCAATCTTTTTCTCGGCAAATTTTTTAGTTTGATTCAGAACGGCAGTTTTTAGTCCGGAGAAAGAAAAATCTAAATCGCCAGAATGCAGCATTGGTTTTGGTAAATCAAAAATGCCTGGACGACCTTGCTCTGCCAATTTTGAGATTGCCGCTCCACCTGGGTAGTCCAAGCCAAGTAATTTGGCTGTTTTATCAAAAGCCTCTCCCGCCGCGTCATCCAAAGTTTCACCCAGCAGTTCGTATTTACCAATTCCAGAGACTTTCATGAGTTGGGTATGACCACCAGACACCAAAAGGGCAATAAATGGAAATTGGGGGGCTGTTTGTCCCAAAAGCGGGGAAAGTAGGTGTCCTTCGAGGTGATGTACCCCAATAGAGGGCAAATCAAGGCCTTGGGCTAGGGATTTGGCAAACGCGCTTCCTACTAGCAGGGCACCAGCCAGTCCAGGGCCTTGAGTGAAGGCCACGGCATCAATATCGCTTAATTGGAGGCCAGACTGGGCTAAAGATTGGTCTAAAAGGGGTAAAACACGGCGAATATGGTCTCGGGAGGCTAATTCGGGGACAACGCCCCCATAGTCCCGGTGCATGGCGATCTGGGAGTGCAGGCCTTGTCCCAGTATGCCCTGGCAGGCCGGTTTGCCCTCTTCCCAAGGAATGGTGTTGTATAAAGCCACCCCGGTCTCGTCACAAGAAGTTTCTATTCCTAAAACAATCATTTTTTCGTTTGGTCGTGCTAGAATCGCAATTCAGTTAATTTTTCGATATCTATCGAGCATATACGAGTTAAATAAGTATGACTACAGT
>CANCBK010000147.1 GCA_947374315.1 Burkholderiaceae bacterium | reverse complement strand
TAGGGAAACGATTTGCTCGGGCTTGAAACGCACGCCATGTTTGGCCATAGTACAACTCCTTTTTAAGTAAAAGATTATCAAAATCTCTCAGTTGGAGTGGTACTAAAAATCAACGCGGGTCAATCTGCGGACACTCAAAATAGAAAAATTAAGAGTGTTTGAGCGGCAGAGAACGGCCAATAGCAGTCATCCAGCTAGCTCATACATGTTTTAATCTAAATCATTATCGGCGGTCATTTTTAATGCGCCAATTATCTTTTCCTTATCAAGATTAGGTATGCAAAGCCCTATGAATTCATAGGTGAAGCCTCGCAAAAAGTAGCCTTTTCTCAGTGCAATTCGGGTGGTATTAGTTTCAAAGATGTTTCCTGCATCTACCAAGCTTAGTTTGGTATCTCTTTCTGCTTGATAAGCCATGGATGCAATGATGCCGATACCAAGACCTAACTCTACATATGTCTTGATAACGTCAGCATCTAGAGCGGACATTACGATATCGGGGGTAATGCCAGCTTTGGAGAAAGTTTCATCTACCGATTTTCGACCAGTAAATCCCTCGTGATAAGTCACTATTGGATATTCAGCTATATCTTCGGGGGATAAACTCTTCTTGCCTTCAAGGGGATGGCCTTTTGGTGCGACAACAGTGTGATGCCAGCTGTAATAAGGAAAGGTGATTAGCTCTGGATATTGATCAAGCGCCTCAGTGGCAATTCCAATATCTGCTCGACCCTCTAATAGCATTTGGGCAATTTCGTGTGGGCTACCTTGATGTAGGGCTAGATGCACTTTTGGAAAACGTTGCTTAAATTGGCTGACCACATTTGGCAAGGCATAACGCGCTTGAGTGTGGGTGGTGGCAATTGTTAGTTGACCTTTATCACTCTGGCTAAATTGCTCGCCTAATTGTTTGATGTTCTTTGCATCGAGCAGCATTCTTTCAACAATAGTGAGAAGCTCTTTACCCGGCTCTGTAAGGCCTAGGAGTCTTTTACCTTTGCGAACAAATAGCTCAATTCCAAGCTCATCCTCTAGGTCCAAAATATGTTTGCTAACACCGGATTGAGAGGTCGCTAGAGCATTCCCAACCTCGGTGAGGTTGAAGTTGCGGCGAACTGTTTCGCGGATGATACGGAGTTGTTGAAAGTTCATGCGTAATTATCTATGGTTTAGCTATTGCTTAATGAGGTTGTTGCCTTGGTATTTTCGAAAACGCGCAACTGCGAAGGAATGATGCGAACCCGCTGGCCCTCTGCTAAACCACGCTTGCTTACTTCGGACCTGGGAAGCTCCACTTCATAAAAATGTGGGGCCGTATTTGCGTCAGAACTTGCAATTGCAGAAAGTTCAATTCTAGAGTTCAGGCCGAAAGATAGAATTCGATCAATATGCGCAATGACACCATCATTGCTCGCATTTTCACCAACAATATCCAACTCATGGGGTCTAGCAAAAGCCAATACGGAGGCACCCTGCGCAATCAATTCAGATTGGTTATGGTTCAACTTATGTTTACCTACCTGAATGCCTTCACCTTCTACACGTCCGTGAAATAAATTCACATTTCCGAGAAAACCATAGACAAATGGCGTAGCGGGATGATCGTAGACTTCATCTGGGCTTCCAATTTGCTCCACGTTACCTTGATTCATCAGAACAACACGGTCAGCAACTTCTAGAGCCTCTTCTTGATCGTGGGTAACGAAAATGGATGTAATGTGTAATTCGTCATGGAGTTTACGTAACCAGCGACGCAGTTCTTTGCGAACTTTGGCATCTAAAGCGCCAAACGGCTCGTCTAAAAGCAAGACTTTTGGCTCTACAGCTAAGGCACGCGCCAAAGCAATCCGTTGTCGTTGACCGCCAGAGAGTTGGGCTGGAAACCGATCATGCAACCAGTCAAGTTGAACGAGGTTTAAAAGCTCATGTACCTTATGGGCAATTTCATCTTTACTTGGGCGCTCTCTACGATTCTTTACATTCAATCCAAAAGCAACATTGTCAAAAACAGTCATATGCTTAAAGAGGGCGTAGTGCTGAAATACAAAGCCAACCTGACGGTCACGTACCGGGGTTAAGGAAGTATCAACGCCATCCAAAATGATATTGCCGCTATCTGGGGTTTCAAGGCCCGCAATGATTCGTAGTAAGGTGGTTTTGCCGCAACCTGATGGCCCCAGTAACGCAACCAGTTCACCAGATGGAAAGTCTAAAGAAACATTGTTTAAGGCAACAAAGTTACCAAATGTTTTGCTAACGTTTTTAACTTCAATACTCATAATGGTCCTTCGATTGCGGGCGCTGCATTTGTTTCGGATTTAAGGTGCCACTCAACATAGGTTTTTGCAGCTAATGTGAGAAGCGCCAAAAGAGCAAGTAATGATGCAACTGCAAAAGCGGCCACATAGTTGTATTCGTTATAGAGAATTTCCACCTGTAGTGGAATGGTGTTGGTATAACCCCGAATATGGCCTGACACAACTGATACCGCTCCAAATTCACCCATTGCCCGCGCATTACAAAGAATCACACCATAGAGCAAACCCCATTTGATATTAGGTAGTGTTACGTACCAAAAGGTTTGCCAGCCGCTTGCACCTAGAACAGTTGCAGCTTCTTCCTCTTCGCGGCCCTGAGCCTCCATTAACGGAATAAGCTCACGGGCAACAAACGGAAATGTAACACAAATTGTTGCCAGAATAATTCCAGGAACTGCAAAAATAATTCTGATGTCGTGATCAGAAAGCCATGACCCAAACCAGCCTTGTGCGCCAAATACCAGCACAAAAATTAACCCCGCAATGACTGGTGATACTGAAAAAGGAATATCAATCAGCGTGATTAAAAGGTGCTTACCTTTGAAATCAAACTTCGCAATAGCCCACGAGGCTGCAACACCAAATATTAAGTTAAGCGGTACCGCCACTCCAGCAGCAAGTAAGGTGAGCTTAATGGCGGACCAGGTATCCGGTTCTGCAATCGCCTTGAAGTAGTACACCCAGCCTTTATAGAGAGCTTCGGTAAACACAGAGAACAATGGCAATAGCAAAAAGATACCAAAAAAACTTAAAGACAAAACCAAGACAAGCGTTTTAACAATGGTCGAATCTCTGGTTGCAGAGCTGCGTTCAAATCTGGTGGTGTTCATTAACGAACTCTCCCGGTTTTCTGCGCAGTCCACGCCTGAAGGCCGTTAATAGCCAAAAGAAGGAGTAATGAGATGAGCAGCATTACTGAGGCAATAGCCGTAGCACCAGCATAGTCATACTGCTCTAGCTTGGTAATAATAATTAGAGGTGTGATTTCAGAAACCATAGGGATATTGCCAGCAATAAAAATCACAGAGCCGTATTCGCCAACAGCACGGGCAAAGGCAAGGGCAAAGCCGGTCAATATCGCCGGTAATAAAATCGGCAAAACGACCCTTCTGAACGCTTGCCAACGACTTGCTCCTAAACTTGCAGCAGCTTCTTCAAGCTCAATCTCAATCTCCTCAAGGATAGGTTGGACTGTTCTCACTACAAAGGGTAGTCCTATAAAAATCAGAGCCACTAGAACGCCCCATGGTGTAAAGGCAATTTTGATGCCCAGGGGCTCAAGGTATCGCCCAATCCAACCATTCTTGGAATAGAGTGCTGCAAGCGCAATACCAGTTACAGCAGTAGGCAAAGCAAAGGGGAGATCTACCAAAGCATCTACTAGGTTTTTGCCGACAAAGGTATATCGAACTAAAGCCCATGCGAGCAACAGGCCAAAGATGGCATTGATAAAGCCTGCAAGAAGTGCCATACCGAAGCTAAGTCGATAAGAAGCCATTACTCTTGGAGCGGTCACGGCGTCAATAAAGGCTGGAAAGGTGAGGCTGGTTGTCTTTAATATCACCGCAGACAGTGGAATTAAAACGATGATGGATAGATAAACGATGGTGTAACCAAGCGATAAGCCAAAACCAGGGAAGATGCTATTTTTCTTTGTACTAGACATCCGTAGAGTCTAGGGTCGACCCTTAAAAAAGGGAAACAAGAAAAGATCATTAACTTATACGCAAAATGAATATAAGGATATTGGAGGAGAAGAAAAGCCCTGGAGCCTATTGTCTGGGCTGCCAGGGTTAATGTATCGGTTTAATCTTTGAAGATTATTTAACAATGATCTCGTCAAATATGCCGCCATCATTAAAATGGGCCTTCTGGGCTTTTTGCCAGCCACCAAAGACTTGATCAATTGTTACTAATTTCACTTTAGCAAATTGGTTTGCATATTTAGCGGCTACCTTAGGATCGCGAGGGCGATAATAATTTTGAGCGGCAATCTCTTGACCGGCTGGGGTATACAACTGCTCTAGATAGGCGGTAGCTACTTTGCGAGTACCTTTTTTATCCACCACCTTGTCTACAACGGCGAC
>CANCBK010000146.1 GCA_947374315.1 Burkholderiaceae bacterium | reverse complement strand
TCCTATTTGCTGCAACTATTAAACCAACTTAATACCGCTATTTTTCAATGGCACTGTACGCAAGCGCTTGCCTGTCGCACGGTAGATCGCATTGAGAACAGCTGGTGCTGCAACAGCAATCGTTGGCTCACCAACACCACCCCACTCTTTTCCACCACCTTGAATAATGATGGTTTCTACCTTAGGCATCTGAGATAAGCGAATCGAGTTGAAGGTATCAAAGTTCTTTTGTACGACCGCGCCCTTTTCAAGGGTAATTTCTTCCTCGAAGAGAGCCGATAGGCCATAAACAAAGGAGCCTGAAACCTGACGGGCAACTTGAGCAGGATTAACAACATAACCAGGATCGGTTGCAGCCACAATCCGATGAATTTTCACCTCATTGCCATTCGTCACAGATAGCTCGCAAGCGGCAGCAACATAACTACCAAATGAACGCATCTGTGCGAGGCCACGGAAGACACCTGGCTTGGCCGGTTTAGTCCAACCAATACCATCGGCTACTGCATTGAGAACCGCGACAGCACGAGGATATTTCTCCATATGTTTGCGACGGAACTCCACCGCATCCATGCCGGCTGCTTCGGCCATCTCATCCATAAATGTTTCTAGGAAGACGGCATTTTGATTGACGTTAACCCCACGCCAGAAGCCAGGCGGCACATGTGTATTGCGCATTGCGTTGTCAATCATGAGATTGTCAAAGCTATAGGTAATACCATGCTCACCAGCTGGATCTAGACCCTGAAACACCAAAGGATCTTTACCCTTATTGGCCGCAAGCACTGCTGGACGTACTGCTGCCAAAATAGATTGACCGGACAAACGCATATTAAGACCAGTGATATTTTTCTTATCATCTAGAGCTGCAGTCATTTTGCACATCATGACTGGGTGATAGCGACCCTGAGTCATATCTTCTTCGCGAGTCCAAATCAATTTGATTGGTGTGCCCGGCATTTGCTTGGCAATATTCACAGCTTGTGTTGTGTAATCCTGGAATGCACCACGACGACCAAATCCACCGCCAAGGTTGACTTTGTAGACGTTGCACTTTTCTGCCGGCAAACCAGAAGCCGCAATCACAGCCGCAAGAGAGGCTTCGCCATCCTGAGTCGGAACCCAAGCTTCACAGGAGTCCGAGGTCCACTTTGCAGTAGCAGTTTGTGGCTCTAAAGTCGCATGATTCAAGAATGGATAAGAGTATGTTGCCTCAATGGTTTTGGAGGCTTTGCTGATAGCTTCTTGCGCATCACCGTTAGAGTTGCCCACAAATGCATCGTTTGCAGTGAGTCCGCCTTCCAGCATTTTCTTGATGGTGGCGCTTGAAACATCGCCATTGGCGCCGTTATCCCAAGTAATACTGACTGCATCCAAACCTGTTTTGGCTTGCCAGAAGGTATCTGCCACAACTGCAATAGCAGAGTCTCCAACTTGGACAACCTTCTTGACGCCTTTCATGCCGATTGCTTTAGAGGCGTCATAGCTTTTCACTTTGCCACCAAACACAGGAGACTCTTTAATCGTCGCCACCAACATGCCCGGCATCTTCAAGTCAATCGCATAAATCTGCTTACCAGTGACCTTATCGGCGACGCCATCAATACGATTCACTGGCTTACCAATCAGCGTCCACTCTTTAGGATCCTTTAATGAAACCTCTTTTGGCGCCTCTAATTGAGATGCAGCGACAGACACTTTTCCGAAAGTGGTTTTGCGTCCGGATGGTGTGTGTGTAATTACGCTATCTTTAGCAACGCATTCTGATGCAGGGACATTCCACTCATTTGCGGCAGCCTGAACCAACATCATGCGGGCGGCTGCACCGCCCTTACGAACATACTGTTCAGAAGTACGAATACCGCGACTTCCACCAGTAGAGTAACTACCCCAGGCTTGCTTGCGCTTAAGACTCTCTGCTGGAGATGGATACTCATAAGAGACTTTTTTCCAGTCGCACTGCAACTCTTCGGCAACCATTTGAGCTAAACCAGTGATCGTTCCCTGACCCATTTCAGAGCGTACGATGCGAACAACGACGTCATCATTTGGCTTTACCACCACCCAAACACCAATTTCTGGTGTCGCGAGAGGAGTCATCGAAGTAGTACCAGTTCCCATAGCAGCATTGGCTGCGGAGATGAAAGAGAAGTCAAAGCCAATCGCCAAGCCTGCTGCAATAGCGCTAGACCCAACAATAAAGTGGCGACGTGAATTATTGGTAGTTGCTGTATTAATCGTTTTAGTCATGATCGCTCCTTACGCCTTGCTCACAGCATGAATCGCATCACGCACTTGTTGGAAAGTCCCGCAACGGCAGATGTTAGTTACTGCAGCATCGATCTGGGCATCCGTTGGTTTTGGGGTGTTGCGCAGCAAAGCGGTGGTAGCCATCACCATGCCAGACTGGCAGTATCCACACTGTGGAACCTGGTTATCAACCCAGGCTTTTTGCACTTTAGAGAGCTGGCCATTTTTTTCTAGGCTTTCGATGGTTTCGATCTTCTTGCCCTCAGCCACACTCACTGGAATAGAGCAACTACGAATCGCTTGACCTTCAAAGAGGACCGTACATGCGCCACATTGACCTACGCCACAACCATACTTAGTACCAGTTAAACCAACATGATCGCGTATCACCCATAACAAAGGGGTTTCGGGATCCACATCTATCTTGTACTTTTTACCATTGACGTTTAAATCGGCCATGAGGGCTCTCCTGTAAGTTTTCAATAATGAAGTCGTATCGATCCAGCCAGAAAAGACCCCACTTTTTATGTGTTTATCTTAACCAAGAAATGACTTATTGCTTTGCAACATATATTGCGGAGCAGTAAGATCAGACCATGATCTCCGGTCTTGTCCAAATCCTCCTGTTTCAAAGCCTAGGCGAGCTTATTTCAAAGTTCGCCCTTCCTACACTGCCGGGCCCCGTCATTGGCTTAGTACTACTCATTCTTTGGCTAGTACTGCGCAAAGGCATCAATCCTGACCTAGCTAATGTAGCGGATGCTTTTAGCCAATACCTTGGACTCTTATTTGTTCCCGCTGCTGTTGGAGTAGTTCTATTTCTACCCCAGCTCAAAGCAAATGCCCTGGCGATCATTAGCGCCTTGGTAGGCAGCGTGATTCTCACAATCGCCACTAGCGCAGTAGTTGTCCGCTTTCTAAGCTCCAAGCCCAAGGAGGTCGACCAGTGAACGAAAAGCACTCCATTGTCGAGATTTGGGTTTACCTATCTGGCAGCCCTTTATTCGCACTATTTATTACTTTGGCAGCTTATCAAATTGGTCTTTGGATCTACAGACGCACCAAGCAGAATCCGCTAGCCAACCCAGTGGCAATTGCCATTATTTTGGTAGCGAGCGTGATTCAGTTTATTGAGATGCCCTACTCAAGCTACTTTGAAGGCGCCCAATTCATTCACTTCTTATTAGGCTCAGCAACTGTCTCCTTAGCTATCCCCATTTACAGAGGCTTGAGTAGCTTAAAGGGGCGCTCACTCCCCCTGCTAGCCTCTTTAGTTGCTGGCGGCTTGGTATCTATTATTAGCGCAGTGAATATTGCCAAATTATTGGGGGCTGATGTGAGCATTACCGGCGCGATGTACCCCAAGTCTGTCACTGCCCCAATTGCAATGGGTATTGCAGAGCGCATCGGTGTATCGCCAACATTGACGGCGATCTTTGCTGTGACTACCGGAATTCTGGGGGCTATTTTGGCGCCGTTTATTCTTAATGCATTAGGGATGAAGGCTTGGTGGCAGCGAGGCTTTGCAATTGGCATTGGCGCGCACGGTATCGGAACCTCACGAGCCTTTAGCATTCATCCCGAAGCGGGAACCTATGCCAGCCTGGCTATGGGAATGAATGGTGTTATCAGTGCAGTGGCGATTCCAATTTTGTATCACCTATTTAACTAGCAAATTGACTTGACCTATATTGATCATGACCTCACAAATGGGCACCATGCACTAATAGCGAGCACCCAAGCCTGATTTAGCATCACAGAACGTATATGGTTCATCACCAATGACCTAAGCTCTAATCACCAGCATTTTTCCAACATAACAAACCTACAACTTAAAGAATATTGAAATGAATCCTCTAAAGCGCAAAACTACCTACGCACTGTTCGGTTTTTTATTGGCAACAACGCTGTGGAGCAATGCATTTGCGGCGCCGGAAGGCGATTGGCCGAAGAAGCCCATTATGGCTATCCTGCCCTTTCCTGCCGGGGGCTCAACCGATGTATTCGCGCGCTCAATAGCCGTCCCACTGGGAGAGGCATTAGGTCAACCCGTTGTCATTGACAATAAGCCGGGTGCAGGCGGAATGATTGCCTTGGGCGCTGCAGCTAAGGCTTCACCCGATGGCTACACTCTTCTTTTTAGTGCGCTGACAAATCAATCGATTTCTTACTCACTCTTTAAAAATCCCCCTGCAGACCTCACTAAGGACTTTGCGCCCATTGCTTTAGTTGGCACAATTCCGCACCTAATTGTGATCAATCCTTCTGTGCCAGCAAAAAATTTGCCAGAACTCATCGCGTTTATTAAATCCAAAAAAGGTGATTTCAATTACGCCTCTCAGGGCAATGGCAGCCTCTCCCATTTGGAGGCAACTCTGTTCATGCAACGTATTGGCGCTACAGGCACACATATTCCCTACAAAGGAAGCGCATTTGCTTTGCCTGATTTGATTGCTGGCAATACCCTAATGATGTTTGATAGTGTGACGGCATCCCTACCCCACATTCAAAGTGGCAAATTACGCCCTATTGCAATTGCCGCGGCAGAGCGCTCACCATTAATGCCCAACGTGCCAACCATGGGCCAAGATGGCATGAAGCAGTTTGACGTTGAAAACTTATATGCCATCTTCGCACCCAAGGGAACATCTCCTGCAATTACCGCTAGAGTGGAAAGAGAAATTCGAAAGATTTTGACTAACCCAGACTTTAAGTCTCGCCTGGCTAACCAAGGAATCCACCCTCAGTTTGCTAATTCTGAACAGCTTGCCATCATTACCCAAAGCGAGCAAGATAAATGGGCGAAGGTGGTGAAGTCGGCAAACGTTAAAATCGACTGACAACACATTAGTCGTACGCACACTCTTTTATTGAATAGATTAGAACCATGTTGATTTCCCCTCCCTTTGGTGGCGGCCGCGCCCCCGTACTCGCCAAGAATATCGTTGCTAGCTCACAGCCTTTGGCTACACAAGCGGGCATTGAGGCACTGCAAAACGGCGGCAATGCTGTTGATGCAGCCTTGGCTACTGCAATCACGCTCACGGTGGTCGAACCCACTATGAATGGCTTAGGCGGCGATGGCTTCGCGTTGATTTGGGATGGCAAGAAACTCCATGGCATGAATGCATCTGGTCGTGCGCCTGCAGCGTGGACCCCAGATTATTTTGCCGGCAAAGCAGCAATGGATTTGATTGGCTGGAATACCGTCACTGTACCCGGCATGGTCTCCGGCTGGATTGAACTATCACGTAAATTTGGCAAGCTCCCTTTTGCGCAACTCTTTCAGCGTGCGATTGATTATGCGGAGAATGGCTTTCCAGTATCACCTGTGATTGCACGTCAGTGGCGTGAAGCCATTTCAATCCTGAAGAACCAGCCGGGCTTTAGCGAATCCTTTTTGATTGAGGGCAAAGCGCCTACAGCCGGTCAGCTCTGGCGCTACCCTGCGCAAGCAAACACCTTACGTGAAATTGCCAACACTGAAGGCGAGTCTTTTTACACCGGTAAGTTAGCTCAAAGCATGGTTGACTTTGCTCAAAGCACTGGCGGCTGCTTCGCTATGGCTGACTTTGCTGCCAACCAAACTGAATGGGTTGAGCCATTAGCTTTTGATTATGGTGACTACACCCTGCATGAGATTCCACCGAACGGCTCAGGCATCGTCGCACAAATGGCGCTCGGCATCTTGCAGGCAGCCAACGCAAAACAATATCCTGCTAATTCTGCGCAGCGCATTCATTTGCAGGTAGAGGCAATGCGTATTGCTTTTGCCGATGCCTATGCCCATGTATCTGATGCTAAGACGATGAAAGTCCCTACTAGCGCCTTATTGGATCGAGAGTATTTAGCGAGTCGAGCTGCGCTCATTGACCACAATCAAGCAGGAAGCTATGGTGCAGGAGATCCACACGCTGGTGGCACGGTTTACCTTTGCGCTGCCGATGACTCCGGCATGATGATTTCCTACATTCAATCCAACTTCAAAGGATTTGGTTCTGGCGTAGTTGCCCCTGGTGGCATTGCCTTCCATAACCGCGGCATGAGCTTTAGTTTGGTTGATGGCCACCCCAATCAAGTGGCACCAGGCAAGAGACCTTTTCACACTATCATTCCGGCATTCCTTACCAAGGGGAATCAGCCCGCGATGGCATTTGGTGTCATGGGTGGCAATATGCAACCTCAAGGACATCTTCAGTTTGTCATGCGTTTTGTAGATGAATACCTCAACCCTCAAGCATGCTCAGATGCGCCCCGCTGGAGAATTGATGATGTAGGCAAACTCACAGTTGAAGCCTCCATGCCAAGCGCCGTTGTCGAAGGCTTAAAAGCCATGGGTCATGATGTGAGCGTGATGCCAGCGAACAGCCTGGACTTTGGTAGCGCGCAAGCTATCGCATTACTGGGTGAAGAAACTAAAGATGCCTATATTGCAGGTAGCGATCATCGCAGAGATGGGCTGGCGGCTGGCTTCTAGATAGCTCACCACTCGAGATCTCCGTCTCCTAGATTCGGGAATCCGCCCAAACGTAAAATAAGAGGGTGAAAATAGAGCGTACCGCCGAGGCTTGGGGAC
>CANCBK010000145.1 GCA_947374315.1 Burkholderiaceae bacterium | reverse complement strand
GCTGGCATCCAGATCAAACTGAATACCAATCAGAGGAGCCAAAAGCACCAAGGGTAATCCGCACACAATCCAGTGAGCAATAATTTTTCCAGTAACAAGCAACACCATTGGCTGAGGCGATAAGGCAAGCTGCTCCAAAGAGCCGTCTTGGTAGTCGGCAGCAAACATACGATGCAAGCCCAATAAAGTCGATAGTAATGCTGCAACCCAAAGAACGCCTGGTGCAATTTTGCGCAGCAAAGCAGCATCCGCACCAATACCCAATGGAAATAGACTGGTCACCACCACAAAAAAGAAGAGGGCCGTAAGTACCTCGCTCTTGCGTCGCATAACCAAGAGCAAGTCACGACGAATAATCGCTAGTAAGGCATTCATAGATCTAGCACCCTTACCTGCGGAAGACTTACTTCTTGATGGCTCGTTAAGACCACCAAGCCACCTTGCTCTATATGCTCTGCAATGAGTCCCTGCAAAGCTTGTACCGCATGAATATCCAGCGCATTAAATGGCTCATCCAAGATCCACAGCTTTGCTTGACGCGTCAGCATCCGAGCCATTAGTACGCGACGCTTTTGTCCGGCCGATAAGCAATTAACCGGCAAGTGCTCGCGCCCACGCAAACCAAAACGCCATAGAGCAGCCAAAGCTTTATCTTCGGGTAATTGAATATCATCCAAGGCTGCATAAAGCTGTAAATTTTCTAGCGCTGTTAAGTCTTCTTTCAAGGCATCGCGATGCCCCAGAAATAAAAGTTCGCGATGATAGTGAGCTGGCTCTTGAGAAATAGCTAAGCCATTCCAAAGCACCTCGCCTGACTCAGGCTTAGACAGCCCAGTTAAGAGCCTCAATAAGCTAGTCTTGCCAACACCATTTTGACCGCGCACATGTAAGCATTCACCAGCAGAGACCGCTAGATTTAACCCAGAAAACAATTGCTTTTCACCCCGAATACAAGTTAGCTCACGAGCTTCGAGTGTCAAGAGCGGCTTATTTAAGGAGGAGTAAGTATCAGCAGTCATGAGGGTTTGTGGCTTGAATCACCACCCCTGGCATTGTCCAAGAGCCCCTGTGAGCTGTCAAACTAGCTAAAGTGGAATTTGGGGAATATTCCCTTTTAATTCAATTACTTATGTAATTATAGACCGAGATGACCGACAAAGAAAAAACCGCCCGTAGGTGGTTTTTCAGACTAGATCGATCTAAGCGAGGGATTTACTCCTTTTTAGATGCCTCAATGGCGATCAAGATGGTTACGTCGTCACCTACGTGTGGCGCGTATTTACCCATATTGAATTCTGTACGCTTTACTTTAGTTTCTGCATTAGCGCCGCAATAATCTACGCCAGACATTGGGTGTTTTTTGCACTCAAAGTTAGTAATTTTTAAAGTTACTGGCTTGCTTACACCCTTCAGAGTCAACACACCCTTCAATGCAACTGGCTTATCACCTTTGAAAATCATGTCGTTAGATTGAAAGCTGGCAGTTGGAAATTGGGTGGTTGATAAAAAATCTTCACCTTGGATATGCGTATTAAATAATGCAGATCCTGTATCAACAGATTTTGTATCAATCGTAATGTCCGCACTACCTTTTTTAGCAGTTTGATCAATTGTTACGGTACCAGTAACGGTATTGAAACGGCTAGTTTGATTTGAAAAACCTAAGTGGTTGTATTCAAACTGTGCAAAAGTATGATTTGCATCTGTTGTATAGGTAGCTGGAGCAGCGAGAGCAGAGCTCAAACCAATTGCTGCAAATAAAGCGATAAGTAATTTTGATTTCATGTAATTCTCCTAATTAAAAATTGAATAAGTAAGTTAAGTTAAGTTAAGTAATGCTAAATAAATTTGTAAAGCTATTTTTGATTTAAGACCAAATGCACATTGACCGGAACCTCATTAGCGACTGCAGAGGTATCGGCCCAATTTCCAGCGCCCAAGCCAAAATCTAATCTCAACATCTGAAAGCTCGCATCAAAAACCATCTGCTTACCTTGAGACTGGTACTTCACGGCCATCAATAGCGGCACGGCTTTGCCTTTGATCGTCAGCGTTCCGCGGACATCTAGGCTATTCGGCCCAGTAGCCTTAACGGTTTCTGTTACATAACTAGCCGTAGGGAAAAGTTTGGCGCTAAACCAGTCCTTACCCTTTGCCTCTTCTTGCAACTCGTCGCCACCAGCATTGAAACTAGAAGTTTCAATAACAAGATTAGCTTTGGCTTTTTCTGGCTCTTCTGTATTAAATGAAATCTTTCCGGAGAATTTTCCAAAACCTCCAGAAATCTTCGAGCCCATCAACTTGCTTGTAAAAGTTATCTTACTTTTAGTGGCATCAATAGAAGAGTACTCTGTAGCATAGGAGGAACTAGCAACACTCATTACAAAAGCAACAAACAGCACTCTTAATAGTGTTGGCATTTGAACCAAGGAATTATTTTTCATCAACAGAACCTCCAAATGTCATGCGACTCAACAAACCATCTTTATCGATGAACTGATGTTTCAATGCAGCCAGGATATGA
The DNA here is from genome assembly GCA_947374315.1 of Burkholderiaceae bacterium. Next base: position 1,600 of record CANCBK010000145.1, on the reverse strand, counting down.
AGTCCAACCAATACCATCAGCCCATTTGCTAAAATCTCATGAATTTCCTTTAGTTGATGACCCAAGGCCTTATCTTTATCAACTAAATCTGGCAACTCAAATAAACCAAAGTAGTTCACCGTATACCCCTTTGCGGAACTCATTAACCAGCCCACTACGGGGATCGCCAGCATCAACAAATAAAGAGTGAGATGAGTTAGCTGCATAGCCTTTTCTTGCCATGCGGGCATTTGTAGCTTGAGAGGTGGCACAGAATGTGTAGCTCGCCATAGCAAACGCAGTATCACCAAAAAGAAGATGGTGACGCCCAACCACTTATGCCAACTCAGCCCTGTGATTCTGGCGGGGCTCAAAGGCATGTCGTCGATGGCAATTGCAATTGACCATGTTGTAAAGATCAAGAGCGCCATCACCCAGTGAAGGATGATGGCAATAAAGGTATATCTGACCTTACGCATTAGCCGCGCAATTGCTTAGTGATTTTTGCAATACGCTCCCCATAAAGACGCGCTGTCTCTAGGTCGCCTACATTAACTTCATCAGCACTTGCATCGGATGGGGTTTGCATCATCGCACCGGCAAATGAACCAACATAGTTAATGTCGTCACGTTTAGCGGCTTTTGAATTTGAAGACATCAATCCTGTACCAATCCATAATCCTGAATGCTGCATTGCCAATGTAAAGAAGTAATGCAATGTGGAATGTTTATCGCCATTCATGGTTGCTGAATTCGTAAAACCTCCAAATACCTTGTCTTTCCATTGCTGCGAGAACCACTGTTTAGAGCTAGCATCCGCAAACTTCTTAAACTGCCAGCTCACAGTGCCCATGTAGGTTGGCGAGCCAAATACAATCGCATCCGCATCATTTAAAGTCAACCATTGTGCATCGGTAATATTACCTTCAGCATCAATGGCCACCAGAGTGCCATTAGCGCCCTTAGCAACAGCCTCAGCCTGTTTTACAGTGTGGCCATAACCACTATGAAATACCACAGCTACTTTGCTCATGTAATTCTCCTTGTCTTGCTCGACTTGATTAAAAGATGTCTTTCAATAACCTAAGAGATTTCTCAAGCTGTTGCAATTCATCTGATGATAATTTTTTAAATGCCTTATTTAAAAACTCCAAATGCTCAGGAAATACTTTTTCAAATACAGATTGACCATCCGACGTTAATCCAATGAGCTGACTACGAGCATCCTCTGAATTCGCCTGTCTAAGAATGAGTCCTTTTGCTTCTAAGCGCTCCAATACACCTGTGAGCGTCCCTTTGGTAACCAAGGTCTTCTCCCCAAGCTCCTTACAGCTCATCGGCAACTGATTTCCCAAGGTTGCGATTACATCAAACTGTGTCATCGTCAGACCCAAGGATTTAATGTGGGGTGCGGAATAACGATCAAACGCTTGATAGGAAGAAACCAGGTTTCTTAGGGTTGGTAAAAAGTTCATTTCTCTCATATAAAGTACTAATTAGGACTAATTTAGTACTAACGCGAACTAAATGCAAGAACTACCAATAAAAAACCCCACAGTTAATGTGGGGTTTAGGCCAAATCTCGTGCACACCTCAGAATTGGACCGTCTCACCTTCAGTC
>CANCBK010000144.1 GCA_947374315.1 Burkholderiaceae bacterium | reverse complement strand
ATTCAGAAACTGATTAAGTCCGGATATGAGATGGCCAAGAAAGCAATCAGGCAATCCAATTAAATCATCGCCCACCAGCTCAACTGAATGCGCAATGAATTAGGCCTTTGCATTGGAAAACTTCTCCATATTTGCCATAGTGTTTTTGGTCGCCTCAGCCAGATGATCACAGGACTGCATCAACATATCCAGCCCGACTTTAGTAGCCGCCATTATTGGAGTGCCTGCTATAGGTCCGTTATTCGTTAATCCATTGACTATTTTCTCAAGATCATAGCGGGCTTGCGTCGATAGACCTTCCATCTCATTGAAAAGCGCATGGCTTCCCTGATCAATGGCCTTTTTAAGGCTACCTTGATATTCAGCCCAATATTCCAACATCTGCCCAAACTCATGTGCCCCAAACATCGTTGGGGTCGTAGCTGGATCATAAACAGCGGTCATTTTCTTCAAATAACCCTGCCCCATCGAACTCAAGTCTTGCGCTGCCTTACGATGAATCTCCATGATTTCCTTCCCCATATCGATTGAGATGCTTCTCATATTCCCCGTCAATTCTGAAGACTTGCCTTGTAGCGCCAAAAATTGCTCAAGTATCAAATTATTAAACATATGATTCCTTATATAAATTCACTACGTTCTTTTGGTTATCCCGCTCATTGCTATTCCAACACTTCTATTTCAAATACATTAAATCTATTTAATACACTCTAAATATTTACAAAATGCCTTTAGCGACGTAGCCATTACTAAAATTTGTAAACCCTAATTTTTCATAAAATACCGCCGCCCCCGGTGAAGACATCAGTATCAGTGACACCTCAAGGCCAATTGCTTTTTGCATCAGGGTGATTAAGCTCCTACCAATACCTATCCTCTGATAATGTTGATCAACCGCTAAATCGGATAAATAACAGCAATATCCAAAATCAGTGACTGCCCGGGCAACGCCAACTAACGCGTTTCCGTCCCACGCTGAAATAATCAGGTTTGAGTGATCAATCATTTTTTGAATGCGGGCTAAATCGGTAATGGGTTGATCCACGCCCGCAGCGATATAGAGCTGAACAATGGCCTTTGCCTGCAACTGTTTATTTTCGGAATATTTAATCATTTCAGTTGTCCTACCCGCTGCCCACGAATAACACGAGACCATAAAGGCTTGACATCCAGCCCTGAGTCAACCACAACAAGATAGCGGCCAGAAAATGGGGAACTCTCTCGATCCTTTGCGAGGACCCAGAAATGTACACCCTGTGTAAGCGCCTCTTCATAGAAAGAATCAATCACTCCATAGTGATCAATAAAATAATTCAAGGATGCGGGAATACGAATGCAACCTTCGGATCGCGGGGTTCCTAAGAGCGGTTCCGCCAACTCGGGATCGGTTGCATGCATTTGCAAGCGCAACACGCCCATACTCTTATTGCCCCAAGTCCTCTGAGCTGGGACCCAGCCGAAATCGTATACGCGCATTCCCTTTGCGCCATACCCCCGAAATCCCAACTCATTCTTGGTTCCCTCGGCACGAAAATCGGGATTACTTAAAGAATGCTCAAAGACGCCTAAGGGGGTTAGAAAGTGCTCATATTTACCGGGCAAACCAGTCGATGTTGGAGTCGCGCCTATAAGGGTCCAACCCTCCTTAGGTGCGCCCAAATATAAAAATACAACCTGAACATTGGGGTTTCTATCCACCAAGATCACGAATTGTGGGCTGGTGATTGGTTCATTGGCTAGCTGGAGCGTATTCTCCAAAAGCGAGATATATTCATCAGAAATAGCATCTGGAATATTTAATGTAGGAGTTACGGATGCCGAGAATTGTTTCAGCAAACATTCCCGAGTAAGATTCGCAGACCCCCCATTACAAGCCTCTAACACTCCAGCAGTATGGCCATCACCCATCAAGACGAGTAAGCCAACAAAAAAGCATTGACCAAGACTGGTAATGGATGTTGTCATCGACCGCATCAGCAATGCTCCTTAAGACCTTGCCAGCAGGCCTATAACTTCATCGTCATCTACCTGAGCAAAGTCTTGATAAAACGCCCCCACCCCTGAAAAATTATGCTCTTCACTCAGACAGACAATTTCGTCACAATATTGCGCAACGAAGGGGATTGAATTCGCCGCGGCAACTGGTAAGGCGCAAATGACTTTTTTGGGGCGTAAGTTTTGCAACGACCTCAGACCAGTAACCATAGTTGCACCTGTAGCGAGACCATCATCAACCACAATCACAATTCTGTCTCGAGGGCTGATAGGTGATCGTACCGGCGTATATTGAGCGCGACGACGATGCATGAGTGACATTTGCTTGCCAACCTCAGCGTCAATATATTCTTCATTGGCACCCATTCTTTCTGCAATGGTGGATATAAATACTTCCCCACCCTCGCTCACCGCACCAATCGCTAACTCCGAATCACTAGGTGCACCCAATTTCCTCACCATCAATATATCTAGATCGCCCCCTAGGGCATCGGCAATCACCCTGCCTATTGGTACGCCTCCACGAGGAATCGCCAAGACCAAGGGGTGTTGACCTCGATATTGATCTAATCTATCAACCAATAATTGGGCCGCGTGTAAGCGATGATGAAAAATCATTCTGATCTTCTTTAGTTCTGATCGGTCAATTTGAGTAGTTGAATTTGAAATTCGGACTCATAGGGAGGAATGTGACATTCCACAACATCCCCCGGAGCAATTTGAAGATCAATACCAACAATGTCGGCCTTAATGGGAATAGTATTGGCCTTCCTATCCACCAAACAAGCAATCAGGATTTTTTTGGGGTTCTTTTTTACAAAATACTCAAGCACCCTTAGTAAAGAATGTCCCGTATAGAGCACATCATCCACAATAAGCAAGGTGCATCCAGTGAAATCTATAGAAGCAGCTTGCTTGTCTTCGAGCAGCTGCGTATCGGGATATAGCAAGGTTAAATCGTCGGCATACCTTTTAACCAATAAATCCAAGCGAATAGGCGCAGACAATCCATGCTGATTAACCAAGATTTCTGTGAGCTTGTCGGCTAAGGGGGCGCCACGGCGAAGTATGCCAATAATAGCCACACTTGAGCAACCATGTAGCAAGCCCGAGGCCTGACTAGCCATTCGATTGACAACCGCAAGTATGTGCTCGTCATCATATAAGCAAGTGCGCACTCCAACTGGTAATTCATCCATCAACGGACTCCACATCACTTGAAAAGTAGAAAAATTTATCTAAAAATATTTTTTAATGCTTTGGCTAGATTTGGCAGAACGCTCACTGCATTGCTTGAATGGATAACCGTATCGGTACTCCAAATATTTTGAACTCCAGAGTTTTTAATAAGCTCTACAGCACCATCACTAAATAATGCATGCGTTACCGCAACATCGACACTAACCGCTCCCGCAGTGAATAAAATTTCAGCTGCTCGTGCCAAGGTGTGGCCGCTACTGGCAATGTCATCCAGTAACACAACTGCCCGCCCCTCAACATGGATCTTAGGAAAAGTGATTTCCACCTCTAAATCCCCTCGGCGGATTTTTTTTGCCACCGCAAAATCTAAATGCGCCTTCAATGCCGCCTGCGCTATCCACTGCGCAGATTCTGCGTCGGGGCCCATTAAGAATGGATTGGACCTCTGTTTGGCGACAAATTCACCCAGCAAGGGAGCCGCGCTAATTACCAGCGCAGGATCGACAGGAATAGCCTCTTCTAGCTTTGCAATTCGATGTAAGTGGGGATCTACGGTAATCACAGCGTCAAACATAGAGGCTAATAATTCACCAATAATTCGCTGGCTAATCACCTCACCTTCAATAAAAGCAATATCCTGGCGCATATAGGCTAGATATGGAGCAACTAACGTGAGATGACGAACGCCCTGTTGCCTTGCGCCTCCAGCAGCAAACAGTAATTCAATGAACTTCTCATTAGGATGGTCTAAGGTATGAAAGAGCACAGTACGGCTAGAAAGATTGGTTGGCAATTGCAGTTTAAATTCACCATCTGGAAAATCATGGCGAATAATCAACTGCGGATTCAGTCCGGCCAATTGGGCCAACCTTAAAGCGGATGCTTCCTCGCTTTGAAAATAGAGCAAGCTAATTGTTTTCATCAAAACTCCACAAATACATGTGAGATATCTTCCGCACTACCGATCTTGTACCCACTCGATTTTGCGCAAAGCTCTTTTGCAAAAACCAAGTCAGACCCAATTTCAGAATGAATGCGATACAACACACTTCCCGCATCTACTGGGTCACCCAACTTATGCAATAAATCGACGCCCGCACCCTGAAATTTTGGTGCTCCAGCAAGGCGCGCAATATGGGCGATCTGTAAATTATCGATCGCAGAAACCACTCCTGAGCATTGCGCTACCACCTCATAAGTTAACTTACCCAATTGCGGGTTCTTATAGTCAAAATGGTGTGAGCCTTGCGCCTCAATAATGTCATTCATCTTTGCCAGCGCTCTACCTGAATCCAATATATCCCTGGCAATCGCAAAACCGTCTCCGCCACGAACATCCGGATCACGCTCAAGTAGTCGACCTGCTAAACGCAAGGCCTTTTGACGCAAATCGTTTGGCGCCAAGGGATCGTTTTCCAGCACTGCCATCACATCCCTCGCCTCGAGTGCAGGGCCTACGCCAAATCCGATAGGCTGCCGGCCATCCGTAATCACGACATCTAGCGATAAGTGCATGCGGGAAGCGACGTATTCAAATAGTCGACGTAAATTTTGCGCTTCTTGCATTGACCGCACTTTCGCAGTGGGACCAATGGGGATATCCAAAACGAGGTGAGAGGACCCGGCTGCAATTTTTTTAGAAAGTATCGACGCGACCATTTGCGCGGGAGAATCCAAAGATAAAGGACGCTCAACCGAGATCAGCACATCGTCCGAAGGAGATAGATCAGATGCCCCTCCCCATACCAAACAACCATGATGTTTTAGGGCGATTTCCAGAAGCTTCTCATATGGCAAATCCACTTTAGCTAACACCTCCATGGTATCGGCCGTCCCAGCAGGGGAAGTAATCGCACGAGAAGAGGTTTTCGGGCATAACATTCCATGGGCAGCCAAAATAGGCACCACCAGCATAGAGGTTCGATTTCCAGGTATTCCGCCGATGCAGTGCTTATCAACCACCAATGGCTCGCGCCACTCGAGCTGGCGACCGCTTTCAATCATTGCCTTGGTTAGGAAATAGACTTCGTCACGATCCATCTCACCACGATTGGTTGAAACTACAAAGGCGGTTAATTCAATCTTTGAATACAGATGCTTGGAGATATCGTTAATAATTTGCAGAAAACTATCCGCATCCAATCTTTCACCATTAATTTTTCGGAATAGCGCACCCATCGAGGCTGGCGGCTCAGCCTGTGAGACGGAGGCTGAATGACCGCCCTCGACACCCAACTGCATAAAGGCATCCTCAGACAGTCCTATCTCCATGCAACCAACAATCGATAGATCATCCACCACATTTAATGTGGCCAGAATTTGATTGCCATTCGCCTTCACCGCGATCTTCGATAGCGCTTGGAACCCCTCTGCATGATAGACGGCGCAGTCCCTATGTAAATAGGCGACGTTCTCATGGTAGGTATCAATCGCCACCCGGCGCAACGATAAATAGTTTGAATCCATTTTTTAGAGTCCACCCGGATAAGTTTCAGGAGCTTCACCATCAACCCAATGGCTCGTTAGCTCCAATGGAGTTAATGCTTGCGATTCATCGATATGAATTACCGCATCAAACTGCTTTGCGAGATTCGCATGAAAATAATGGCTTTGACGCTCTGTCTTTGGCGCATAAATCACGCCGATAGCTCGCTCTAAGTGATGACCATATGAAAATATCTCATGCAAGAGATGATTTCCCTTGATGGGCAGGTAAAAAGAGCCAACGCCCATTTGATGAAAGTAATCCTCATAGCTTCCATGCAGTGCAGGACGGACCTGTTTGCGCTGTACAGGAGCGCCCCAGTCAGAGGCTGCCGTTACTGTCCCGTGGTGCGTAGTGAATCCCACTGATATCACTTGATCGCCATAGGTCTGACGCATCAATTGACCCACATTTAATTCGCCTTGCTCACCCATCTCAGTGGCACGCGCATCCCCTAAATGAGAGTTATGGGCCCAAACAACTATCTTTGCTGGAGCACCACGCCGATGAGAAATGTGATGATCTAGATTTACCAAGATCTCCGCCATATGTTGATCACGCATATTCCATGAAGAGATACGGCGATCAAACATATTTCGGTAGTATTGCTCAGCATTCTTGATCAAGCGCGCATTTTGCTGCGCATAGAAGAGCGCATCAGTAGTATCAGATCCATCATGCTTTAAATAGTCTTCCCCTCTTTTGCACAGTTCAATCAATTGCTTAACCACTTGATCCTCGCAAGATTGGGATACCCCCTTCATTCCCTGCGCATATCCATAAAGCTCACTATTACGCTCAAAATGGTCAAAACACGCATAACGTGCCC
>CANCBK010000143.1 GCA_947374315.1 Burkholderiaceae bacterium | reverse complement strand
GGTGGTTGCATTAATGCCGTCACACGAGCGGTACAAGCCCAGGATCCCCAGGCTCAGGTTCAAGCGGACTTGGCGACCCAGCTGGTAACGCTTGAAACAACCCTTTCTCCTGAATTGGCCGCTGAGCTCATAACAGAAGCTGGATTTCCCGTATCCAATTAAGGCATTGTTTAGAATGTGGTCAGCTTATTCAATCTCGCAGCATTTCGTTTCCAAAGGATCGTGAATTATGTTCTTCAGCAAGTTAATGCCTCACGATGGCAATTTCTTTGAATTGTTCAACGAACACGCTGCGCATATCGTCTCAGCGTCGGAATCTTTCCTTAAATTCATCGAGCATTACAACGATGAAGCATTGCGTGCCAAATACACGCAAGAAGTTGATAGCGCAGAACATGCTTGCGATGATGTTGTGAAAGAAGTGCACCGTCGCCTTCACAAGACTTTCATTACGCCGATCGATCGTGATCAGATTTTCGATCTAATTAATACGATGGATGACGTTGCCGATTTGATTCAGAACGGAACTGAGGCAATGCATCTCTATAACGTTAAGCAGATGACAAATGAGATGCTTCATATGGCCGAGCTCTGCAACCAATGCTGTATTGGTATGAAAAACGCTGTAGGTATGCTCAAAGACATCTCTGATCCCGAAGTTGCTAAAGCAGCGCTAAAGACCTGTGATGAGATTGATCACCTAGAGTCTGGTGCAGACCGCTTGCTTTCTACCGCGATCACCAAGCTATTCCGCGAAGATATCGAAGTGCGCGAGCTGATCAAGTTACAGCGTATTTATGAGTTGCTCGAAGAAGTTACCGATAAATGTGAAGACGTTGCCAATTTGGTTGAAGGCATCGTTCTTGAAAATTCTTAAGGTTAAATAAGTTGGCCTCCATAGAAGTCGCATTTTGGGTAGTAGCGCTTTTAGTAGCGCTGGCTTTGGCATTCGATTTCATGAACGGATTTCATGATGCTGCCAACTCTATTGCTACCGTTGTATCTACTGGGGTGCTCAAACCTCAGCAGGCAGTGGTATTCGCTGCCTTCTTTAACTTCCTGGCAATCTTTATTTTCCATCTGAGCGTTGCCGCTACCGTAGGCAAGGGGATTGTTCATCCTGCCGCAGTTGATTTGCACGTAATCTTTGGAGCCCTAGTTGGGGCCATCATCTGGAATGTAGTTACTTGGTATTACGGCATTCCCTCAAGCTCTTCCCATGCGTTGATTGGCGGCCTTGTTGGTGCGGCTTTGCCTAAGGCTGGCGTTGATGGTTTGGTGTGGTCAGGAATTATCAAGACCGTTTCCTTTATCTTTATCTCGCCTTTGGTGGGCTTCTTATTGGGCTCACTAATGATGTTGTTGGTAGCTTGGGTTTGTCGCAATGCTAATCTCTCAAAAACAGATCGTTGGTTTAGACGCTTACAGCTAGTTTCCGCAAGTGCATACAGTTTGGGTCATGGTGGTAACGATGCGCAGAAGACCATCGGCATCATTTGGCTCTTACTGATCATTACTGGTTACGCAGAAGCGGGCGCGAGTATGCCGCCTACCTGGACGATTATTTCTTGCTACATCGCTATTGCGATGGGTACGATGTTTGGTGGTTGGAGAATTGTTAAAACGATGGGTCAGAAGCTGACTAAGCTCAAACCTGTCGGTGGTTTCTGTGCTGAAACAGGCGGTGCAATCACCTTATTTATGGCAACAGCTCTTGGGGTTCCTGTATCTACTACCCACACAATTACTGGGGCTATTGTTGGTGTTGGCTCAACTCAACGCGCTAGCGCAGTTCGTTGGGGGGTTGCTGGCAATATCGTTTGGGCTTGGATCTTTACTATTCCTGCCACTGCCTTGATGTCTATGGCGGTTTACTACCTGAGCCTCCTTATTTTTTAAGTCGCTCTAACGAGAATTCTTAATCTCGTTTTAAGCAATTTTTTGCATGTGCGGTTAATCTACCCACTATTCCATTATTTGTAATACCTCCCAATAGACTTTATTGGGATCCCCTCGCGGGATTGTTCTTCTTAGGAGATGTCGGTGGCGCTAACTGTAGAGGCTGTGCAAGCAGCATTAAAGGGTTTAATTGACCCAAATACGCAAATTGATTTTGTGTCGGCAAAGAGCGTCAGAAATCTAAAAGTAGATGGCGGCGATATTAGCCTAGACATTGTTTTGGGTTATCCAGCAAAAAGTCAGTTTGATACTATTCGTAAATCCGTGATTGCTGTGCTTCGAGAATTGCCTGATGTGAAAAATGTCAGCGTTAATGTCAGCAGTCAAATCGTTGCGCATGCTGTCCAACGCGGCGTCAAACTATTGCCGAATGTAAAAAATATTATTGCTGTTGCCAGTGGTAAGGGCGGAGTAGGAAAGTCCACTACTGCAGTCAACCTAGCTTTAGCTTTAGCGGCTGAAGGCGCACAAGTTGGTATGTTGGATGCAGATATCTACGGCCCGAGTCAACCGATGATGCTAGGCATTACAGGCAGACCAGAGTCAATAGAAGAAAACACGATGGAGCCGATGGAAGGTCACGGCCTTCAAGCAAGCTCAATTGGTTTCTTGATCGATGATGATGCGCCGATGGTGTGGCGTGGCCCCATGGTGACATCTGCTTTGGAGCAATTGCTGCGTCAAACTCGTTGGCGTGATCTGGATTACCTGATTGTGGATATGCCCCCAGGCACTGGTGATATTCAGTTAACACTGGCTCAAAAGGTACCCGTTACTGGCGCTGTCATTGTGACCACTCCTCAAGATATTGCTTTGCTGGATGCGCGCAAGGGCTTAAAAATGTTTGAGAAGGTTGGTGTGCCGATCGTGGGCATCATCGAAAATATGAGCACCTATGTCTGCCCAAGTTGCGGTCATGAGGAACATGTGTTCGGTACTGGCGGTGGCCAAAAGATGTGTAAAGAATACGGCGTTGATTTCTTGGGTGACTTACCACTGAATTTATCGATTCGTGAGCAAGCAGATGCGGGTCGTCCAACAGTAGTAGCCGATCCTGATGGCGCTATCAGTGCAAT
>CANCBK010000142.1 GCA_947374315.1 Burkholderiaceae bacterium | reverse complement strand
CCCCCACCAATTATTGAGCGTTTTCTATTTGCCCTGCTCTCAATAGGGGCCTTATTAAGCGGTTACTCGATGGCAGTCAAAAAGGAGGAGGATTGGTTTCTAACAGTACTTTATTTAGGCTTGATGGGGCTTGCACTGTACGTAATTTTTGCCCTGGAATTCCCACATCTTTTACTAGATCCACAGATGATGAATGCAGATTTTTTAAAACTTCAGAAAGCCTGGCAGTAATCTACTCGGAATCATCTTGCTATTTGCAAAAAGGGCTGCCATTGGCAGCCCTTTAACATTGCGAGGATTTTTGCTGCTACTAAGCTACCTGAGCCTTTAGATACTTTGCGCGCATTGGACGCAATACAAAGAAAGCAAGCAGTGCTGCGGTTGCATCTAGAGCAATCATGATTGCAAACACAGGGATCCAACTCTCAGTAACGCCATGGATATAAGCTGCAATTGGGCCGCCGATAATAGAGCCCACCCCTTGTGCCATATACAAGAAACCATAGTTAGTCGTTGCATGTTTCTGACCAAAAGTATCTGTCAAGGTTGATGGGAATAAAGAGAAAATCTCGCCCCAGCCAAAGAACACAATACCTGACAAAATCACAAACATCACAGGGTCAGAACGTGTCATTACCCAGAAAAACATTGCTACCGCCTCAAGACCGAATGCAATAGTCATGGTGTATTCGCGTCCGATTTTGTCTGATACCCAGCCAAATAAGGGGCGTGTTAAGCCATTGGTTACACGGTCAATAGTTAAAGCCAAGGGCAACGCGGCCATACCAAAAACCATTGCGCCAGTAATTCCAAAATCTTTCGCAAATGCACCCATCTGAGAAATCACCATCAAACCTGATGTGGACATCATGGACATCATCAAGAACATCAACCAAAAAACTGGAGTCTTGAGCATTGCTTTAGGAGTAACCCCTGAAGCAGCCGCTTCAATCTGGCCGGCAGTCTGAACGCGATCAGCGTGAGGTACCCGAATACCCTGAGCAGCCAAGAGGCCTACTGCACCAATGATGTAGCCAAAGAATGTCAAGGTGCCTTGGAGACCGGTCTCAGTCAAACTGGTAGCGATAGGGAATGTTGTTAAAAGCGCACCAATACCGTATCCAGCGGCAACCATACCGACTGCAAAACCTCGGTTATTTGGAAACCAACGAACCATCAGACCAACAACACCGATGTAAACAATACCGGTACCCAGACCACCGAGCACACCATAAGTAATGTACAGATTGGATACTGTTGTGAGGTTTGCCGACAGAACCCAGCTTAGGCCAGTGAGAATCGTACCAATGGACAGCAAAAGACGAGGCCCAAACTTATCAACCAAATAACCCTGAAAAGGTGAGAAGAAGGTTTGCAACACAATCAAAATTGAAAAAGTTACCTGCAACTCAGTCAGAGTCACACCAAGCTGGCCCATGATAGGCTTAGTAAATAGCGCCCAGACATACTGGGGACTTGAAATCGACATCATGCAGATGACGCCAAGGGCAAGCTGCACCCATTTGGACTTTAGGGGATTAGTGCTAGCAGGTGCCGCACTCATTGTTGTTGTACTCATACTTGTCTCCTTATTCGAACTACTGGAATGTCTAAAATTAAACTTAGAGCTTCATTGTGTTCTTGGAGGCTCGAAAGATTTATGCTCAGATCACCGCTTTGGTGCAGCCCGCATTAACTTGATGCACCAACTTGCACCAATAAAAAACGCCCGGTCTTTTGAACCAGGCGTTTTCGTTTCTACAGCTTGATAGCCGAGGAAATTGACGACTATTACATCATGCCGCCCATTCCACCCATACCACCCATGCCGCCCATATCAGGCATGCCACCACCAGCGGAATCATCCTTTGGTGCTTCGCAAATTGCGCAATCAGTGGTCAACAATAAGGCTGCAACAGAAGCGGCATTAACCAATGCAGTTTTTGTTACCTTAGTTGGGTCGATCACGCCTTGAGCTACGAGGTCGCCGTATTCACCAGTTGCTGCGTTGTAACCGTTATTGCCTTTGCTAGCCAATACTGCATTAACAACTACGCTAGCTTCATCACCTGCGTTAGAAACAATGATACGAATTGGCTCTTCCATGGCGCGCAATACGATGTTGATACCAGCGTCTTGGTCAGCGTTATCGCCTTTCAAGCCCTTGATACCTTGCATCGCGCGTAACAATGCTACGCCACCGCCAGGAACAATACCTTCTTCAACCGCTGCACGAGTTGCGTGCAATGCATCATCAACGCGGTCTTTCTTTTCTTTCATTTCAACTTCAGTAGCAGCACCAACACGAATCACTGCAACACCGCCGGCCAACTTGGCAACGCGCTCTTGCAATTTCTCTTTGTCGTAGTCGCTAGTCGCTTCTTCGATCTGAACGCGGATGTTCTTCACGCGCGCTTCGATTGCTTTAGCATCGCCAGCACCGTCAATGATGATGGTATTTTCTTTGCCTACTTCAATACGCTTGGCTTGACCCAAGTGCTCAAGAGTTGTTTTCTCGAGAGTGAGACCGATTTCTTCAGCGATTACTGTACCGCCAGTCAAAATCGCGATGTCTTCCAACATGGCTTTACGACGATCGCCAAAGCCTGGAGCCTTAACAGCACAAGTCTTGATGATGCCGCGAATGTTGTTCACAACCAAAGTTGCTAAGGCTTCGCCTTCAACATCTTCTGCAATGATCAACAATGGACGACCAGACTTCGCTACCTGCTCGAGTACTGGGAGCAAATCACGGATATTGCTAACTTTCTTGTCAAACAAGAGAACGTATGGAGTTTCCAATACGGCGACTTGCTTTTCAGGTTGGTTGATGAAGTATGGGGAGAGGTAACCGCGGTCAAACTGCATACCCTCTACAACTTCAAGCTCATCTTCCAAAGACTTGCCATCTTCAACAGTGATAACGCCTTCTTTACCTACTTTTTCCATTGCTTCAGCAATACGCTGACCAATGCTGTGGTCGCTGTTAGCTGAGATTGAACCAACTTGAGCGATTTCTTTAGTAGTTGTGCAAGGCTTGCTGATTTTCTTGAGTTCTTCGATTGCAGCTGCAACCGCTTTATCAATACCGCGCTTCAAGTCCATTGGATTGTGACCTGAAACTACGTATTTCATGCCTTCGCGAACGATAGACTGAGCCAATACAGTGGCGGTAGTTGTACCGTCACCAGCGATGTCATTGGTTTTGGAAGCAACTTCCTTCACCATTTGAGCACCCATGTTCTGGAGCTTGTCTTTGAGTTCGATTTCTTTTGCTACGGATACACCATCCTTAGTGATGGTTGGGCCGCCAAATGAACGCTCGATAACTACATTGCGACCTTTTGGCCCCAAAGTTGTTTTTACTGCGTTCGCAAGAATGTTTACGCCTTCTACCATCTTGGTACGAGCGTTATCTCCAAATACGACGTCTTTTGCTGCCATGATTGAGTTCCTTTCTTAGGTACCGATTACTTCTGTACAACAGCCATGATGTCTTCTTCGCGCATTACGAGAAGCTCGTCGCTGCCGACCTTAACTGTTTGACCTGCATATTTGCCAAATAACACGCGATCGCCAACTTTGACGTCTGGTGCATTCAACTTACCGCTGTCATCACGCTTGCCTGGGCCAACTGCCAATACTTCGCCTTGATCTGGCTTTTCAGCAGCAGCATCCGGAATGATGATTCCAGAAGCAGTTTTTGATTCTTGATCTAAACGTTTAATGATTACGCGATCATGTAAAGGACGCAGATTCATTCCTTCTCCTATGTTAGTAAGTGTTAACTAATTAAAAAACCAATATAAATCAATGTGTTGCAATCTCTTAACACGAAGGCAACAAGCTTTTCAGCTGAATAAGCCTGTTTTAGCACTCGCGTGTAGGGAGTGCTGATTATATAGGTCTGA
>CANCBK010000141.1 GCA_947374315.1 Burkholderiaceae bacterium | reverse complement strand
AATGCAGATACATTCGGATCTAAATTTGCGGCAGGTAATGCAGGTCTTCTTTACACTGCAAAAGGCACAGCTTCATTGCTGGTTCCTTTGTCTAGCGTATTGGCTGCGGCTACTGGCGGGTGGGAGTCTGTATTTTGGGTTGCAAGTATCTTAAATGGTGGCGCTGCAATCTTAGCTTGGTTTGTATTGCGCCCAATGCGTCGTAAATTAATAGAGAGCTCTACTGGCTAATTTGTATCCCATGACGGCCCCTGGGGAGCCCATCCTCAAGCAGTGATTTATAACCCCATCTTTTGATGGGGTTTTTTATTGGAGTAGTGGTGTGAATGCGAAGAACCTCTTCGCCAAAAAGCTCTTGTAGGATTTTTGACGGCGCTAGAAGGGTGTCGTAGTAGGTTTTATAAAAAAATTGAAGGCACTCGAGGTTTAGTGGAAATCACCGTGACTCCAAAACAATATTCCGAGGGTAGGGGTTGTATTTTAAGAAAATACCCCCATATAAGCATTGTCTCGTTTTATGTAAAAACGGCCAGTTTTCTTTATAATGGCCTTGTAGTAACAGGCGCAGAGCGCTGTTAAATCTTGTTTGGTGCCCAGGAAGGGACTCGAACCCCCACAACCTTACGATCGCCAGCACCTGAAGCTGGTGCGTCTACCAATTTCGCCACCTGGGCATGCCGTTATTATAAGGGTATGCGCCTATTGGCCCACTTTCTAACCCCTTTTAGGCTTTTCCCCCTTCAGACCGAGTGGTTTGATACAGTAGCCTAAGCAAGAATAATTATCGATATATAAGGCATATATTGCCGAAGGAATTAAATGCGTAAAGCAAAAAACTTGGTGCCACGAGAGGCTGACCGTTCAGGTACAGTCCAAGGCCACCGAGATGGATTTGGATTTGTTATCCCGGATGATGGCGGTGAAGATATTTTTCTCTCTGAAAGAGAAATGTCCCGCGTCATGCATGGGGATAGAGTCAATGTTAGGGTTTTAGGAACGGATCGCCGCGGTCGTCCTGAGGGGCAGATTGTCGATGTGATTTTGCACGCCAATAAAGTGGTGATTGGACGCCTCCTCAATGAGAATGGCGTTTTAATTGTTGCGCCAGAAGATAAGCGTATTGGCCACGACATTTTGATCCCACCAAAGGGTCAGGGAAACGCCAAATTAGGTCAAGTGGTCAGCGTTGAGATCATTGACTACCCAGACAGCTATCGTCAAGCGGTTGGCCGTGTTGTTGAGGTGCTGGGAGAGATTGATGATCCCGGTATGGAAATCGAAATCGCTGTACGTAAATATGGCGTTCCTCATGAATTTTCAGCAGCAGTCAAAAAAGAATCAGATGCCTTGCCCGACACCGTTCAGCAATCTGACCTTGAAGGTCGAGTTGATTTGCGAGATGTTCCTTTAGTCACCATTGATGGTGCTGATGCCCGTGACTTTGATGATGCGGTGTATTGCGAGCCGGTCATGTATGGCAAAAGTAAAGCCTGGCGCCTAATTGTTGCAATTGCCGACGTATCTCACTACGTTAAGCCTGGTCAGCCTTTAGATGATGAAGGTCTCCTGCGTGCAACCTCGGTGTATTTCCCGAGACGGGTGATACCAATGTTGCCAGAGAAGATCTCTAACGGCCTTTGCTCCCTGAATCCTGGGGTGGATCGCTTATGTATGGTCTGTGATTCCGTTATAGATAACAACGGAGTGGTATTGGCATATCAATTCTATCCAGCGGTAATGCATTCAGCACAGCGCTTTACATACGATACGGTGTGGGAGGTTCTATCTAATAGTAAGGGTCCTGAAGCAACTCGTTTTGCCGAGTTCAGTCCTCTATTAGGCAACCTCTATTCCCTATATAAAATTTTATTAGATGCACGTCAAAAACGTGGCGCTATTGAGTTTGAAACTACCGAAACCCAAATTATCAGTAATGAGCTGGGCAAGATTCTGCGTATTGAACCGCGCCTTCGAAATGATGCGCATCGCTTAATCGAAGAGTGTATGTTGACTGCCAACGTCTGTGCCGCTGACTTTATTGATAAAAACAAGCACCTCAGTTTGTATCGCGTGCACGCAGAACCATCTGAAGAGAAGTTGCTTACCTTGCGTCAAGTTTTGCGTACTTCCGGTTTGTCACTGGGTGGCGGGGAAAAGCCCAAGCCAAAGGACTATGCGAAGCTGATGCGTGAAATCAAGGAGCGTCCTGATGCCACCATGCTTCAGTCGGTTGTGTTGCGCTCTATGCAGCAAGCAATGTACCAACCAGATAACGAAGGCCACTTTGGTCTTGCGTACCCAGCGTACTCGCATTTCACAAGCCCGATTCGTCGCTATCCCGATTTATTGACTCATCGTGTTATTAAAGCGATTCTCGCGAAGAAGCCTTACACCCCAGTATTGCCACCTATGGTTCCGCTGAACCTGACTCTGCCGCGCAAAGGTAAGGGTCGTGAGAATGCGGTCAATGCTAAGAAGTCTCATAGTGATGCCAAAGAGGCTGCAGCCAATGGCACGCGTTTACCTAAATTACCCAAAGGTGCTAATGCTGCACTACCTATTTGGGGTCAGTTAGGAGTTCATTGCTCATCCAATGAGCGCCGTGCCGATGAAGCATCTCGCGACGTTGAAGCTTGGTTGAAGTGCTACTACATGCGTGACCATTTAGGTCAGGAATATGCCGGCACAGTAACTGGTGTGGCATCTTTCGGCTTATTTATTCAGCTAGAAAACCTCTTTGTTGAGGGCATGGTTCATGTGACCGAATTGGGTGGCGATTATTTCCAGTACGATGAGGCCCGCCAAGAACTTCGCGGCGAGAGAACGGGTATTCGTTATCGCTTAGGTGATCGCGTACACGTCTTAGTCAGTCGTGTAGATCTAGACGCCCGCAAAATTGAATTTAGTCTAGTGAAGTCAGTTGGACTGGAGCCAGGCGGCACCACTAATCGCCGTCAGATTGTTTTAGCTATTGATACTGGTAGGCCAAATAAAAAGGCTGCTCCTAAAAAAGGCCGCCCTGGTAGCAAGGAGCCGCAGAAGCATTCTGGTGTCAATGTGAATGCCGCTAAATCTGCTGGCAATCTTGGTGCTAATCAGTCCAAGAGCCATGCTGGGCGCAATGCTGGCCAGGTTGCCAAGCCCAGCAAGCCAGGAAAACCCTCCAGACCAGCTGGCAAACCTGCTGGCTCAAAACCGCCGGTTCGCAGCACTAAAGCGCGTCGCAAATAAATAGCAATACAGAATCGAGATAAGTAAAGATGAAGCAAATATTAGTAGGTTTTCATGCAGTTCAAGCGCGCTTACGGGTGGATGCAGCAAGCCTGAAGTTAGTTTATTTTGACCCGAGTCGACGTGACCGTCGGATGGGTGATTTTCTCAAACAGGCTGAAGAGCTCTTGGGGGAGCGATTGCATGCAGCCGACTCTGAGCGTCTCCATAAGCTAGCGGGACATGATCGCCATCA
>CANCBK010000140.1 GCA_947374315.1 Burkholderiaceae bacterium | reverse complement strand
ATTCTTGTTGCCAGGATTTACCTTGTTGAACCAAGTTGGGATCGAGCGGCACATCAAACTTGAGGTTACCAACGATCTCTACATTTCTCACGCCAAGACTGCGATAGCGCTCAGCATCGAATTGGGTTTGAGCCAAGATGCCTGAAAATGCTTGGAATAAAGATCGCCCTGCTTTGCCAAACTGTTTTACGCGTCGAGCACTGCGTTCTGATAAACGGGCATTTACCAAAAATAATGGCAGGCCAATTTCTGCGCAATAAAACACCACCGTAGGCCAAGCCTCGGTCTCCATGAAGAGACCAAACCGAGGTTTAAATGTGCGAATGAAATTAGCAACAGACCAGCACAGGTCGTAAGGTAAATAGACTTGACGTAGTTGACCTGCGGCAATCGCTTTAGCAAACACAGCAGCACCAGTGCGGCGACCATTCAGCGTCATATGAGTCAGCAGAATTGTTTCGCCACGCTCTAAGTAGGCCTCGATCAAGGGTTGGGCAGCCCTCGTCTCACCAACAGATACTGCATGAATCCAAATGGAACCTTGCGCTATAGGCTTTTCATAATTAAAAGCCAGGCGCTCGGAAAGATGGCTTACATACTGAATGGAATGCCGCGCCCGCCAGGCAAGGCGAATGAACGCGAATGGCAAGAGCGCATGCCATAACAATTGATAAACAGCAAACCAGATCTTGGGGCGAGCACCGTATTCAGAATCCTGCGATGCGCGCCCAAGGCTTGGGGTCAAACTCACTTTTTCAGACGTTCGGTCAACTCGACCGCTTTACCTAAATAGGAAGATGGGGTCATCTCGAGCAGAAGCGCTTTTGCATCATCGGGGATTTTTAAACCGCGAATGAAAGTTTGTAAATCAGCCTGGTTAATCCCTTTGCCACGAGTAAGCTCTTTGAGCTGCTCATACGGATTCTCAATGCCATAGCGACGCATCACGGTTTGCACTGGCTCTGCCAACACTTCCCAGCATGCATCCAAGTCAGCCGCAATCGCTGCATGGTTTACCTCTAACTTACCTAGACCGCGCAATGCGCTGTCATATGCCAATACGCTATGGCCAAATGCTGGGCCGAGGTTGCGCAAGACAGTTGAGTCAGTCAGGTCACGCTGCCAGCGAGAAATCGGCAACTTCTCAGCTAAGTGACGCAACAAGGCATTGGCTACACCTAAGTTACCTTCAGAATTTTCAAAGTCAATCGGGTTCACTTTATGCGGCATCGTCGATGAGCCAATCTCGCCCGCTTTAGTGCGCTGCTTAAAGTAACCAATCGAAATGTAAGCCCAGAAATCGCGATCCATATCCAACAAGATGGTGTTAGCACGAGCAATCGCATCAAACAATTCAGCCATACCATCGTGCGGCTCAATTTGAATCGTGTATGGATTGAAAGTAAGTCCTAAGCGCTTCTCAACAACATTCTTAGAAAAGTTTTCCCAATCAAAATTAGGGTAAGCAGATAAGTGCGCATTGTAGTTACCTACGGCACCATTCATTTTGCCTAGCAAAGGTACCGCAGCAATCGTTGCAATCGCGCGCTCTAAACGTTTCGCGATATTGGCTAACTCTTTACCCAATGTGCTTGGGGATGCTGGCTGGCCATGAGTACGCGATAACAAAGGTACCTTTGCGTTGGCGATTGCTAAATCCGTTAATACAGAAAGGACTTTTCTGAGTTGCGGCAATAGAACTTCATCACGCGCGCCACGCAACATCAAACCATGCGAAGTATTGTTAATGTCCTCAGAGGTACAAGCAAAGTGAATAAATTCACTGGCTTTTAATAAGTCTGGACGACCGGCCACTTTTTCTTTTAAGAAATACTCAACCGCCTTCACATCATGATTGGTAACCGCTTCGATATCCTTAATGCGTTGCGCATCGGCATCCGAGAAATTTTCCGGCAAAGATAATAAAAATGCTTCATCTGCTGCACTGATTTTTGGTACATCTGGCAGACCTGCAGAGGCTAAAGCCAGTAGCCAATGGATCTCTACAAATACTCGTTGACGCATAAATGCGGCTTCGGATAACCAAGGCCTTAAGGCATCAAGTTTGCCGGCATAGCGACCGTCTAAAGGGGAAAGTGCATTAAGGGTAGAAATCGGCTGACTCACGAATATTGCCTTTACATTGAATGTGTCAATAAAGCCTGATTTTAATCGTTCTTGAGGGCAACCCAATTTGGCTGGGATGGCTATACTGAGCCACATGAAACTCATCGGATCCCTCACTAGCCCCTACGTCCGCAAGGTACGCATTGTTTTCTTGGAAAAAAAGGTTGAGATTGACCTAGAACTCGAGAATGTTTGGGCCGCAGACACCAAAATTGCCCTCAATAACCCCCTAGGGAAGGTTCCCTGCCTTTTATTGGAGGATGGCGAGGCCATCTATGACTCCCGGGTGATTGCGGAGTATGTCGACACTTTGAGCCCAGTTGGAAAACTGATTCCTGCTGGCAGTCGTGAACGCGCTACCGTCAAAACCTGGGAAACCCTGGCTGATGGCATTGCGGATGCCGGTATTTTGGCTCGCTTAGAAGTGACCTTACGCCCACCAGAGCAACAAAGCTCAGTCTGGATAGAGCGTCAAATGGGCAAAATTGATACTTCCCTAGCCCAAATGTCCCGAGAATTAGGCGAAAACGCCTGGTGCCACGGTAATCAGATGACTTTGGCTGATATTGCTGTGGGATGTGCATTGGGTTACCTGCTTTTCCGCTTCCCAAGTGTCGCTTGGCAGACTCAGTACCCCAATCTAGATGCCCTGCATCAAAAGTTGATGCAAAGACCTTCCTTTGCCGAAACAGCACCTCCAGCAGCGTAAATTAGAGAATTACCGCTTTGAGAGCCTTAGGCGGAAATAATTCCACCGCCTAAGCAAACGTCCCCATCGTATAAAACGGCAGACTGGCCTGGAGTCACTGCCCACTGGGCTTCCGGAAAAGCCAATTCAAAACTCAAAGGTCCTTCTGCTCCAGCGGCAAGCGAACAGGCAGAGTCTGCCTGACGATAGCGAGTTTTAGCAGAGTACCGTCCTGGCGTGGGAGCGACGCCAGCAACCCAACTCGCATCAATTGCAGAGAGCTGGTTAGCCAATAACCATGGATGCTCATGGCCTTGGGCAACATATAAGGTGTTGTTAGCAACGTCCTTGCGAGCAACATACCAAGCATCGCCATTGCC
>CANCBK010000139.1 GCA_947374315.1 Burkholderiaceae bacterium | reverse complement strand
AGGTGAGAAGTCAATGACCATGACTAAGGCATGTGATGTGAAGATGGATTTGGTAACGAAGAGCGGCAAGACGATTGTTCTTAAGCCAAAAGTATCTTTGCTTGCTGGTGAAATTATTGACAGCATGTACATGAGTAAAAAAGCACTCTGTGAGTTCTACGAAAAAGAAATCGAAGATGCTTACAAGACTGGCATGATGTTGTCCTTGCACGTGAAGGCAACCATGATGAAGGTGTCGCACCCAATCGTGTTTGGTCACGCTGTAAAGATTTTTTACAAAGATGCATTTGAAAAGCATGCTAAGTTGTTTGAAGAGTTGGGTGTTAACCCAAACAACGGTATGAGCAGCTTGTACGACAAGATTAAAACTTTGCCAGAATCCAAGCGCGAAGAAATCATTCAAGACTTGCATGCTTGCCATGAGCACCGTCCAGCATTGGCGATGGTTGACTCTGCCAAAGGCATTACCAACCTCCATTCACCAAGCGATGTGATTGTGGATGCTTCTATGCCAGCGATGATTCGTGTTGGCGGCAAGATGTGGGGTGCCGATGGTCGTTTGCATGACACTAAGGCGGTTATTCCAGAAAGTACCTTTGCTCGTATTTACCAAGAGATGATTAACTTCTGTAAGACTCACGGTAACTTCGATCCAACAACCATGGGTACGGTACCAAACGTGGGCTTGATGGCTCAGCAGGCAGAGGAGTACGGCTCACACGACAAGACTTTTGAGATTCCTGAAGCTGGCGTAGCTCGCATTGTTGCGGATGACGGCACAGTATTACTGGAGCAGAACGTCGAAGAGGGTGATATCTGGCGTATGTGCCAAGTTAAAGATGCGCCGATTCGTGACTGGGTCAAGTTGGCAGTCAATCGCGCCCGTTTATCTGGTACTCCAGCAGTGTTCTGGTTGGATGAGTACCGTCCACATGAAGCTGAGTTGATCAAGAAGGTTCAAGCCTATTTGAAAGATTACGACTTAACTGGTGTAGATATTCAGATCATGTCTCAGACTCGTGCAATGCGCTTTACATTAGAGCGCATCATCCGCGGCAAAGATACGATCTCTGTGACGGGTAATATTTTGCGCGATTACCTCACTGACTTGTTCCCAATTATGGAGCTCGGTACCAGCGCCAAGATGTTGTCTATCGTGCCTTTAATGGCAGGTGGCGGCCTCTTCGAAACTGGTGCAGGCGGCTCTGCTCCTAAGCATGTTCAGCAATTGGTTGAAGAAAACCATTTGCGTTGGGATTCTTTAGGTGAGTTCTTGGCCTTGGCCGTTTCCTTGGAAGATATTGGCGATAAAACCAACAATCCAAAAGTGAAAATCTTGGCTCGCACTTTGGATGAGGCGACTGGCACATTGTTAGATAACAACAAGTCACCATCGCCACGTACTGGTGAGTTGGATAATCGCGGTAGCCAGTTCTACTTGGCGATGTATTGGGCTCAAGCCTTAGCTGCGCAAACTGAAGATAAAGAGCTACAAGCTCACTTTGCTCCGATTGCAAAAGCTTTGACTGAGAATGAGCAGAAGATTGTTGCTGAGTTCAAGGCGGTACAAGGTAAGCCAGCTGATATTGGTGGTTACTTTATGCCTGATCAAGCCAAGTTCAAGGCAGTGATGTGCCCAAGCGCAACATTGAATAACATCTTGAAAGCGGCAGCAGTAGCTTAAAGTAGGTCAGCTTCACAAAAAAAGGCAAGCCAAATGGTTTGCCTTTTTTCTTATGTGCAACTGAAAAACTTAGGCATTCATATATTGCTCTTCGCGATAAGTGCTGACCCATTGAGGTCTATACACTAAGAGAATGGCCAGCAACATTCCTGAGAGCGAGCCCTCCATAAAGGAGAGGACGAGCAGACCTAAAAACCAGCCCAAAGGATCGCTACTTCCAAAAGAGCTTATTTGAAAGATCTGCTGTAGGCCGTAGATCAATAGACCGGTCGCAAAGGTGCTAATGAAGGCAGCTAAGTAGCCGTTACCCAAAATCAGAATAAACAAGTGTTTCGGCAGGAATCTTTGGACAGTCCTGATCACCCCACAGGCAAAGAGAGCTGGAATGACGCTCACCAATACGTAGTGCCTTGTGGTCTCGACTAAGTCTCCGCTAATACCAAACACTCCAACTAAAGCGACTATAAATAGCAGGGTAATAGCGCTCCAGAATCCAAATAAGGCAACCATGAGTGAGGCGCCAAAAAAGTGAAAAGAGAGATCAATCAGGTTATCGATATTGCTATTGGGAAGATGGGCGCGAACATTCCAGGCAAGAGCTAGCAATAGGATGCAGGAGAGGAAGATGTTTCTGAGGCGTGGTTGCAGCAAGACGCCGTGACGGCTTTTAAAAACGCCTAATAAGAAAATGGCTGTTGCCGACAAAATCCAAGCCATATGGGCCTTAAATAAGGGTTAAAACTGGATTTAACCCGCTTCTCTTCAATGGGGATATTGGATTTAACCCTATTATCTGGAGAGTGGTTCAGCAATAAATCCTTAAGCGTAGGAGAATGAATCAAATTCATCATATGGCTTGGCATCCATCAAAGAGGTATTGATATGTTTACAAATGACCCGAAGCGACTTTCCCAAGAAATCACCCCCAAGGCTATTTTTGAGGGCCGTCGTGACTTAATTAAAAGTGCCGCTGCCGGCGCTTTCGGTCTCGCACTTGCACCCTGGTTCTCGCGTGAAGCCCTGGCAAGTAATTCTCAAAAGTTGCTTGCCGCACCAAATCCCAACTTCATTCTGAAGGATGAATCGACTAGCTATAAGTACGTCACTGGCTATAACAATTTCTATGAGTTCGGAACGGATAAAGCGGATCCGGCCGCCTATGCCGAAAGCTTGCAAACGCGTCCATGGACGCTGACGATTGAAGGTTTAGTTAAAAAGCCGGTCACCTTAGATATAGACGCATTGCTTAAGCTCGCCCCGATGGAGGAGCGCATCTATCGCATGCGTTGTGTTGAGGGTTGGTCGATGGTGATCCCTTGGGATGGTTACTCCCTATCCAAATTGCTGAATCAGGTTCAGCCTCTAGGATCAGCTAAGTATGTGGAATTTATTTCTCTGGCAGATCGCAAGCAAATGCCGGGA
>CANCBK010000138.1 GCA_947374315.1 Burkholderiaceae bacterium | reverse complement strand
TCCCTCTGGCGCTTCAAGATTAAGGACTTTGGCCCTTTGCTCGTAGCAATGGATAGCCACGGTGGCAGCATTTATCAAGAAGTAAAAAGCGATGTTGCACGCAATAAAGAGGCTGTATTAAAAAGCTTAGGAATTGCATCATGAATATCGCCACTATTGAAACCGATATCCTAATTCTGGGTTCTGGTGGTGCAGGACTATTTGCAGCTCTGCACGCACATCAAGCAAATCCAGACCTTAAGATCACTATTGCCGTAAAGGGGTTGCTGGGTAAATGTGGTTGTACCCGGATGGTGCAGGGTGGTTATAACGTTGCGCTAGCAGAAGGTGATTCTGTTGAGCGTCACTTTATGGATACGATTGAGGGTGGTAAATGGCTGTCCGATCAAGAGTTGGCGTGGACCTTAGTTAATAAGGCTGTCGAACGTATTCATGAGCTTGAGAATGAGCTCGGCTGTTTTTTTGATCGCAATCCAGATGGAACAGTCCATCAAAAAGCATTTGCTGGACAAACCTTTGACCGTACGGTTCATAAGGGTGACTTGACTGGCATTGAAATTATCAGTCGATTGGCTGAGCAAGTCTGGGCTAGAGGAATTCATCGCCTTGAGGAATATCGGGCGCTTGAGTTAATTCATAGTGCTGATGGAAAGTCGCTCGCCGGGGTACTCATGCTCAATATGCAGACTGGTGAATTCACATTGGTGCGAGCCAAGGCGGTGCTCCTTGCTACTGGTGGTGGTCCGACAATGTATAAGTACCACACGCCTTCGGGCGATAAGAGCTGTGATGGCTTAGCAATGGCTCTGCGTGCTGGCCTCACATTGCGCGATATGGAAATGGTGCAGTTTCATCCAACTGGTTTGTTAGCCGGCCCTGGGACTAGGATGACTGGAACTGTTCTTGAGGAAGGCTTGCGTGGCGCAGGTGGATATTTGCTTAATGGCAATCAAGAGCGCTTTATGGGTAACTACGATCCCCGTAATGAACGCGCAACTCGGGATATTGTTTCTCGCTCTATTAATTCTGAAATTAGAGCGGGTAGAGCCACCCCGAATGGCGGTGTCTATATTCAGATGAGTCATCTCGGCCCTGATAACGTTCGCAAGCAATTTAAAGGTATGGTCGAGCGATGTGCCGATAGTGGCTTTGACTTGGCCGGAGATCTTGTAGAGGTTGTTCCAACTGCACATTACATGATGGGCGGATTGATATTTAAGGCAGACTGCAGCACCGAGTTGCCAGGTTTATTTGCAGCAGGTGAAGACACTGGAGGGGTGCACGGTGCAAACCGCTTGGGTGGTAATGGCGTTGCTAACTCCACTGTATTTGGCGGCATTGCTGGAGAAGAAATGGCGAAGTGGGTTGTTTCGCAGAATTTGCAAGAGTGCAATATGGATGATGTGCGCGCCAGTATCAACGACCATGAGGCCCCATTAGAGAGGCCTGCGGGGGATATTGAGTCAATTCGTGATGCCTTGGCAGAGTGCATGTGGGATGACGTTGGCATCTCAAGAACAAAAGAAAGTTTGCTCCGAGCTCGCATTAAGCTTGATCAGTTAGGTCAGCAGTTGCATCAAATTGGCGTAGGCGATATCCAAAGGGAATACAGCATTACATGGCAGGATTGGATGAATTTAAATAATCTTATCTTGGTGAGTAAGTCGGTAACCGAGGCTGCGCTTTCTCGTGAAAACTCTCGAGGAGCACACTATCGCGATGATTTTCCTCAACCCGGCTCTTTAGAAGAATCTTATTTCACAGCAGTTCAATTGGGTAAAGATGGGCTAGACATCAAAAATAGACCAGTTCAATTTACGATGATTAAACCCGGCGAGACTATTTTGGTAGAGGCCTAATTATTTTTGAATTGATTGAGCCGGCCTCATTTGCGCTAGCAACTCTAATTGTTCTGTGCGCATTCTTCATCTTTGGGGTTTCAGGGTTTGGCTCATCAATAGTATCTGTGCCTTTGTTGGTTCAGATGTACCCGCTAAAGGTAGTGGTACCAATGATGGTGCTTATTGATATCTGTGCCTCACTATATGTAGGCAGGAAGTCGTCTGGTGATGCCAACATTCAAGAGTTGAAATGGTTATTTCCCTTTAGTTTGATAGGGATGGTATTAGGGATCTTTTTATTGGTGGAGGCACCAAGCGAGCCTTTGTTATTGATTCTTGGGATCTTTGCAGCCATTAATGGCGTGCGTGTTTTAGTTCAGAGAAACGTCGAGTTTCGAGATCCCATCAATAAATGGTGGGCGGCGCCGTTTGGATTTTTTGGGGGTGCATTTACAGCCCTTTTTGCTACGGGCGGGCCGATTTATGTCTCTTATCTTGGATTAAGAATCAGCAGCCCTAAGGTGCTCCGAGCAACAATGGCCTTCGCTATTTTTATGCTTACCTTCCTCAGGCTTACCCTGATGCTTGTTACTGGGTTAATCCTAAGTTGGGAGGTTATAGGTCTCGCTATTTGCCTAATGCCAGTCGCATTCTTGGGTATATGGACTGGTTCGCATGTTCACACTAAGCTTAGCAACGCTTCTATGCGTGTAGCCTATGGTTCTATTTTGGTGTTTGCTGGATCAATGTTATTGCTTAGACAGCTTGCATAAAATGATCAGTCATTAGGAAGTAAAAAAGCGAGGACGAATCCTCGCTTTCTTCATGCTACTGGCAATATTTATTGGGTGCTGATGTTGCGACCCTTAATCACCTTCTCCCAGTTTGCTGATTCAGCTTTAATCTGAGCATCAAAGTCTTTCTGAGAATTGACTACCGGAGTTAAGCCATTAAGCTCCAAGCTCTTTTTCATCGCCTCAGAATTCACCGCCTTAACGGTTGCATCGTAAATCTTATCGGTAATGGCTTTAGGGGTGTTGGCTGGAGCTACTAGACCAAACCATCCAGTGCTTTCAAATCCAGGAATTCCACTTTCGGCAACGGTAGGCACATCAGGGAGTTGTTTAACTCGCTTAGAACTAGTAACGGCTATCGGCTTAATTTGACCGGTCTTTGCAAATCCAGTTGCAGCTGTCAAGTTGCCAACCATGAAATCAATTTGCCCAGCTACTAGATCATTAAGGGCGGCAGACTCACCTTTATAAGGTACATGGGTTGCTGGGATATTGGC
>CANCBK010000137.1 GCA_947374315.1 Burkholderiaceae bacterium | reverse complement strand
GGGATACCAGCTTGTACTGCTGCCTCCCTAAAGATATCCATGATGGGCCAACGCAAGCGCTGCTTCGAAACAGTCCACTCGCCACCTTTGCTGTGCCACTGATTAGCTGCGCCGTGATAGTCCTCAAATGATTTGTAGCGACGCAATGCATTTTGCCAAGACCAAGAGTCATCGCCTGTTGCCTTAACCCAAGATGCGTAATCACCCTCTTGGCCGCGCATGTAGATCATGCCGTTGATAGAGGAGCAGCCACCGAGTACCCTGCCACGCGGGTAAAGTAGAGAGCGTCCGTTTAGACCTTTTTCAGCAGCAGTCTTAAAGCGCCAATCTGCCCTTGGATTGTCGATGCAATACAAATAGCCAACTGGTACATGTATCCAGATGTAGTTATCGTTCCTGCCAGCTTCAATTAAGAGCACCCGTTTAGCGGGGTTCTCAGTCAGACGCTTGGCAAGCATGCAGCCAGCGCTGCCGGCGCCAATGATGATGTAGTCGTAGGTGTTTGGATGGCTTGTTGTGCTCATGTCTCTACTTTTATAGGTACCTATTTTTAAACTCTATTATTTACCAAATCTCCCATTACGAAGAAATTAGGCAATTCAGCTAGAAACGGCAAATACCCGTCTAAAATAGCCCTATGCATGTCAATGAAAAGAACCGCACCCCCAAGAAAGATGATCTTGATGAGGGACCCAGCAAATCTGAGCTAAAGCGGTTGATGACCGAGCGCCAAAAGCTGGCTGAAGTTCTAGCAGCGCTTAGTAGTGATGCCTTAAAGACCATACCAATGGACGAGGCTATTAAAACCTCCATTGCCGAAACAAACAAGATTAAGAGTTTTGAGGCGATTCGTCGCCATAAGCAATACCTCGGAAAACTCATGCGCTTTTTGGATGAGGAAGAGCTCGATGCGATTCAGAAGCGCTTGGATGCGATTCAGGGCGTTAGCAAGGCAGAAACGGCAAAGCTTCATCACCTAGAGTCCTATAGGGACCGCCTAATTGCGAATGATGAAACATTTACCAAGATGATTGAGCAATATCCAGATATGGATATTCAGAATATGCGTACCCTCATCCGTAACGCTCGCAAAGAAAAAGAGGCCAATAAACCTCCTAAGGCTTATCGAGAAATTTTCCGCGTACTCAAGGACATGGGCATTTAAGTTCTCGCTTTAAATCTTTAACTTAGCTGAGGGAATTTCCACCCAGCGATACAGATAGCTAGCAGCAATAGTGCTGCACACCACGACTCCTAGCATTAAGCTAATTGCAATCAGACCACTCTCGTGAGCGTGCATTCCAGAGGCGATATACAGCGTGTTTGCCAACAAGATAAATGCAAAGTGAATTAAGAAAGCGCCGTACGAGCGTGGACTCGCCCAAGCAATAGATCGCAATAGGAATGCTTTTACTTTTGGGCTTGCAGGCGTCAAGCTTGGATAACTCACATTACCCCATACCAATAAAAGTAAAGCCACAAACCAAGCTAAGAAATTGCGTAACCACACTTCATGCAATGTGGAGATCGCAATAATCACTCCAATAGCAACGAGAGCAAACTTAGCTAAGATTTGAATCTTTTTGTCAGCAAAGTTCTTGGCAAGATACGCTAATACGCCAAGGCCATAAGAACCGATGAAATAAATAAAGTAAGCCTCATATTGCGCGGAACGATTGAAGTACAGCAATGAGCTCACAGCAACAATGCTGATCAACCATATCAAGGCTTGATAAGAAGAAAAAGAAATTAGCAATACTGCCAAAACTGAGTAAAGCTGCCAGTCAATCGCTACATACCAGGCCCCGGCAGAGATCGAGTCAAGACCCAGAATGCCCTGCAGAAAAAACAGGTGGGCAATAAATTGACTCAAGGTCTCTTGCTCGCCAACGAATTCATCATTCACCCAAAAGCGTGCAATCCAAGCGCAGAGAATCGTAAAAATCAAAGCGGCAATGTACGGCGCAAACAAACGCAGATAGCGATTAATGATCACTCGCAGCAAATTCTGGCCACTGAATTTGGCATTAGCGAAGCGCGTTAGTGACTGAGTTGCTAAATACCCCGCCATCACCAAAAAGATTTGCACGGCATAGCGACCGTATTCAAAGAGCCATGTCATCAAGCCCGGCATTACTAAGCGCGCATCTTCTGCAATCTGGCCGTAACTAGATAGGTGATGCAGAATAATTAAAAGCGCTGCGAAGACCTTGAGGAGATCAATTAAGAAAAGGGGTTGGGTTTGCTTCAAGACAGAAATAGACCGGCACTCAAATGAATAAAGAGTGTCTATAAAGAGTAATTATTTGGATTTCTCGGACTTTGTCTTGCCCATCAAAGAGGCCAACATAGGATTGCTGCTGGCAAGCTCTTTTTTAGTTTTGGCAATGCTCTCTGCCGCACCTGGCTTTGGCGTCTTAGCAGCATTTTTCATCCGCTGCGCAGTCGTCAGGGCCAGGTTTTTATAGAGATCGGTTTTTTTCATTGACATAGCAATTGAATTTCTTAATAAGTTCTACGATTACTTGGTCAATGAGCGTGCTGCTAAACCTAAAAACAATAATGACCAGCCTTGTAAAAGTAATTCAATTGCAATGAGTAGGCCAGGCAACCACAGACTGCTTTCTGGATAGCCATTCATGATGAGAACGCCCATCAAGATAGAAATCACAGAAGACAATACCAACCAGAACCATTCACGGAAATGACGATGCTGGAATGCGGAGATCAGGCGCAAGAAACCGGTCACAAAAAAGATTGCTGCAAGCCAGAGCGTAATTGCCTCTAGAGCAGGAATTGGAAAGGCCCAAGTGTAGACACCGGCGGCAATATACAAAACAGCCAACACCACTTGAATGCCAACACTCTTCCAGCCGCTAGATTTGAGGGCATGAGCAAATTGCACTGCACCGCCAAAGATCAAGAATGCGCCCAATACATTAATACTCACAAATGAAAACAATGTCTGACCAGTAATACCAATCATTCCTAAGGCAATAAAAAGAATGCCCATGCCAATTAATGCGCCAGGCACTTTAGCTGCAGCACCAAGGACTGCAGTGCGGATTTCTTTAATTTGAGCTACAGATAATTCAGTCATTTTTCATTCCTAC
>CANCBK010000136.1 GCA_947374315.1 Burkholderiaceae bacterium | reverse complement strand
AACCATACTGCGCTCGCTGAAGAGCCCCTATGTCCCAAAGTATCTCGGCTCAGGCAATATGGCGACGCGCCCGTACATTGCAATGGAACGCGTAGATGGCAGGCCGCTTGAGGACTTCATTCAAGAAGGTAAAGTTTTTACGATTGATGAGGTGGTGCAGATTGGTGCCGACTTAGCACAAGCAGTGCAGTCACTACATGCGCAAGATGCTATTCATTTAGATATCAAACCTGAAAATATTCTGATTGACGATAAGGGCAAGCTGACTTTAATTGATTTTGGCTTATCGCATCATGCGCGCTTTCCCGACTTACTTGCGGAAGAGATGCGCAAGGGAATAGGCTCAGCACCATACATTTCACCAGAACAGGTCACCGGTATACGCTCAGACTACCGTAGTGATATTTTCTCTATCGGCGTCATCATGTATGAGATGCTGACCGGGGAACTTCCTTTTGGAAATCCACAGACGATGAGCGGTCTACGCAAAAGAATGTGGGCGCAAGCATTTCCGCCGCGCGCCATTCGCAAAGAGATCCCACGCTGGTTGCAAGAAATTGTTTTGCGCTGTCTGGAGCCTCGCGCAGCTGATCGGTATCAAAGCGCTACACGCCTGCGTCAGGTCTTGCGCGATCATGAGAGCGTCACCCTTACTGAGCGGGCAGATCGAGTTGACCCACTCAGCTTTTGGGAAAACCTTCAGCGCATGTTCCGTGCAGCAGGCTACGAGCCATCCCCAAGCCCGCGCCCCAGCATCGGAAATGATGATGCGCCATTAATGATTGCGGCGATTGATACACGGCAATCTGATGAGGACCTGCGTGATCGCATGCAAGCAACTGCAAAAAATTTACTGCAGGCTTATCCTGAAAGTCGCCTCGTATGCCTCAGCACCATTGCGAGCACCCCAACCTTTGAAGGCAATCAAGAAAGTGAAACCGCCAGTGGTATTGTGCGAGGCCATCTGGTGCAGCTCATGGAATGGGCTAAGCCCTTAAAGTTACCGCCAGAGCGGATTTCGTATCACGTACTAGAGGCGCTTGATCCTGCCAGTCGAATTGTGGAGTTTGCCAAAGACAATGATGCGTCGCTAATCCTGATTGGCGCATCACACAAGCTGCCGAATAAAGTAACGCCATGGCGGACTTCTATGACAAAGATTGTCGAAGAAGCCCCCTGCAGCGTTCATATTGTCAGAACATAGTCTTTTCTGGGGCAATTGCCCGATAATATGGCCATGGAAGAAAAAATACGTGTATCCAAGCTACTCTCTGAGTTAGGCCTATGCTCCCGACGCGAAGCAGATTCTTATATTGAACAAGGCTTGGTCACGGTAGATGGGGAAGTAGTCAATGAGTTAGGCTCACGCGCCTTTCGCCATCAGAAGATTGAGCTCCAGTCGGGCGCCAAAGCGCAGCAGGCATCCCGGATTACCGTCATTCTAAATAAGCCAGTGGGCTTCATCTCTCACTTTGATGACGAGCAAGAATATCAACCGGCCGCCTCACTCATCACGCCAGACAATTACTTTGCTAGCCCGCTGGATAAGGGGCGCAATCCGCGCTTTAATACTCGCGGCCTAGCGCCTGCTGGTCGCCTCGACATTGATTCCACTGGCATGCTGGTTTTAACCCAGGATGGTCGCGTAGCAAAACTCCTCATTGGTGAAAACAGTCCCATTGAAAAAGAGTATCTAGTGCGCGTTGAGGGCGCACTCTCCTTTGAGAACCTGGATCGTCTAAAACATGGTCTGGAATTAGATGGGGTTGTTTTGAAGCCCGCCCAAGTGAGCTGGCAGAACGAAGATCAGCTTCGCTTTGTTTTACGTGAAGGTCGTAAGCGTCAAATTCGTCGGATGTGTGAGATGGTTGGCCTAAAAGTTTTAGGCCTCAAGCGGGTGCGCATGGGCAGAATTTCTCTGGGCGCCCTACCCCCAGGAAAATGGCGCTTTGTAAGGCCTGAAGAGCAATTCTAAGAAGCCACTCCCGCTTATAATTCTGTCAATTAGATTAAGCGCAGAATTACCATCGATACCATCACCTCCAGCACCCCAGGCGCAGAAGTTTTAAGACGCCGTAGCTTTGCCATCATCTCTCATCCAGATGCCGGCAAGACCACGCTTACAGAAAAACTGTTGTTATACGCAGGCGCCATTCAGATTGCAGGCAGCGTGAAAGCGCGTAAAGCTAGCCGGCATGCAACTTCTGACTGGATGGAGATTGAGAAACAACGTGGCATTTCAGTAGCTAGCTCGGTAATGCAAATGGAGTATCGCGACTGCATCATCAATCTACTAGATACCCCAGGCCACCAAGACTTCTCTGAAGACACCTATCGCGTGTTAACTGCTGTAGATTCGGCACTCATGGTGATCGATGCTGCGAATGGTGTTGAGTCGCAGACATTACGCTTGCTTGAGGTTTGTCGTGCACGCAACACGCCAATCGTCACCTTCATCAACAAAATGGATCGCGAAGTAAAGCCGCCCATGGAACTCATGGACGAGATTGAGACCGCACTAGGAATTGAAGTGGTTCCTTTTACGTGGCCAGTGGGCATGGGCAAATCATTTTCTGGTGTGATTGATATTGCCAACTCCCAAATGCGCATGTTCAAGGCAGGTGAGGATCGTGTAACCGAAGATTCTCATGCGATCGTTGATATTAATGATCCTGCGCTGAAAGAGCGCTTAGGTACTGATCTTGAAAATGCACTTGCTGAGGTAGATCTAATTAAAAATGCGATGCCCGCATTTGATCGGGAAGCCTTTCTGGCAGGCCGT
This sequence comes from Burkholderiaceae bacterium, assembly GCA_947374315.1. The sequence continues at coordinate 394 of CANCBK010000136.1, read as the reverse complement.
CAGTCGCCGGTATTTTTTGGCTCAGCCATTAATAATTTTGGTGTACGCGAGATTCTCAATACCTTAGTAGAGCTCGCACCATCACCAGGATCACGCAAAGCATTGCAACGGGAAGTAAGTCCAGCTGAAAATAAATTCTCCGCGGTGGTCTTTAAGATTCAAGCAAACATGGATCCAGCACACCGAGATCGCGTTGCCTTCTTGCGTATTTGCTCGGGGCATTTCCAACGTGGCATGAAACTCAAGATTTGTCGCAACGGAAAAGAAGTGCGCACCAATAATGCCCTGTCTTTCCTGTCACAACGACGTGATATCTTAGATGAAGCCTTCCCTGGCGACATTATTGGGTTGCCAAACCACGGCCTGCTTAGACTGGGTGATACGCTCACCGAAG
>CANCBK010000135.1 GCA_947374315.1 Burkholderiaceae bacterium | reverse complement strand
AGCTCTCTTCAGATCTTGCAGTTATTTATCGATGAGATTAATCAAGCGAAAAAAACGCTGCATTTGGAATTCTATATATGGGCTCTCGGCGGTGATGCTGATCGCGTTGGCGAGGCCTTAATCGCGGCGGCTAACCGAGGCGTAGTTTGCAAAGTACTCTTGGATTCTTTGGGTAGTAAAGACTGGTTTAAGTCAGTTTGGCCAAACCGATTCAGAAGCGCTGGTATTGAGGTAACTGAGGCTCTGCCAATTCAGGTTGGCCGCTTTCAATTTCGCCGTGCCGACCTTCGATTGCATCGCAAAATATTTGTGATTGATAACGCCATTGTTTGGACTGGCAGTATGAATATGGTCGACCCACGCAGCTTTAAGCAAGACTCGGGGGTAGGTGAGTGGGTGGATGCGATGGTCAGAATTGAAGGTCCAGTTGCATCCCAATTTGAACTGACGTTCTCATTTGACTGGAGCGTAGACAATCCTAAGATTACGCACTTCAACGATGTAGCGCCAGCCGCAACTCCGACAGAGGGTCGAGTGCTGGCTCAAGAGTTTTCCTCTGGTCCGGTATATCGTGACGATATCTTGTATCAGGTATTGCTATCTGCCATCATGGATGCGCGTGAAGAGCTCACCATTACTACGCCTTACTTCGGTCCAGATGATGGCTTGATTCAGGCATTAATGGCTGCAGCGGGTCGTGGCGTGAAAGTAACTCTCATTGTCCCTAAATTGAATGATTCCGCATTGGTCGCCTGGAGTAGCCGCAGCTTCTATGCCGATCTCATGGGTGCTGGTGTCAATATCGCTGAATTTCATGGCGGCCTATTGCATACGAAGAGCTTATTAATAGATAAGCGTGTAGCGATTTTTGGATCAGTCAATTTTGATCAACGCAGTTTGCGTCTTAATTTTGAGATTAGTTTGATCGTATATAACGATGAGTTTTGCGCCAAGCTCGAGACTTTGATTGAGTCTTACTTAGCTCAATCTGACATGGTAGATCTGGCGAGCTGGGCTAAGCGACCGCGTTGGCGTGTCTTGCTAGAGAACGCAGCACACTTAGCTTCACCCTTGCTTTAAATTGCCCCTTTAGAGCGCATAGCCTCAATCTCGCTCACTGGAATGCCTAGCTCGGCTAGGATGGCATTGGTGTGTTGCCCTACCGCGGGAATGTCATCCATGCGGTAGTCGAAGCTGCTATTGCTACCCGGGGGTAGCATGGCTGAAATGGGGCCAACAGGAGAACCCACTTGTACCCAACGATCACGTGCTTTAAGTTGATCATGATTCCATAAGCCCTGCATATCATTCAGACGGGCGTTGGCAATTTGGGCTTGATCCAATTTTGCAATTACTTGTTCGGTGGTCAGCTTGCTAAAGCAGGCATCAATGATCGAGAGTAGTTCATCCCGTTTTTCATTGCGTTTGAAATTCTTATCAAAACGTTCATCTTTGGCAAGTGCCTGGTTCTCAAGCACGACCTCGCAGAACAAAACCCACTCGCGATCATTTTGCAGGCCCAGCATGATGGTGCCCCCATCTCCAGCCTTAAATGGTCCATAGGGATAAATGGTGGCGTGTGATGCACCGTTGCGAGGAGGAGGGGTAGCGCCTTCATAGGCATAGTAGAGCGGATAGCTCATCCATTCGCCTAATGATTCCAGCATGGACACATCGATCGTAGACCCCTTGCCAGTTTTGCCTCTTTGTAAAAGGGCTGCCAACACATTGGTGTAGGCATACATGCCTGCGGCAATATCGGCAATGGAGTTTCCCGCCTTACTAGGAGTTTCTGGGGTACCAGTAACGGATAAGAATCCAGCCTCACTTTGAATCAGTAAGTCATACGCTTTTTTATCCCGATAAGGTCCATTATTTCCGTAGCCTGAGATGTCGCACAAAATTAAACCGGGATTATCTTTTTGCAACAAATCTGCAGTCAGACCCATGCGCGCTGCTGCGCCAGGAGCCAAGTTCTGTACCAGTACATCTGCAGTTTTTAGAAGCGCCTTCAATGCTGCAAGTGCAGACTCTTGCTTCAGATCTAGGGTTAGACTTTCTTTAGAGCGATTCACCCAAGTAAAGTGAGAGGACATGCCATTAACGCGCTCATCATAAGCGCGGGCAAAGTCACCGGCTCCTGGCCGCTCCACCTTAATAACGCGGGCACCTAAATCTGCCAATTGGCGTGTGCAAAAAGGAGCGGCAATGGCGTGCTCTAGAGAAACTACGGTGATGCCGTCTAATGGGCGAATACTCATGTAATTACTTATCCAAAAAACTTAGTCAATAAAAAATACCCAAAGAATCAGAATGAGCGGGGGAGACCCAAGACGTGCTCTGCGACATAGGAGTAAATTAAGTTCGTTGAAATGGGCGCCACTTGGTAGAGGCGGGTTTCTCTAAACTTACGCTCGACATCGTATTCATTGGCAAACCCAAAGCCACCGTGGGTTTGCAGGCACACGTTCGCCGCCTCCCAAGAAGCTTTTGCAGCCAAGTACTTGGCCATATTGGATTCGGCACCACAAGCTTGTTTGGCATCAAAAAGCTCGCAAGCTTTAAAGCGCATGAGGTTGGCCGCTTCAGTTTCAATATAGGAATCCGCAATCGGAAACTGGATCCCCTGATTCTTTCCAATTGGCCTATCAAAGACCACACGTTCATTGGCATAACGACGCGCTTTATCAACAAACCAATAGGCATCGCCAATACATTCTGCGGCAATGAGGGTGCGCTCAGCGTTGAGGCCGTCAAGAATGTATTTGAATCCTTGGCCCTCTTCACCGATTAAATTCTCAGCAGGAATCTCTAAATTATCGAAGAACACTTCATTGGTTTCATGATTCACCATATTGGCAATCGGCTGGATTGCCATGCCTTTGCCAATCGCATCTTTGAGGTTGACGATAAATATCGACATACCCTCTGATTTTTTCTTCACCTCAGCTAGTGGGGTAGTGCGCGCCAGCAGAATCATCAAGTCAGAATGCTGAATGCGCGAGATCCAAACCTTCTGGCCGTTCACAACGTACTTGTCACCTTTTTTAACAGCGGTCGTTTTCAGTTTGGTGGTATCAGTCCCGGTGGTGGGTTCGGTAACCGCCATAGTTTGCAGGCGTAATTCGCCGGTGGCTATTTTGGGGAGATAGAGCTTCTTCTGGACATCAGATCCATGACGTAATAAAGTGCCCATGTTGTACATCTGGCCATGACAAGAGCCGGCATTGCC
>CANCBK010000134.1 GCA_947374315.1 Burkholderiaceae bacterium | reverse complement strand
AAGGCTATGTCTTTTCGTGCGCCATTCTCGATTGGAGGCCTCTTACTCATCTGCTGTTTCAGCAATGTAGTATTCGCTACCCCCGCTGAAGAAGCGCAGTTAGAGCAGCTTGATAAGATTGAGCATGAGTTGGAGTTGCAGCGCGATTGGGCTAAATATCGCTGGGATAAAACTAACTCTGAATGCTATCAACGGTATTTGGTGAACCGCTGTTTGAGTCAGTCTCGCGCTGAATACCGCAAAGAGATTGATCCCATTCGTGCGCAAGAAGTGGAATTGCATGAAGTGCAGCGCGCCTTACGTGCCAGCATCAAAGATCAGCGCGATGCAGCAAAAATCGCAGAGCGTGCTTCTTCTGAGAAAGCTGCTGAACGTGCGGCCAATCAAAAGGATTTTGAAGAGAAACAAAAAGCAGCAGCTGCTCGCGCGGCTGATGTGGAGCAGCGTCGGAAAGATGCGCCTAAGCGTTCTCAGGAAAACAAAGCGGGCACCCAGCTCGATTAATTCATTTTTATAGCTTCACTCATGATTAGGTAATACATTGGCTAAGGTTAAATCCATTTACATCTGTCAGTCATGCGGCGGAACTTCCGCTAAATGGCAGGGGCAGTGTCCCTCCTGTCAGGCTTGGAATACGCTAGAAGAAGGCTTGCCCGAAGCAAGTTCAAATTCTCGTTTTCAGGGCTTGGCGCAATCACTTCCCCGTCAAAAGCTATCAGCTATTTCCGCAGAAGACTTACCACGCTTTAGTACTGGCGTTGAAGAGTTTGATCGCGTACTGGGCGGTGGTTTAGTGCCGGGTGGCGTGGTTTTGTTGGGCGGTGATCCTGGGATTGGAAAATCGACCCTCTTGCTCCAAGCGCTTGCCGAGATGAGTGCTGCGGGTATGCATGTCCTTTACAGTAGTGGCGAAGAGTCTGCCGCTCAAATTGCGTTGAGGGCAAAGCGGATAGCGCTTGATGCTCCACAATTAGAGGTATTGGCGGAGATCCAGCTAGAAAAACTCTTGGCCATTATGGATACCGTGAAGCCGCAGGTATTGGTAGTGGACTCCATTCAGACTTTGTATTCGGAGGCACTGAGTTCTGCTCCTGGTTCGGTTGCTCAAGTGCGTGAATGTGCTGCGCAATTAACTCGGGCCGCTAAATCAAGTGGCATTTGTGTATTGATGGTGGGTCATGTCACTAAGGACGGTCATTTGGCTGGCCCTCGTGTTCTTGAACATATTGTGGATACCGTTTTGTATTTTGAAGGTGATACCCACTCTTCATTCAGGTTGGTACGCTCAATTAAAAACCGTTTTGGCGCCGTCAATGAGTTGGGCGTATTCGCCATGACTGAGAAAGGACTGCGCGGGGTTGCTAACCCCTCTGCAATTTTCTTGTCACAACATGCTGAGATGGTGCCCGGTGCTTGTGTGCTGGTTACTCAAGAAGGTAGTCGACCACTGTTGGTAGAAATTCAGGCGCTGGTAGATACGGCGCATATTCCAAATCCCCGTCGTTTGGCCGTTGGCTTAGAGCAAGCTCGTTTAGCAATGCTCTTAGCAGTATTGCATCGCCATGCCGGGGTGGCTTGCTTTGATCAAGACGTCTTCTTAAATGCAGTCGGTGGCGTCAAGATCTCGGAGCCGGCAGCAGACTTAGCGGTGTTATTGGCTATTCAATCATCGATTCGGAATAAGGCATTACCAAAAGAATTAATCGTGTTTGGTGAGGTTGGTTTGGCCGGAGAAATCCGTCCATGCCCACGGGGTCAAGAGCGTTTAAAGGAGGCCGCAAAGCTCGGCTTTACTGTCGCGATTATTCCGAAGGCAAATATGCCTAAGACCAAAATTTCTGGATTAAGAGTGATACCAGTAGAGCGCATTGATCAAGCAATTGCAGCTGCCGCAGAACTCTAGGCCCATTGCTAGGTTAGGGCCTTAATCACCGCTTAACGCAAGTCTTCCGCCTGAATTAACAGCACTTGCTCGTCACCAGCGGAGACATCCATCCAAATGACTGGAATTTGGGGGAAGGCCTTCTTGAAGTGCTCATACTCATTCCCAATCTCAATCAGAATGGCGCCGCGCTCAGATAGGTAATCTGGTGCGCCAGCGATGATCTTACGAACAAGGTCCATCCCGTCATCTCCACCAGCCAATGCTAGCGCAGGTTCCGCATGATATTCCGCGGGCAGCGTGTTCATCGAATTGGCATTAACATACGGTGGGTTACAGATAATGAGATCAAAGCGATTGTCATCATGTGGCTCTGGCAAAGCATCCCATAGATCGCCTTCAAACAACTCAACTTGTGAAGTGAGGCTATGGCGATCCAAATTGCGCGAAGCCACCGCGAGGGCGGGCAAGCTAATGTCACAAGCGCTCACATGAATATCAGGGCAAGCTAAAGCCAGCAAAATCGCTAGAGAGCCGTTGCCAGTGCAAAGATCCAGCGCTTTGCCATCTGCGGGTAACCAAGGCTCAAGTGAGCCATCCACAATGAGTTCCGCAATCCATGAGCGAGGAACAATGCTTTGCTCGCTGGAAAAAAATGGCACGCCCATTAACCAAGCCTCACCCAAAATATAGGCTAAAGGTTTGCGAGTGGAGATGCGAGTTTCTGCAACATCCAGTGCTCGGCGGATTTGCTCGGCACTCATCGCTTGATCCAAATGATCCAGTGCGTCAGTAGGGCTAAGGTCTAGCTGTTTACTCGCGATCCATAAGGCTTCGCTCTGGGCATCAATAGCGCCGTGGCCATAATGCAAATCTGCAGCTTCAAGTCGTTGAGTGATTTGATCAATGCATTGATCAAGTGAAAGAGATTGCTGGGGCGCAGGGTCCATTAGGGAATGTATGTGTAATAAATTGACTAAATCGTCTTATGCAATAAGTTGCTCGAGCGTTTTTCGATAGATATTTTTGAGGGGCACGACATCATCCACAATAACGCACTCATCAATTTTATGGCTAGTGGCATTGAGTGGGCCAAACTCCACCACTTCATCGCAAATCTTGGCGATGAAGCGACCATCGCTAGTGCCGCCAGTGGTAGAGAGCTCTGTATCAATTTTGGTTTCTTGTTTAATGGCGGTGCGCAGGGCACCAGCAAGAGCGCCATCGCCTGTAATAAAGGGGCTGCCACCAAGTACCCAGTCAATCTCAAATTCCAGGCCGGCGGTGCTTAGGATTGTTTCAAGGCGGCTACGAAGTTCTTCTGGTTTGCTCTCGGTAGAGAAGCGGAAGTTGAAATCAATCGCTAGCTCACCAGGGATGACATTGTTGGCACCAGTTCCCGCATGGATATTG
>CANCBK010000133.1 GCA_947374315.1 Burkholderiaceae bacterium | reverse complement strand
TTCTGCAATGACTTTTTTATCTAGACCCGCAGCAAGCTTATAGGCGGCCGGCAACTCATCTACTGATTTCACCTTGGTTAAACCCAAGGAAGAACCCTCATGGGCTGGCTTGACTATTAAAGGCAAACCTAAATGTTTTACGACCGCATTCCAATCGCTATCGGCGGTTAATTCTTCATATTCAGGAGTTGCAAGTCCATTACTAATCCAAACTTGCTTGGTAACAATCTTATCGATTGCTAAAGCAGATGCCAATACACCGCTGCCCGTATATGGCAGGCCCAATAATTCCAATAAACCCTGGATGGTTCCATCCTCACCAAAACGACCGTGCAAAGAAATAAAGATACGGTCGAAATTTTCTTTTGCTAATTCTGTAGGACAACGCAAACCTGTATCGAAAGCGTGTGCATCAACACCTTTTGCACGCAAAGCCTCTAATACGCCATTCCCTGACATGAGGGAAATTTCCCTCTCACCAGATTTACCACCTAGCAATACGCCAACGCGACCTAATGACTTGAGATCCAAGCTAGCTAAGCTAGTCTTCACGCGATCGCCCCAGGAGCTCAAATTAGCACCTACCTTAGACATGCTTTGCCTCCGACAATGTATGTGGCAAAGCAGAAATTGATCCTGCACCCATCGTAATTAATACATCCCCATCTTTTAAAACTTGACTTAATTTTTCTGGCATCTCGGCTACGTTTGCAGCATAAGCAACTGCGCTTGTATTTAATAAAGCTTTGGAATTCTTATCCTCGGCAATAGCCGCTTTCATCAAACTCTTGCTATCTGCTCCCGGGATCTTTGCTTCGCCTGCTGGATACACATCGGTCAACACCAATGCATCAAAATTTTTGAGTACCTGCACAAACTCACCAAAACAATCACGCGTTCTTGTAAAGCGATGTGGCTGGAATGCCAAAACGAGACGGCGATCTGGATAAGCGCCTCTAGCCGCAGCTAAGGTTGCCGCCATTTCTACCGGATGGTGACCGTAGTCATCAATCAAGGTGAAGCTACCACCAGATGCCAGCGAAATCTCACCGTAACGCTGGAAGCGACGGCCGACACCGCCAAACTCAGAGAGCGCCTTGGTAATGGCTTCATCACCCACACCCAACTCTGTCGCTATACCAATTGCAGCCAAGGCATTACGTACGTTATGCAAGCCAGGCAAATTTAGCGTGACATTTAATGGGCCAGGCTTATTACCGTGTCTGCGTACCGTGCGACGATCAACAGTGAAATGCATCTGTGTGCCGTCTGCACGAACATTGCTTGCGCGAATATCAGCATCCTCTGATAAGCCATAGCGAAGTACTGGCTGAGATACAAACGGAATGATGTCACGCACATTTGCATCATCAATACAAAGTACCGCTACACCATAAAATGGCATACGTTGAATGAATTGCACAAATGCCTGCTTTAAGCGTGCCATATCGTGCTGATAGGTATCCATATGATCAGCATCGATATTGGTTACCACCTCCATCGCGGGGAACAATTGCAAGAAAGAGGCATCTGACTCATCTGCCTCAACGACAATAAAGTCACCACGTCCCAAGCGCGCATTGGCGCCTGCAGAATTAAGCTTGCCGCCAATCACAAAAGTAGGGTCTAAGCCACCCTCAGCCAATACTGATGCGACCAAGCTAGTAGTTGTTGTTTTGCCATGTGTGCCAGCAATTGCAATACCTTGCTTAAGACGCATTAACTCACCCAGCATCACTGCACGCTGGATAACCGGAACCTTCGCTGCGCGTGCAGCCAACACCTCCGGATTATTGCCGGCAACAGCCGTAGATATCACTACCGCTTCAGCAGTGCCAATATTTTTAGGATCATGACCAATGTGAATTACCGCACCCAGCTCTCTAAGGCGCTTGGTAACTGCACCATCGGCAAGATCTGACCCTGAAACTTGATAACCCAAGTTAAGCAGTACTTCAGCGATACCGCTCATGCCAGCGCCACCGATTCCGATGAAGTGAATTTGCTGAACAATATGCTTCATATACCTACTCCCGCACAATCTGCGCACACTTCAGCCACTCGCTGAGTAGCGTGTGGCTTAGCTAAAGCATGCGCTCTTAATGCCATCTCTTTCAGTTCTTCACGATTGAAGTTTTGAATCATCAATGCCAAATCTTGTGGATTGAGAAATGGCTGTGGCAATAAAACGGCTGCTTTTGCATCTGATAAGAATTTTGCATTCGCAGTCTGATGGTCATCAATCGCATGAGGAAAAGGAATCAGACAAGAAGCGACACCGCAAGCAGCAATTTCAGAAACTGTCATAGCGCCCGAACGGCAAATTACCAAATCTGCCTGTGAATACGCTACCGGCATGTCATCAATAAACGGGCGAATATCTGCTTTTACCCCCGCGTCGGCATACCGCTTTTGCAGATCCGCTAAATGCTTATCGCCCGCCTGATGAATCACTTGGGGACGTGACTCCGCCGGGATCAATGCCAATGCAACGGGAATATTTTCATTTAAAGCCGCCGCACCAAGACTTCCACCCACCACCAAGATTGAAAGCGGACCTTGACGCTGGTCATAGCGAGCTGCAGGCGCAAGCATGTGATCAAACTCTTCGCGAATAGGATTGCCTACCCACTCTGCGTTTGCCATCGTATCCGGAAATCCAGTAAGAGTACGCATCGCAATTTTGCTTAAGGCACGATTAGCACTACCCGCAACTGAATTCGCCTCATGCAAAACCAATGGGAGCTTTAAGAACTTGGTCACCAATCCGCCTGGAAAGGTAATGTATCCACCCATACCCAAAACCACATTAGGTTTTACACGGCGCATAATCTTCCAGCTTTGAAAACAAGCGCGGATCAAGTTGATAGGTAGCATCAACTTGGCTTTTAATCCCTTACCGCGCAAACCGCCAAACTCAACTGCCTCGAATGGAAAATCACAAGACTTCACAAGGCGATACTCCATGCCTGCTTGGTTACCCAACCAAGAGACCTTCCAACCACAAATTCGCAAATATTCGGCAACAGCAAGCCCTGGGAAGATATGCCCACCAGTACCGCCAGCCATCACCAGAATTGAGGGTTTTGTCAAAGCTTCCCTCCACGCATGAGAATGCGATTTTCAAAATCAATGCGTAGCAACATTGCTACAGCAACTGCATTCATCAAAATTCCAGAACCACCATAACTTACCAATGGCAAAGTCAGGCCTTTGGTTGGAAGGAGGCCGAGGTTCACGCCCATATTGATGAAGGCTTGCCAACCAATCCAAATGGCGACACCTTTAGCGGCAAGACCTGCAAAGCTACGATCTAACTGCAAGGCAGTGCGGCCAATTAAGAAAGCGCGACGTACGATCCA
>CANCBK010000132.1 GCA_947374315.1 Burkholderiaceae bacterium | reverse complement strand
CCATTTGCCGCTAAGAAATTAGGTGCCGCGTATGTCTCCCGCAATATTGCCAATCACCTAGAAAATTCCCTCATCGACTTTCCGAGAGAGTGGCGCCCACTGATTTACTGTTGGCGTGGTGGTGAGCGTAGCGGTGCCTTTACTCATATCCTCAATCGTATTGGTTGGAAGGCTATGCAGTTACAGAGTGGTTATCAAGGCTTTCGACGCGTTGTGATTGATGGTCTCGATCAAGCTGCTAAAGATTTTTCTTTTCAGGTGATTGCCGGAATGACTGGTAGTGGTAAGACTCGCATCCTTCAAGAAATCGGCGCTTTGGGCCACCAAATTCTGGATCTGGAGGGGCTTGCCATTCATCGAGGCTCAGTATTGGGCAATGAGCCAAACATTGAGCAGCCCTCTCAAAAAGGCTTTGAGACGAATCTATGGCATGCATTTAATTCACTAGATCCATCCAAGATCGTTTTTGTAGAATCTGAAAGTAAAAAAGTGGGGGGCTTGCATATTCCTGACCCCCTTATGGAGCGCATTCGAGCAGGTCAATGCATTGAGCTTCGGTCCAGCACTGCTACACGGGTAAGTTGGTTGCTGCGTGAATACCGCCACTTCTTAGAGAATCCAGAAAGCTTTAAAGAAAAGCTCAGTTTGCTGGTATCACGTTATGGCAAGATCCAAATTGCTAAATGGCATGAGGCAATTGATGTGGGTGACTTTGGAAGTGTGGTAGAGGAGTTATTGGTAATGCACTACGATCCATCGTACCAATCCTCAATCGTTCGCAATTTTCCGAGCTATCGCGAAGATCATTTCGTGCAACTTGAAAATGATAGTGATGAAGCTTTTGCAAAAACAGCAAAAGACCTCATCACCAAGCTTGGCCTTTAACTAAAGGCCTGAATTCCGGTTTGCGCGCGACCCAAGATCAGGGCGTGAATGTCATGAGTGCCCTCATAGGTATTAACGACTTCCAGATTCAGCATATGACGTACAACACCATATTCATCCGAGATGCCGTTTCCACCATGCATATCTCTAGCTAGGCGAGCAACATCTAAAGACTTGCCACAAGAGTTACGTTTCATCATAGAGGTAATTTCTGGTGCGGCAATGCCTTCATCCTTCATGCGACCTAAACGCAAGCAACCTTGAAGGGCTAGCGTGATTTCAGTTTGCATATCAGCCAATTTCTTCTGGATCAATTGGTTAGCGGCGAGAGGACGACCGAATTGCTTGCGATCCATGGTGTACTGACGTGCAGCGTACCAGCACCACTCAGCAGCACCGAGTGTTCCCCAGGCAATGCCATAGCGTGCTGAGTTCAAGCAGGTAAATGGGCCTTTGAGGCCGGTAACTTCCGGGAATTCGTTTTCAGCTGGAACGAAAACTTCGTCCATCACGATTTCACCGGTAATAGAGGCGCGTAGACCCATCTTGCCGCTGATCTTCGGAGCAGATAAACCCTTCATCCCTTTTTCGAGGATGAAGCCCCTAATCAAGCCCTCATCATTTTTTGCCCAGACAACAAATACATCTGCAATCGGGGAATTGGAAATCCACATCTTGGATCCCGTGAGTGAGAATCCACCAGGAACTTTTTTAGCTCTTGTGATCATGCCGCCAGCATCTGAACCAAAGTTGGGTTCAGTTAATCCAAAGCAACCAATCCACTCACCAGTAGCTAACTTAGGGAGGTATTTTTGCTTTTGTGCTTCACTACCAAATTCATTGATAGGGACCATGACTAAGGACGACTGCACGCTCATCATAGAGCGGTAACCAGAGTCCACACGCTCAATTTCACGGGCAATTAATCCGTAAGAAACATAATTGAGATTTGCGCCACCGTATTGCTCTGGAATGGTGATCCCCAAAAGACCTAGTTCACCCATTTCTCGAAAAATGGCTGGGTCAGTTGTTTCGTTACGATAGGCATCATGAATACGTGGCATTAAACGACCCTGAGCATATTCAGCGGCTGCATCACGCACCATGCGCTCGTCTTCTGTCAGTTGTGTATCAAGGAGTAGGGGGTCTGCCCAATTAAAGCTAGCTTTGCTCATGGTTCTTAATCATCCAATCTTGGTTTTTAATGTGCTTCCTGTGAATTTCCAGGAATACAGATATTCTTCTTTCTATTATCCATTTTTTCCAGCTTGATGGACGCACCTAGACGCCACCACCGTTACTACGATCTGATATTGGCAGCCTTTGTCGTTGTTCTGCTGTGCTCAAATTTTATCGGCGCCGGCAAAGCTGCCGTGCTGGACTTGCCCTATTTTGGTAGCGTGACATTTGGTGCTGGAATCCTCTTTTTCCCAATTGCCTATTTTTTTGGCGATATCCTGACTGAAGTTTATGGCTATGCTTATGACCGGCGAGCAGTTTGGGCGGGTTTTACGGCTTTGGCCTTTGCCGCCATCATGGCGCAACTAGTGATTGCTTTGCCAGTTGCTCCTGGTGGCTATATGGCCAATTACCAGCAGGGGATGGAGACGGTATTCGGCAATTCTTGGCGTGTCGCCCTGGCATCCATGGCGGCCTTTTGGTGTGGCAGCTTTGTCAATAGTTACACCTTAGCCAAAATGAAGATTTTGACCCAGGGGCGCTTCCTCTGGATGCGCACTATCGGGTCGACAGCAAGTGGTGAGCTGGTGGATTCTTCGTTGTTCTATTTACTGGCTTTTTACGGCCTGTGGCCGATAAATGAGGTCTTGGCTGTTGCCGCCTCTCAATATATCCTTAAAACTGCCTGGGAGGTTCTGGCAACCCCCTTAACGTACTGGGTGGTGGGTTTTCTGAAGCGCAGGGAAAATCAGGACCACTACGACCTTCATACGGATTTCACACCATTTAAGCTCAAAGTCTAATTTACGGCTTTTTTACTCGCAAGCCGTTAAAATAACGGTCTTTGATGCAAAACCTGCATCGGCACCCTCGAATTGACCTATCAGAAAGTAAGAATACATCCGTGCTGTCAGCATCTAATATCACTATGCAGTTTGGGGCAAAACCCCTGTTTGAAAACATCTCCGTTAAGTTTGGCGGCGGTAATCGCTATGGCCTGATCGGCGCCAATGGTTGCGGCAAATCCACTTTCATGAAGATTTTGGGTGGAGAGTTGGAGCCCACCAGTGGAAACGTCAGTCTAGATCCCGGCATTCGCTTGGGTAAATTGCGCCAAGACCAGTTTGCGTATGAAGATGTGCGCGTACTTGATGTGGTGATGATGGGTCACGAAGAGATGTGGAAGGCTGCGGCTGAACGCGATGCTATCTATGCCAACCCAGACGCCACTGATGAAGATTACATGAAGGCTGCTGAGCTTGAGGGCAAGTATGCAGAGTATGGTGGCTATACCGCAGAGGCAAAAGCAGGGGAGTT
>CANCBK010000131.1 GCA_947374315.1 Burkholderiaceae bacterium | reverse complement strand
AAAAAGAATTACTTAGCATCCCTGTCCTCTACTTGTCTCGCTACATTATTGAGAACAAGGCCGAATACTATCGCCTACTCAATGCAGTTACCGCTAGCGGGCAATGGGAAGAATGGATTCTGTATATGCTCAAAGCCGTTACTGAAACTGCCATATCAACCACCGCCAAGATCAAGGGCATCCGCTCACTGTTAAATGCAACGGCTAATAAGATTCGTGAGCAGGCACCTCAGATCTATACACGCGAACTAGCGGACCTGATCTTCATTCAGCCATATTGCCGTATTAGTGATGTGGTGGATGCTAACTTAGCAAAGCGTCAGACAGCTTCTGTCTATCTGAAGCGCCTATGCGATATCGGTGTTTTACATGATGTCAAAGTGGGTCGAGAAAGATTATTTCTCAACCCAGCTTTCTTGGATTTACTAAAGCGCTAAATTCGCATATTGCCTAGGTGCTGGGCAATATGATCCATTGGCTGCTCGGAGCTCGATAGTAATGGCATTGAATTCATTAAGCTGAGATCCTGGACGATTTCTAGTCTGTCAAAAGCTGGACCTGAGTTTGCGCCAGAGCCTATAAGGCCCTATCCAAGCTTCTGTTTGAGTTTGCGTAGATCAATCGCTCCGAATAACTGACTTCTACCAATAATCTCTTTAGGCTTTATTTTCCCTGATTGAACATATCGTCGAAAAGTTGGCATCGAGATCTCCAAAAATTCTGCAGCCTCTTCCGCTGAAAATGCAGCATTTCTGAGGTGTCCAAATACTTGCTCATGATTTAAGGCTCGCATTTGCTTTTTCGATCTATCCAGGGTTAAGTCAAGACTAAATTTTAGTAAATAATAGATACTACGAACTACATGGTTATTTCTCATTAAGCATATGACTCAAGCCTTATCAAGCAACACCTACGACTACATCATCATTGGTGCTGGCAGTGCAGGCTGCATGCTAGCCAAGCGCCTGACCGAGAATCCCGCTAAACGGGTGCTCTTAATTGAAGCTGGCAAGAACGATAACTACATCTGGATTCATGTACCGGTTGGCTATTTATATTGCATCGATAACCCCAGGGCAGATTGGCGTTTTAAGACTGCTGCTGAAAAAGGTCTAAATGGCCGTTCACTTCTGTATCCGCGTGGCAGGGTGCTGGGTGGATGCTCATCTATCAACGGCATGATTTATATGCGTGGTCAGGTTGGTGACTATGACTCCTGGGTGGCCGCAACCGGTGATGAGTCATGGTCTTGGCAAAACGCATTGCGCCGTTATAAATCATTTGAGGACTATCACGGCGCTGCCAATCAGTGGCACAGCAAAGGTGGCGAGTGGACTGTTTCTAAGCAGCGCTTGCGTTGGCCCATCATGGATATCTTTAGGGAGGCAGCAGTACAAGCTGGTATCCCCGCATCAGATGACTTTAATCAGGGTGATAATTTTGGGGTTGGGTATTTTGATGTCAGTCAGCGCAAAGGTTGGCGGCTCAACACTTCTAAAGCATTTTTGCGCGATGCCGCCAAGCGATCCAACCTCACTGTAGTGACTGAAGCTATGGTCAATAAATTATTGATTGATCCAAGTTCGAAAAATTGCTACGGTGTTCAATATATTAAAGATGGAAAAACCATCGATGTGCATTGCACTGCTTCCGATGCTGCTAATCCAGGCGAGGTGATTTTGAGTGCAGGTGCCATTGGTAGCGTGCAGGTTCTAGAGCGCTCAGGTGTTGGCTCAGCTGCGCACCTCAATAAGCTAGGCATTCCAGTGGTTGCCGATTTACCTGGTGTGGGCGAGAACTTACAAGACCATTTGCAAGTGCGCATGATCTACAAAGTTAATGGCATCAAGACTTTAAATACCAAGGCGAATTCTTTATTGGGTAAGTTAATGATCGGTATGGAGTATGTGTTTAAGCGCTCTGGTCCAATGTCGATGGCCCCTTCACAGCTAGGCGCTTTTGCATACAGTTCGCCCGATCAGCCTTCAGCAAATTTGGAATATCACGTACAACCACTCTCGTTAGAAAAGTTTGGCGAAGATTTACATTCCTTCAATGCAATTACTGCAAGCGTTTGCAACTTGCGCCCAACCTCTCGTGGAAGTGTGCACATCAGTTCAGTCGATCCTGAGGCGCCTCCCGTGATTGCGCCAAACTATTTATCAACAGATGAAGATCGCAAAGTGGCTGCACACTCTTTGCGCCTCACGCGTAAGATTGTGGAGAGCCCCGCACTTAAGCCATACACACCAGATGAGTACAAGCCGGGTAAGCAATATCAAACTGATGAAGAACTCATTAAAGCTGCTGGTGATATTGGTACGACGATTTTTCATCCAGTGGGCACTTGTAAGATGGGGCGTAATGACGATCCGATGGCAGTGCTCGATTCACAATTACGTGTGAGAGGCATTCATCATCTGAGAGTAGTAGATGCCTCTGCGATGCCAACAATTACTTCTGGCAATACTGCGGCTCCCACCATGATGATTGCGCAACGCGCTGCTGAATTGCTCACTAGTGCGTAGTTCAAAAATACAAAGCAGTTCACGGTCACATCCTGGGCTCCCAGCGAGCCACTTGTTGTTGGCGCTCGCTATCGTTGCGGTTTGGGGCACTAACTTTGTAGTGATTAAGATTTCTCTCGATAGCTTTCCACCATTTTTCTTCGCAGCTCTGCGATACATTTTTGCTTTACTACCAGTGGTATTTTTTATGCCTAGACCTAAGGTCTCCTGGGGCAACTTATGCATCTATGGCTTGGCAACTGGGGTGGGGCAGTTCGGTGTTATGTACTTTGCGATTGATGGACGTATTTCTCCAGGGCTCGCTTCTTTGGTTATTCAGACGCAGGTGTTTTTCACCATTGGTTTCGCGATGTTCTTCGCTAAGGAAGGTTTGAGGCTCTATCAGGCAGTTGCTGTAGCGGTAGCAATGACGGGTTTGGTAATTATTGCGCTGCACACAGATGCCACGACGACTTTCTTGGGTCTCGCTTTAGTGGTGTTTGCTGGTTTCTCATGGGGTGTGGCTAATACGGTGAGCCGTAGGGCAGGCGCCATCAATATGCTGTCCTATGTCGTATGGGGGAGCGCGTTCTCCATTCCGCCTCTGCTGGTCATCTCGCTGATCTTTGAGGGTGATGCTAGTCATTTATGGGAAGTTGCCCTTGCAGCCCCTATGGGGGCTTGGGTTGGCGTATTTTGGCAATCTTGGGCTAACACTCTCTTTGGCTATGCGGCGTGGGGCTGGTTGCTCTCAAAACACCCAGCAGCTGTGGTTGCGCCTGCACCCTTACTAGTGCCCATTTTTGGAATGGGGGCTTCAGCCTTCTTTCTGGGTGAGGCTTTGCCAAGCTGGAAAGTCATGGCTGCTGGCCTGGTAATTGCCGGCCTAGTAGTCAATCTTTTCTG
>CANCBK010000130.1 GCA_947374315.1 Burkholderiaceae bacterium | reverse complement strand
TCAAGGAGGGTGGTGACTAGCACTGGGAATGCCGCCACCACAACTACCATGATGAGCTGTAGAGCCACCCAAGGTAATGCGCCCCAGTAGATATCGCTACTCTTAACCTCTTTGGGTGCCACCCCACGCAGATAGAACAATGCAAATCCAAAAGGCGGGTGCATAAATGAGGTTTGCATATTCACGCAGAGCATCACACCAAACCATACTAGTGCTGCACTAGCTGCCGCTTGAGGATTGCCATTCATGGAGGCAAGCAGCACTGGCGAGAGTAGCTTGACTGCGACTGGTGCCAGCATAGGTACAACGATGAAGGCAATTTCAAAGAAGTCTAGGAAGAATGCCAAAAAGAAAACAAACAGATTCACAACCACTAAGAATCCAATCCAGCCGCTTGGCAAATTGGAAAATAACTCTTCCACCCAGTGACCGCCATCAACACCCTGAAAGACAACTGAGAAGCAAGTAGAGCCAATCAAGATGAACACCACCATTGCAGTAATACGCATCGTGTTTTGGTAGGCCTCTTGTATCAATCCTTTGAGATTAGGAATGCTTGCCCTGCGTATCCAAGCTAGGAGCAATGCACCCATCGCACCCATGGCGCCAGACTCGGTTGGAGTGGCGATGCCCGTCATGATGGTTCCCAGCACCAAGAAAATCAGCACTGCTGAAGGGATGATTCCCATGAGACATTTTTTCCAAAGCGCCCAACCTGTGAGGGTGAGCTCATTCTCTGGGGCGGCAGGGAGATGGTCGGGTCTAAAGCGCGAAAGGAAAAAGGTGTAAAGGGCAAAAAGACCAATTTGCAGGAGGGATGGACCCCAGGCGCCTAAGTACATGCTGCCCACATCCGCACTGCCGCTTTGGGTTTTTAGTTGGTCAGCCAACACAATCAGCACCAAGGAGGGCGGCACTAGCTGGGTAATGGTCCCAGAAGCCGCCAAAACGCCCGTAGCGTAGCGCATGTTGTAGCCGTAACGCATCATTACCGGCAGCGAGATCATCGCCATAGCGATCACCTGAGCAGCTACGGTGCCGGTAATCGCCCCTAAGATGAATCCCACAATAATCACTGAGTAGCCAAGACCGCCCCGAATGCGCCCAAAGAGCTGACCCATGGAGTCCAGCATTTCTTCAGCAAGGCCACAGCGCTCCAGAATGGCGCCCATGAAGGTAAAGAAAGGAATGGCTAGTAGGAGATCGTTTGCGAGGACACTGCCAAAGATGCGTTGAGGGATGGCTTGTAAAAATGGCAAGCCAAAGAAATTCTCAGCAATCGCAATGCCAGCAAAAAATAACCCCGCAGCCATCAAAGAAAAAGCTACCGGAAAGCCGATCAACATAAACACAATGAGTCCGCCAAACATCAACGGTGGCATCCATTCAAGTGGAATCATTGCACGGGCTTTTCATAATGGAGATCGGCAGTAGGTAATGTTGCTCTGCCTCTGAGTGCGCCAATGCGTTTAATGATTTCGGATGTTCCTTGCAGGCTCAGCATAAAGAAACCAAAAGGTACGACGAACTTAATGGGGTAGCGTGACAAACCACCCGCATTGAGCGAATGCTCCGAGACTAGCCAGGATGGGTAGAACAGGGTGGTCCAAGATAGCCAGGTAAATAATATGCAGGCTGGCATTAAAAAGACAATCAAACCAAAAAGATCAACGTAAAGACGGCCGCGATCCGAGAGTTGTGAGTAAATTAAATCTACCCGAACATGTTCGTTGCGTTTCAGGGTGTACGAAGCGCCCAGCATGACGGCGGCTGCAAACAGATACCACTGTAATTCCAGTGGCCAGTTGTTGCTCATGTCTAAGCTATAGCGGAGTACAGCATTGGCGGCTGACACTACACAAGACAGCAAGATCATGATGCTAGCAATCTTGCCCAGGAATTGATTTAGTCGGTCAATTCCTGCTGAGAGCGTTCCCCAAAAGCCCATGCAGTTTAGAGATCTGCACGACCCCGTTTGATTGCAGCAAGTACTTGCGCGGGAGCGGTGCCACCAGCATGTTGACGAGAGTTAACTGAGCCATCTACAGTCAATAGGGCAAAGACATCATCACTCATCAACTCTGGGCGATTATCTAAGCCGCAAGCAAAGCGCAGTTCTGGCAGCGTTAAATCGGTGAGCATGCAGTTACGGCCAACGCAGGCTTTCACGGCGTGGGCCACTGCTTCATGGGCATCGCGGAAGGCTAAACCTTTTTTAACTAAGTAATCAGCCAAGTCAGTTGCAGTTGCGAAGCCTTCTTCAGCTGCAGCCTTCATTACATCGGCCTTAACCTGAATATGCGGAACCATATCAGCGAAGATGCGCAAGGTATCTTGTACGGTGTCAACCGCATCAAACAAAGGCTCTTTATCTTCTTGGTTATCTTTGTTGTATGCCAGTGGCTGGCTCTTCATCAAAGTTAATAAAGAGATTAAATCGCCATAGACACGACCAGTTTTGCCGCGAGCCAATTCAGGAACGTCTGGGTTCTTTTTCTGCGGCATGATCGAGCTACCAGTACAGAAGCGGTCTGGTAAATCAATAAAGCCAAAGCGTGGGCTAAGCCAAAGCACTAGCTCTTCAGATAAGCGGGAGACGTGCATCATCAAGATCGATGCAAACGCACAGAACTCAATCGCGAAGTCACGATCAGATACCGCATCTAGGGAGTTATTGCAGATGCCATCAAAGCCGAGAGTCTTGGCGACTTGCTCGCGATCAATTGGGTAGGTGGTTCCAGCCAATGCGGCTGCACCGAGTGGCAGGCGATTAAAGCGGGTGCGCAAATCTGCCAAGCGGCTTGCATCGCGACTAAACATTTCGTAGTACGCCATCAAGTGATGACCAAAAGTAATGGGTTGCGCTACTTGTAGGTGAGTATGTCCGGGCATGATCGTCGCCGAGTGAGTCTCAGCAAGATCAAGCAGGGCGATACGTAAAGCTTTAAGAGTGGCTGCAATTTGATCAACGCTGCCGCGCAACCAGAGACGCAAATCCGTAGCTACTTGGTCATTACGTGAACGACCTGTATGTAGGCGCTTACCAGCATCGCCAACTAATTCAGTCAGGCGAGCTTCGATGTTCAGGTGTACATCTTCCAGGGCGAGTTGCCAGTGAAATTCACCGGCCTCAATTTCGCCTTTGATCTGAGTCATGCCCTTTTGAATATCCGCTAAATCTTGGGCGCTAATAATTTTTTGGGTGGCTAGCATCTCAGCGTGAGCTAAAGATCCAGCGATGTCGACTAAGGCAAAGCGTTGGTCAAAGCCGATAGAGGCGGTATAACGCTGTACTAGTTCGTCGACGGGTTCGGTAAAACGGGCCGACCAAGCTTGGGCTTTGTTGGCAAGGGAATTTTTTGATGAGCTCATAAACGCAGTATATTGGTGTAGGTCTTTGATTATTTTAAATGTTATGTCCCAAACCCCCATTTCTAGCTCTA
>CANCBK010000129.1 GCA_947374315.1 Burkholderiaceae bacterium | reverse complement strand
ATTCAATTTCTTCAGAAGAAGCTTGCGGAGGGTACTTTAAGTGCTGAGCAGAACCAAGAGGTCTTATCGGCTTTATTGTCAGACAACCAAAGGGCTGCAAATATTATTCGGTCACTCAGATCAATCTTTTCAGATGGAAAGATTGGCGCGGAACAAGTGGAGCTCGGCGAATTAATTGAATCCGTTCTCAAGATTACCAAGCCTGAAATTCAGTCAAAAAATATTCAAGTTGTTCTCCGGCTCTCATCAAGCACATTAGTGAATGTCAATCGAACCGAAATTCAGCAAGTCCTTCTGAATTTAATTAACAATGCCATTCAAGCCCTGGCTGAATCATCCGCCACCGTAAAAACCTTGAAGATTGAAACCCATGATGTTCCTGATGGGGTGGAAGTATTGATCGCTGACAATGGTTTCGGTATTCCAACTGAAGCCCAATCCCATCTATTTGAATTGCTTGCCGGCAGTAACAAAAAGTCGGGCATGGGTTTGGGTTTATGGCTCTGCCAGCACATCGTTGCTCGCCATGGCGGGAATATTGGGTATCGGGACGCCAAGGGCGGCGGGGCGCAATTCATCTTTTTTTTGCCCTCTATTCATTAAAGAATATTAGCCCTAAGGCTAATTGCCCAAAGGCAGTCCTCTCTTTAAATTCGTTAAGTACCTTTTTTACCAATCCCTGCAACACTTTAAGGCCCTATGAAAACCCAACTCACGCTCATTGCAATGTCCATTGCACTCCTTTCTAGTAATTCCGCTTTAGCTGCTGGAGGCGGGGGAGTAGTTGCTGATCCAGGGGCAATGCAAGGAAAGCACTTTGACGCTAAGGGTAAGGCGCCATCTACATATACCGTAGAGCTACAAAATGGTTTGCGCAAAACTCTCCCATTCGAGGATAAGCGTGACTTTGAAGAAGCTAAAAAAGGATTTATCGCTGCTCCTCCATATAAGACCATCATGGCTGACGCTGGTAACGTTGCCTGGGATATGGGTAGTTATGAGTTCTTATTGCAGGGCAAAGACTTTGATAGCGTTCACCCATCCTTGCAACGCCAAGCGATTCTGAATATGGGTTATGGCCTCTATGAGGTTGTACCAGGAAAGATCTATCAAGTGCGTGGCTTTGACTTAGCCAACATTAGCTTCATCAAAACTAATACTGGATGGATTGTGTTTGATCCGTTAACGGCAAAAGAGACGGCACGTGCAGCACTTAAGTTGGTGAACGAGAAACTAGGAAAGCGTTCAGTGGTAGCGGTGGTGTATTCCCATTCCCATGGTGATCACTTCGGTGGTGTGCGCGGGGTAGTGGACGAGGCAGATGTGAAGAGTGGCAAAGTGAAAGTAATCGCGCCTGCTGGATTTATGGATCATGCCATTGCTGAAAACGTCTACGCTGGTAACGCTATGACCCGTCGTATGTATTTCCAGTATGGCGTTCTACTACCACGTAGCCCATTTGGTCACGTTGACCAATCGATTGGTAAAAATACCGCGGCAGGTAACTTGGGCTTGATAGAGCCGAACGTTTATATCAATCAGCCATATGAAAAGATGACGGTAGATGGTGTGGAAATGGAATTCCAAAACACACCAGGTACTGAAGCGCCTGCCGAGATGAACACCTATTTCCCGCAGTTCAAGGCATTCTGGGCAGCAGAGAATATTACCGGAACGATTCACAACATTTACACATTGCGCGGCGCTTTAGTGCGCGACTCTTTGGCTTGGTCCAAGAATATTAATAATGCTTTGTATCGTTATGGCAATGAAAGCGAAGTCATGTTTGCTTCGCATACCTGGCCACGCTGGGGTAATGAGCGTATTCAGGAAGTGATGCGTACTCAACGCGATAGTTATGCGCATTTACATAATGAAGTTCTGCATTTAGCTAACAATGGTGTCACCATTAATGAAATTCAGAACGTCTACAAACAACCTGAGAGCTTGAAAAAGCAATGGGCTGCTCATAGCTATCACGGCTCTGAAGAGCACAATAGCCGCGCAGTCATCAATCGCTATCTTGGTTACTGGGACGCAAATCCAGCAACCTTGGCCCCCTTATCTCCAAAAGATTCTGCGCCGCTGTATGTAGAGATGATGGGCGGCTCTGCCAAGATCATGGCCAAAGGCAAGCAACTTTATAAGCAGGGTAAGTATCGCGAAGCAATGGAGATCGTAAACAAATTAGTTTACGCAGAGCCGAATAACACCGCTGCTAAAGATTTACTTGCAGATATTTTTGAGCAGATTGGCTATCAAAAAGAAAGCCCAAGTATGCGCAACAGTTTCTTGGGTGCTGCATATGAGCTTCGTCATGACATGCCTTCAGGAGCATCTCCTAAGTCAAATGGTCCTGACATGATCAAAGGTATGACAACTGAGCTGTGGCTCAATGCGCTGGCAATCAGCATGGATAGTAAAAAAGCGGCGGATATGAAATTCACCATCAACCTTGTTACCCCAGATAATGGTGAGAAGTTTGTAGTGGAGATGAGCAACTCTGCCTTGACTAATATCAAAGGTCAGCAAGCAAAGAATCCAAACCTGACTGTCACATTAAATCGTAGCGATCTCGAGCAAGTCATGGGCGGTCAAACAACATTTGATAAATTGCAGTCTGAAGGCAAAGTCAAGTTTGAAGGTGATCGCAAAGTATTTGATCAGTTGCGCGGCACTTTGACAGTCTTTACCCCAGACTTTGAATTAATACCTGGCACAAAGCCTAAAAAGCCAGCGCCTGTTAAGCCAAATAGAGATCCATTCGAAGCGCAAGAGATGGCTATTACAGCTGGTGAGTAAGTAAATCATCTGCAATGAAAAAGGACTCTACGGAGTCCTTTTTTAATACTCAGAAACTGGAAAATTTCCCCCTAAGGATTAAAGGCGCCGCCTTCTTCTAATGCCTTGAGTTCTGCGTCGGCGATACCTAATTCTTGAAGCACCTCATCAGTGTGTTCACCAAGCAAAGGAGGGTGGCGAGACAC
Source organism: Burkholderiaceae bacterium (assembly GCA_947374315.1). The sequence continues at coordinate 549 of CANCBK010000129.1, read as the reverse complement.
TTGTTGCGGTGTGCCCATCATCTTGACTGCAAAGCCGATATTGGGAACCTTGCCTTCGATTGGATGATCAATCTCCATGCGCATCTTCCGGTGCTGACCATGCTCGCTATCAAAAGCTTCGGGGTAGGTGTTAATTGGACCGGCTGGAATGCCAGCTGCCAGGAGGAGGTCAACCCATTCATCACTGGTTTTGGTAATGAAGGTCTTCTCAAGTGCGCTTGCCAACATTAAGCGATTGGCTAACCGCAGTGGATTGGTGACAAATAAAGGATCTTCAAATAACTCTGGTCGACCAATCTTGTCGCAGAGGAGTTTCCAGAGTTTTTGATTGGTGGCTCCCATCACAAAGTAACCATCAGAGGCTTTCATAGCCTGATAGGGGGCGCTCATGTGATTGGCAGTACCCAACTTGTATGGCTCAACGCCTGTGCCCCAATACTGCGCTGTATCCCAGATTGAGAACGCTAAGGCAGAATCAAATAGAGAGGCGTCAATAAATTGACCTTCGCCGGATTTGGTTTTACCAATATAGGCTGACAAAATTCCATA
>CANCBK010000128.1 GCA_947374315.1 Burkholderiaceae bacterium | reverse complement strand
GCTCCTACCAAACCCTGAGCTCAGAAAATGAGGGGCGCTTGCTGGTTCGAAACCAGCAAGGTGTTGAACTACTCTCGAATGTCTGCCGCCATCGCCAGGCGCTCATGCTCAACGGTAAGGGCAAAGCGGATAACATTGTTTGCCCCTTGCATCGCTGGACCTATGATTTAAACGGTCAATTAATGGGCGCACCCCATTTTGAAGATAAGCCCTGCCTCAATCTAGGTAAATCTCCTTTGCAGAATTGGCAAGGACTCTTATTTGAAGGTGCGCGCGATGTCCGCACTGATCTTGCCAAGCTTGGCGTTGCTGACGATCTCAACTTTGAAGGTTACGTTCTAGATCATGTAGAGGTCCATGAATGCAATTACAACTGGAAGACCTTTATCGAGGTCTACCTTGAGGACTATCACGTTGTTCCATTTCATCCAGGCCTAGGTAAGTTTGTTTCTTGTGAAGACTTACGTTGGGAATTTGGAGACTGGCACAGTGTGCAAACGGTTGGCATTCACAAGAATTTAGAGAAGCCTGGCTCACCGGTCTACCAAAAGTGGCATGAAGCAGTATTGCGCCATCATGAAGGCAAGACCCCCCGCCATGGTGCCATCTGGCTCACCTACTACCCCAATGTGATGGTCGAATGGTATCCAGGCGTTTTATGTGTTTCTACTCTGCATCCGATGGGCCCAAATAAAACCCGCAATGTAGTTGAGTTTTACTACCCAGAAGAAATTGCTCTCTTCGAGCGCGAGTTTGTGGAAGCAGAGCGTGCGGCCTATATGGAAACCTGTATCGAGGATGACGAGATTGCGGAGCGCATGGATGCTGGTCGCGCTGCCCTACTGGCCCGGGGTCAAAATGAAGTGGGGCCCTATCAAAGCCCTATGGAGGACGGCATGCAACATTTCCATGAATGGTACCGTCGCGCCATGAGCTATCAAGGCGCATAATTTAATTGTGCCTTGAGCGACATGGATTCGCACAAAATAAACCTGCTGTATTTCTCTTGAAATGGGAATACCAAATGACTCCGCTGATTACTGCAAACCAGTTAGAAGAAATCCTCAATAGTGGCGAGAATGTGTTGCTTTGCGATTGCCGCTTTGATTTAGTTGATCCACTGGCAGGTCGCAAGTCTTATCTCGAAGGCCACATTCCTGGTGCACTGTATGTCGATTTAGATCAGGATTTATCTGGCACCAAAACCGGAAAAAATGGTCGTCACCCACTTCCCACCCCAGAGGCCTGGGCACAAACCAAATCACGCCTAGGCATAGATTCAAAAACCGCAGTGATTGCTTACGATAATCAAGGTTCCGTTTACGCAAGTCGCTTATGGTGGATGCTCAAGGCTACTGGCCATGCCAATGTTCAAGTGCTGGATGGGGGTCTAGATGCCTGGAATGGCCCAATCGGCACCCTGCCACGCCAAGCTCAAGCCACAAGCACTCCGGTACCAAGCATGCCTTATGTTGGGCTAGTCCTAGCGAATGGCGTCATGGAGAATCTGCAAAGCAAACAAAGTGTCGTCATTGATGCTCGTGCAAACGATCGCTTTCATGGTCAAAATGAAACTTTAGATCCAGTTGGCGGACATATTCCCCATGCGATTAATCATTGCTTCAGAGAAAATCTCTCTGGTAAAGCTTTCAAGACTCCAGGGCAGTTGTACAAAGACTTTCATGATCTCTTGGGATCCACCAAAGCCTCCGAAGTCATTCATCAATGTGGCTCTGGTGTAACAGCGTGCCATAACCTTCTAGCAATGGAAATCGCTGGCCTTAAGGGCTCACGTCTATATGCGGGCAGTTGGAGTGAATGGTGTGCCGACCCAAGTCGGCCGGTAGCGCTTTAATGTAAGAACGACAGCAAAATTACCAAGCCAACGCCACAAGCAATCAAAATCGTTTGACGCAAAGACTCAGCCCAATGCGGGCGACGATGCATTTGTGGAATGAGATCGCTCACGGCAATATAAATAAAACTACTCGAAGCAATCACAAGCAAGTAAGGCATTGCTGCATGCGCCTTTTCCAAGAAGAAGTAAGCCAGTACGCCGCCCACTACTGCAGATAAACCACAAATGAAGTTGTACATCAAAGCGCGAGTTCGAGTGAACCCGGCATTGAGTAGCACAATAAAATCCCCAATCTCTTGCGGGATCTCGTGAGCAATGATGGCAATCGCAGTAAAGATGCCCACCTGGTAATCAGCCATGAATGCGGCAGCGATCAAAACACCATCCACAAAATTATGCAATCCATCACCGACCAGAATCATCCAACCACTGCGACCAGCTACTTCAGCATCATGACCGTGGTGATGGCCGTGACCATCCCCTTCATGGTGATGACTGTGGCGCAACAAAGCAATCTTCTCGAGCAAGAAAAAACCTAAGAGCCCTGCAAGCAAGGTAGCAAATAGTAGCTGAGGGCTCGCACCCGCCATCGTGAATGCCTCAGGCAGGGAGTGCAGCAAAGCAGTGGCCAACAAAATACCAACGGAGACACTGACCATGCCGTGAACCATCTTCGACAGCAAAGATAAAGAAAAACTCGCAGCAACAAGAACGCTAGCCGTTCCTGCTAGCGCTGTTACCAACAAAATGCTTTGCAGAACTGACATAGAAATTAGGCAACCCCGTTTTGTTTAAACCAGGCAATGCATTTTTCCCAGCCATCCTTGGCAGGACCTTCGCGATAGCTTGCACGATAGTCAGCATGAAATGCATGTGGGGCATCTGGATAAATTTCGAAACGACAGGCTTTAGCTGCTGGATTTTTTGGGGCTGCTTTTGCAAGCGCTTCACGCATTTGGTCGATACTCTCTAAAGAGATTCCGGTATCGGCACCGCCGTATAGACCCAACACTGGAGCCTTGAGATCCGCAGCAAGATCCACGGGGTGACGCGGGTTGCCTTCTGTTTTTTCGCCAATGACACGGCCGTACCAAGCCACACCAGCCTTAACCTGAGGTAGCGTGGCTGACAACCAAGTAATGCGACCGCCCCAACAGAATCCGGTTACACCCACTTTTTTCAAATCCCCGCCATTCTTGCCGGCCCACACCAAAGCTGCCTGCAAATCATTTAGAACTTGCATATCCGTAGTGGGAGCGACGATATTTTTCTGAATCTCTGCAATGGTGCCGTAAGTGTTGGGATCGCCAGCTCGGGTAAAGAATTCTGGGGCAATAGCAAGGTAACCTAATTTCGCAAAACGTCTAGTGACGTCGGCAATGTATTCGTGAACACCAAAGATTTCACTAGTGACGATCACAATCGGCAAATTACCTTTAGCTTTTTCTGGGCGTGAAACATAAGCGGGTAACTGAAAACTTCCTACCGGAATCATTTGCTCGCCAGCTTTAATGCCAGTGAAATCGGTTTCAATCGCTGCAGCCAGGACCGGCTCGGAGGCCGCCACAAAACCAATACCCATTGATGTTGCAGTAATCGCGGAGGCTTTCATAAAACCCCTTCTATCGCTAGACACTATTTTTGAATCTTGATCTTTTTTCATTGTCATTTTTAGTCTCCTGATTTAGTGCGCCTCATCCCAATTATCACCAATCCCAATACCCACTACCAAAGGAACCTTCAATTCAGCCACCTTGCAC
>CANCBK010000127.1 GCA_947374315.1 Burkholderiaceae bacterium | reverse complement strand
TGGTAATACGCTCATGATGTTTGATAGCGTAACTGCATCCCTGCCACATATTCAAAGTGGTAAGTTGCGTCCGATTGCAATTGCCGCGCCAGAGCGTTCACCATTAATGCCTAATGTTCCAACCCTAGGCCAAGATGGCATGAAGCAGTTTGACGTAGAAAACCTGTACGCAATCTACGCCCCCAAAGGAACATCTCCTGCTATTGCAGCAAGATTAGAAAAAGAAATTCGGAAAATTTTGACTAATCCAGACTTTAAAACTCGTCTTGCAAATCAAGGCATTCATCCGCAGTTCGCGAATTCAGAGCAACTAACTATCATCACCCAAACTGAGCAAGACAAATGGGCAAAAATCGTCAAGTCTGCAAACGTTAAAATTGATTAAGCTTGTGTTTGCACTCAGTCCTCCGAGATACCCCCTTTTATTGAATAGATTAGATCCATGTTGATTTCTCCCCCATTTGGTGGCGGTCGCGCCCCAGTTCTCGCCAAAAATGCTGTTGCTAGCTCACAGCCATTAGCCACACAAGCAGGTATTGAAGCATTACAAAACGGCGGTAATGCCGTAGATGCAGCCTTGGCTACCGCCATCACACTCACTGTAGTGGAGCCTACTATGAATGGCCTGGGTGGCGATGGCTTTGCATTGATTTGGGATGGCAAGAAACTCCACGGCATGAATGCCTCTGGTCGCGCTCCTGCAGCTTGGACGCCAGACTACTTTTCTGGCAAGGCGGCGATGGATCTGATTGGCTGGAATACCGTCACTGTGCCGGGTATGGTTTCCGGATGGATTGAACTATCTCGCAAATTTGGCAGACTACCTTTTGCACAGCTCTTTAAGCGCGCAATTGACTCTGCCGAGAATGGCTTTCCGGTTTCACCGGTGATTGCCCGTCAATGGCGCGAGGCAATCCCCATTCTGAAAAATCAACCTGGCTTTACTGAATCTTTCTTGATTGATGGCAAGGCACCTGCTGCAGGCCAAATTTGGCGCTACCCAGCGCAAGCGAAAACGCTCCGCGAGATCGCAGACACCGAGGGTGAATCTTTTTACACTGGCAAATTGGCCCAAAGCATGGTCGACTTTGCCCAAAGTACTGGTGGCTGCTTCACCATGGCAGACTTTGCCCACAACCAAACGGAATGGGTTGAACCATTAGCTTTTGATTATGGCGACTACACCCTGCATGAGATCCCCCCAAATGGCTCGGGTATCGTGGCACAAATCGCACTAGGAATTTTGCAGGCCGCCAACGTAAAACAATATCCCGCTAATTCTGCGCAGCGCATTCATCTGCAAGTTGAAGCCATGCGTATTGCCTTTGCCGATGCTTATGCTCACGTATCTGATGCCAGCACAATGAGGGTACCAACAAGCGCCCTACTAGATAGGGACTATTTGGCCAGCCGTGCTGCACTCATCAATCACAATCAAGCGGGTAGTTATGGTGCGGGCGATCCGCATGCTGGTGGCACCGTTTACCTGTGCGCCGCCGACGAATCTGGCATGATGATTTCTTATATTCAATCGAACTTTAAAGGCTTTGGTTCTGGCGTCGTTGCTCCAGGCGGCATTGCCTTCCATAACCGTGGCATGAGCTTTAGTTTGGTCGATGGCCACCCCAATCAAGTAGCGCCAGGTAAGCGTCCTTTCCACACCATCATTCCAGCATTCCTCACCAAGGGCAATCAACCCGCCATGGCATTTGGCGTGATGGGTGGCAATATGCAACCACAAGGACACATTCAGTTCGTGATGCGCTTTGTCGATGAGTATCTCAATCCGCAGGCCTGCTCAGATGCACCACGCTGGAGAATTGATGATGTGGGCAAGCTCACCGTTGAATCCTCAATGCCAGCCGTAGTAGTCGAGGGGCTCAAGTCCATGGGACATGAGGTGACTGTGATGCCAGCAAATAGCTTGGACTTTGGTAGCGCTCAGGCGATTGCGTTGATAGGCGAAGAAACTAAGGATGCCTATATCGCTGGTAGCGATCATCGCCGCGATGGATTAGCGGCGGGATTCTAGATTTCCAACTACGGCGTAAAAGTTGCCTGCAATATATCGAGACTAGCTCCCAATGTTTTGTTGCTGACTGCGCCTAATCGCTTGACTAGGCGAGCTTTATCTATTGTGCGAATCTGATCCAAGAGGACTAAACCTTTTTTACCATCGTGCGTAATCGGCACGCGATAGGATGCTGACCTTCCTTTTGTGGTCATTGGCGCAATAATCACGGTTCGCAAAAAGTCATGCATCTCTTGCGGAGATACAACAACGCATGGTCGAGTCTTTTTAATCTCACTTCCCATGGTTGGATCTAGATTAATTAACCAAATATCTCCTCGTGAAACGATACTTTTTACCAAACCCAATCCTCATCAGCCTCATTCATAAAGTCGCCCAACACTAATTCGTCTTCACCAGCCTCGGCAATTGCTCTTGAATCCTCAGCCCAACCTTCACGGGGATTTTTTTTGGGTTTACTTAATACAAGCCTGTCACCCTCAATCACCAAGTCAGCCTGATCATCAAATCCTATCTGCTCAAGGATAGCCTTAGGAATAACCACTCCACGAGAGTTACCTATTTGACGGATTTGAAGGTGCAACTGTTTTTTCATAGTAATAACAATGTTATAACTATTTTATTGCTAAGTCAAGGCTTGATAAAGATTAACCAGGCAAACAGTTGAGATAGAAACGCTTCACCTCTTGGTCGCAGCTCACATCCTTGGGCTGTATAGGTCGCTCAAGGGTGATGCCTTCAATTGAGGTGCAGCGACTCAGGGCGACATACACCTGCCCTGATGCAAATGCTCCTGAAGAGAGGTCTACTTTGATCTTATCGAGAGTCTTACCCTGACTCTTATGAATAGTGACTGCCCATGCGAGCATGAGCGGGATCTGCACAAAGGTGCCAATAATATTTGGTGAGATCTTGCCAGACATCATGTCGTGGTCATAGCGATAGGACTCCCACTGATGCCCTTTGACCTCCACTGTATTTGAGTAAGACCCGTTCTGCACCATCACTTTGACGGTATTAGGTAACAGCTCCCGCACCACCCCAATCGTACCGTTTACCCAGCGCTTGGGAAAGTTACTATCGGTTGCGGTAAACATGACTTTGGCACCCACCTTTAAAGTGAGGTGGTTGGGCGACGGCAGATTGCGATCGTCCACATTGAACTTGCCAGAGCTAGTGCCGGCGTAGACTTTGGCATCGGTTGTGAGCGCCCTTAAGCCTGCACCATTAATTTGGTCTGCACGCGCAGTGGTCGTAGTTAGAGTGATAGTTTGCTCATCTATCTCTTTTTTGGTTTCATAACAAACGGCATTGAGGGTATCAAGCGCTTCATCAATGTCTTGATTGATGCGGATCTGATTCAGCAGGCCAGCAAAGTGTGCATCCTTTTGGCGGAAGATCTTGGATAGCTCCACCATCGTGACATCTTTGCGGTGCAAGGCCATGGCACAGAAAAAATAAGGTCCTTCGTAGCCGCGCTCAGAGAGAACCTGCATATCCGCATTGGAGACGACTGGAGGCAACTGAAATAAGTCCCCCACAAACATGACCTGAATACCACCAAATGGCCCATTCTTCTGTGGGCCATTGG
>CANCBK010000126.1 GCA_947374315.1 Burkholderiaceae bacterium | reverse complement strand
CACCAGGCGCGATGTTGATTTTGCTCACACGACCAATAAGTAATTCAATTTTTGGTGAAGCGCCGAGTGGCACATCGCCTCTATCGTAATCAATCATTTTCAAATCGTCTGCCGTTAGGGCCACACCAGCGGCAATGCTTCTAGAGGCCGCTACCACCTGGGTTTTATTGACGGGGTTGCTACTCTTGAGCCAAATCGTGGCGATGACAATCGCTAATAAACCGGCAACAGAGGCGATAATCAAGGCGATAAGTATTCGTTTTTGGGGCATCGTATTAATTACTCTCGTGACATTAAAATTGCGAAACAGCTTCCGACAAAAATTGCAGTTGCATATGGCATTTGTACATCGCTGATTTTCAGCTTCATCAAGTTACCAAGCGACTCCTTTGCGTGTGATTGCCTAAGCATATATATGAGGGCTAGAACTCCACCTGCAAGCATCGAATAAATAGCGGCGGATAAGATTAAGCTAGGGCCAAAATAAATACCGAGCACCCCCATTAACTTGACATCCCCTGCTCCGATCCATGACTTGTAATATGGAAAACTAAAAATCATCAAGCCGACAACTAAGCCCAATACAGCATCGACAATCACAACATGCCCGAACCCCATTGCAGAAGAAACCAAGCCATAAACACCGGCAATCAACAACAGCATATTTGGGATCTTCCGATATAAAAGATCAGTTAAGCATGCTATCAGTAGCAACCCAATGACTGGATACCAATCTAGCATGCTCTTACCAATCAATTAGATCTTCCCTGCAATATTCTCAAAAAGCGTATTTAGATTCGTACCTAATAAAGTGGCCCCACCGATAATGACCACCGCAATCAAGGCTGCAATTAACGCGTACTCAATCGCAGTAACCCCATCCTTCTTAGACGAGAAACGTCTAATTACCATTGGGATATATTTTTTCATTAGACACCTCAGATCTTGCCGGCGATATTGACGAACAGTGTATTCAGGTTAGTACCCAACAAAGTAGCGCCACCAATAATGACTACCGCAACTAAAGCGGCAATCAAGGCATACTCAATTGCAGTAACGCCCTCTTCACCCTTAAACAGACGAGTAGCTGAAGATTGAAGCTTGGTGATTAATGTGTACATTTTTTGCCTTTCATCTCATAGAGATATTGATTAACTTTCGAGGGGTTAGATCTATCTAATTCCCTTAAGAATGATTTTTAATCAAGGCTCACAATTTCATTTGATATAAATCAAAAATTACCTAAATAGTGATTGAAATGCAAAAATATTGGGGTATTGGACACAGCATTCAGGCATCTGAAAGGCCAGACCATAGAGTAAAGAGCCCCAAAATAGGCCATTTAGATTGATTTTGACCCATTTCCCCAATTTTTCGATCAAGAAAAGGAAGAATGCGGACTTCTCCGGCTGCTTTGCCAGAATGGAGCAATTCAGGGCAAATATCAGCAATATCAGCTGGTTACTGATAAACGCGATCCACCTTCCCCAGTCCGCCGCAATCAGAAGCATGCCCGATGACATCAGTAGACCAGCGATCAGCAGGCCATATATTCGCTTTGGGCAATCCTCCGTACTGGCGGGGTAAATTTGGGTAGCAAGATAACTTAAGCTCAAACCATTGCCCAGGACAAAAAATGCCCATAAATACACTCCCCCGCTAATGAATACGCCGTAGATCGTGCTGAGGTGTTGGCCCAAACCCCAGCCAATAGAGCTAATGGCCGCAAATTGTGAATACGGCGCCGCTGGAGACAATTTCAGTCGATCTATCCAAGGCAGAGAATCCCATACTGTTTGGGCTAGGACCACATCACCATGATGAAGTGAGCAGACAATGAACAGTATTGCGCACTCAAGAATGTAGGCCGCCAACCCTAAGCGTAAAAAGCGGCATGTCGGGTTTTCTTTGCAAGCGATCCACATCAGCAATGCCGTCATTGGCATACTCATAAAAAAATAGGCCTCATGAATCAATACCATCACGGGGCCAAAGATCATAGCCAAGACAGTAAGGCTCATTAAGTAATAGTCCTTACGCTTACCTAAATGCTGCGTAGATTTGATGTAAAGCAGACAGATGGAGCCAAATAATATGAGAAATAGATTTTCTTTGCGGGTATAAAAATCAGCACTAATGCCCATGTGATAGATGCCGCCTTGAATTAATAAGGCGATCAGGAGGACTCGATAGCGACGGATTTTTGCAGAAAAATATACAGCGAAAAAGATCGCCACATACAGGACGTAAGACAGCAAAGTAAGTCGATATAGATTGGGCAGAATGCCACTGAATGGATCGGATAATCGCAACAGAATCTCCCCAACAAGACCGCGCCGCACGAAACCACCTTGATAGTTAATAAGCCATTCAGTAACAGGCCAAACATTAAAACGCGGCTCTCTATAGTCCCCCAGCATCCACTTGAAAGCCAATAGAATCGGGATCTCCAGCAAAGTGATGATGCTTAAAAACTCGAGGTGTGATCGTTTAATCTTTAGCATGATTGAAATCATTAAAGCTAAATGCATTACCCAAACTATGACAAGTAAAGGCACCATTACTGATAATTTTTTTATCGCCAAATGAACGTAATTCACCAATGATTAATTGGCCGGTCTCCAAATATAGACTTGCCTTGCGCAAAGGATATTTCGAGTCAAGTGCAGTCGATTGACCATCGCCCTGACTGCCATTGCATTCGCCCGACTGAAATGAAAGTAGTTTGGGGGTGGATGATGTGGGACACACCCTGTATTCACCGCTATAGGATGGAGAAAGAAATTGATAAATTTTTTCACCAAACATTTCTAGCATGACTGGGTCGCTACCTGAGTATTGCTCTAAAAGCACATTATTCCGGTCAAAAACTTGCTGAGTGGTTGTGCCTTGACATAACCAGTACTCAGGCCGCTTGAATGAATCGCAAGCAGTTAACGAGATGGTCAATATACAAGCCATTAATAAACCAAGAAAGACCTTCAATAGCCTCATGAGCTTAATTTACCCCAGGAATCTTGAAGTAAACCACGGCAAATGGGTCGGCGTAATAACGCTGCCAACCAGCCTGATGATCAAAGTAGGCAATTGCTGGTGAGTCTGGAACGAGCAAAGTCCAGGTAAGTTGATATTGCTCAATAATCCGGTCAAAGGCCTCAGCCTTGCCATCAATCATTGCATCGACATAAGATCCCATGACCTTTTGATCATATAAGTCAGCTCGTCCATCAATCAGCACCGGAATGCCACGATATATGAGCGACCCTCCAAACTGATAATCATTTAATACATTGCCGCTATGGCCTGACCGCTGAACCGCATCAATGGCCTCTTTGGCCAAAATAGAATCAGGTGGCGCATAGCGATTCATGTGACCACCAATACAGGCTGCGCCAATCATCAAGCCAATGCCGGCCGTCATTGCATAGAGCCCTGCAGACCGATTTAAACGTAAGAAAAAATGATCCATTTTGCTGGGAATTTGCTCCTTGCTTTTGGATAAGTAAGCCTTTCCAAATGCACTCGCAATGAGTAATGGTGATACCAACCCCAATACTGAGACGTAACGGTTATGTGCCAGCGACATATGGATGAGCCCTAGCAATATCAAGATGCGTATCGCTGGCAGCTTGAGCAATCCCAATAGAGCGAGAGTGAAATACACCCCTAAAATTAACTCCAGCGGATTTAAGCCTGAGAATC
>CANCBK010000125.1 GCA_947374315.1 Burkholderiaceae bacterium | reverse complement strand
AACAGTAAACAATGCACCCGCCTTCTTAGCAATTTTTGAAATTGCTTTGATATCCGCAATCTCAGTCAAGGGATTGGAAGGCGTCTCTAAATAAAAGAGCTTGGTATTTGGTTGGACAGCAGCCTGCCATGACTTGGTATCTGCCAAATCAGCATAAGTTGTTGTAATACCGAAGCGACCCAGGATATTCGTAAACAACTGAATCGTTGCGCCGAATACTGAACGCGAGCAAATCACGTGATCACCCGCTTGCAAATGCGCCATTGCCATTGTGAGAATAGCGGACATGCCAGAAGCAGTTGCGATACATGCTTCACCACCCTCTAAGGCAGCCAGGCGATCTTGGAACATGCTGACTGTGGGATTGGTAAAGCGAGAATAGATGAAGCCTTGATCGGCATGTGCAAAACCATCAGCAGCTAACTCTGCGCTATCAAAGCAGAAGCTAGAGGTCAGGAACATCGCCTCTGAGTGTTCTTGGTATTCCGCTGTACGACGAGTGCCAGCGCGGACAGCCAAGGTCTCGAGCGCTAACTTAGAAAAATCGGGTTTTTTGCGTGTGGTTTTACTCTTCATACTGCTATTTTGACACCGAAATGGGGATTTGCCTCGATTGAGGCAAATTCCTGTCGCTTTTTAGTCTTCGGTAGCCAAATGCAGATGGAGCTGTGAGCGGGCAAAGTCGCTGGAATCCTTCTGACGATCCGCCTTAGCGTCTGAGGTATTTCTAGCGGCCTCTAAAGCATCCAGATAAGACTCGGTGATATCACCCGTAATGTAGAAGCCATCAAAACAAGAGGCTTCAAACTGCTTGATATTCGGATTGATGTCCCTTACCGCCTGCTTCATATCTTCAACACTTTGATAGATCAGCTGATCCGCACCAATCATCTTATTGATCTCTTCATCGGTACGGCCATAGGCAACCAATTCGCTACGAGTTGGCATATCAATACCGTAAACGTTCGGGAAGCGTACAGGCGGTGCAGCAGATGCAAAGATTACTTTCTTGGCGCCTGATTCACGAGCCATCTGCACGATCTCAAATGAAGTGGTTCCACGAACAATAGAGTCATCCACAATCAACACAGTCTTATCTTTGAACTCAATGCGCATCGCATTCAATTTCTGACGAACAGATTTCTTGCGAACAGCCTGTCCTGGCATGATGAAGGTACGACCAATGTATCGGTTCTTAAAGAAGCCTTCGCGGTAATCTACACCTAAGTTCTTAGCCACCTGCATTGCCGCTGGACGGCTTGAGTCTGGAATTGGCATGACTACATCGATCTCGGAGACATCAGTCTCTTTGCGAATCTTCTCAGCCAAGTAATCACCCATACGCATACGGACGTTGTAGACAGTAACCCCATCAATGGTGGAGTCTGGTCTTGCCATGTAGACGTATTCAAAAATACAAGGTGTTAATACCGCATTCGGCACGCACTGACGTGAATAAAAATTGCCATCCAAGTCGATATAGATTGCTTCACCAGGATTAACGTCACGTACAAATGTAAAACCTAAACCCTCTAGCGCTACGGACTCTGATGCAATCATCCACTCAGGACCCTGAGGAGTATCGATACGGCCAATACACAGAGGACGAATACCATACTGATCACGGAAGGCCAATAAACCATAACCTGCAATTAAAGACACTACCGCGTAAGAACCTTTAACGCGATTAGTAACCCCAGTCACAGCATTAAACATTGCGCCCTCATCTAGAGCCGCGCTATTCGTTTCTTTTTGAAGTTCGTCAGCTAAAACGTTGAGCAATACTTCGGTGTCTGAACTGGTATTGATGTGACGACGATCGCGATAAGCCATCTCCACACGCAAACTTGGTGCATTGGTCAGATTACCGTTATGAGCCAAGATGATGCCGTATGGTGCGCTTACATAAAACGGTTGCGCTTCTTCTTCGCTGCTGGCAGAGCCCGCAGTTGGGTAACGCACTTGGCCGATACCAGCGCTGCCTACTAAGCTGCGCATATTGCGAGTTCTAAAAACGTCTCTAACTAAGCCGTTGGCTTTATGCATCGTGAACGAATTACCGTTCATCGTTGCAATGCCTGCAGCATCTTGACCGCGATGTTGCAAAAGCAACAAAGCATCATAGAGAAGTTGATTTACTGGTGAGTGAGAAACAGTTCCGACGACGCCGCACATATCTCTAGATTCCTATTGTTAATTTAGGAGTAATGGTAGGGGTAACTTTAGGCATAGCATCACCCAATTGCTTTGCCCAGTCGGCAGGAAGCCAACCTTTAATTAAACCGGTTGCCATATCAATTGCTGGCCTGGTGATTGCATTCTTCCAAGCCATACTTTGCGGAATAGGTGTGAGTGCAGCTAAGGTAGCAAGTACCACTACGATTAAGCCGCCACGAATCACACCAAATATCAAACCCAAAAAACGGTCAGTCAAGCTGAGACCTACCGACAAAATAATTTTTTGCACTACCCCGCCAAACAAGCCGCAAACTATCAGAGTAAGGACAAAGAGGATTAGGAAGCTAACACCTAGACTCAGAAGCTCATCCAGATGAAAAGTCGATAACCATTCAGTGGAGAGGTAATTGCTGTAGTGATATGCAACCCAGGCTGCGGCGAACCAAGAAGCTAATGCAAGCACCTCTTTAAATAAACCGCGTGAGATGCCTACTAAGGCGGATACCAAGAGCACAACTAGGGTGAAGTAATCCACCGATGTTAGCTTGAGGGTGGATAAGTATTCCATTACTGCTTACCGGATTCGACGAGTCTTGGTGAAAGACCCATCGCCTTAATTTTCTTTTCCGCCGCTTCTGCAGCATCTTTATCGGTATATGGTCCTGCACGTAGCACATACAACTTTGTGCCGTCACTACCTGTCTTATTTAAGACATAGTTAGGAATCTTTTGATCTTTTAGTTTGGCGATCCAACCCTTAGCACGCTCTTCCGATGCAAAGGCGCCGATCTGAATAACGTATTTGCCTGAGCCGTTTGATGCAGCAGGCTTGGCAGCATCATCCGCCTTAGGCTTAATGTCTGTCTTAGGATCTGCTTTAGGAGTGCTTGCAGCAACCACCTCCTCACCTGCCGCCAAGCCCAATGCGCCAGACTTGTTTGCCGCTGGAGCTGTTGGCTTATTTTCCACCTTGGCTTCAGCTTTCACTTCTGGTTTTGATTCGGGCTTTACTTCAGATGTTGCTGCAGCTTTAGGAGCCTCTTTTGCTGACTCTGCCACGACCTCAGCCTTTGGCTTCTCTTCAGGCTTTGTTTCTGTTCCTGGGATAGGCAAGCTGGTCACAATATTGACGGCAATATCGTTTGGAGCTGACTTTGGCTTGCTATCCAAAATTCGGGGTAAACCAACGACTGCAATGAGGACTAAAACAGCTGCACCAATAAGACGATGGCGCGCTCTTTGTTGTTCCGGATCTTCGGTTAGGGCAAGTTCTTCAGCTTCTGCTGCGCGCTGGAAACTACGTGGGGCCGCACGTTTGGCGGTGCGACTACCCCTTGAACCTAATTCAAGGTCATCAGACTGAGTATTTCGCTTAAAAAAGCTTGGTAAACGAATCATGGATCAGTGGGCCTGGTTGTTTCGGTAAGTCATTACGCCTGCAACGGTATAGAAGGATCCGAAGGTCACAATTCTATCACCCTCACCAGCCTGAGAAAGCGCTTTTTGATACGCTAAAGCAGGGTTTTCGAAGATTTCGATCCCGCCATCTGCCCCGTTTTTTGGCTTAACGCCCATGCTTTCAAGCTTCTGAGCAAGGAACTGCGCAGAAGCAGCCCTAGGGGTAGGCAAATCCGTGCAAAACCAGAAATCTACGATATTCAGAAGGGGCTTAATAACGCCCTCTATATCCTTGTCAGCCAT
>CANCBK010000124.1 GCA_947374315.1 Burkholderiaceae bacterium | reverse complement strand
AAACGAGCGATTGGCTTATGACCAGCTTTCTTGGCGGCTTCGGCATCAGCCAATACAAAGAATGCTGCACCGTCATTAATGCCTGATGCGTTACCTGCAGTCACGCTACCACCCTCTTTTTTGAAGACTGCTTTCATCTTCGCCAAAGTTTCCATAGTGGTATCTGGCTTGCAATGCTCATCAGTATCAAACACCACATCACCCTTGCGAGTCTTGATGGTGATTGGAACGATTTGAGATTTGAAGCGGCCCTCTTTAATGGCGTGCGCCGCACGACGATGTGACTCCACCGCCAAAGCATCTTGCTCTTCACGGGTGAACTTCCATTTTTCAACGAGGTTCTCTGCAGTAACGCCCATATGACCAACGCCAAATGGATCGGTCAAAACTGAAACCATCAAGTCGAGCATTTTGGTATCGCCCATGCGAGCGCCGCTGCGCATCGCTGGTGAGCCATACATCCCGCGTGACATTACTTCAACACCACCACCGACACCATAATCACAGTCGCCCAACATAATGGCCTGGGCTGTTGTCACAATGGCTTGTAAGCCTGAACTACACAAACGATTCAAAGCCATCGCAACGGATTCCATTGGAAGGCCAGCCTGAATAGAGGCTACGCGAGCAACATAGGCGTAGCGGTTATCTGTAGGAATAGTGTTGCCCACAGTAACGTAATTAATTAAGGCCGGATCTACTCCAGACCGAGCAACCGCCTCCTTCATCACGATACCGCCGAGCTCACATGGCTCAAGGCTGCTCAGAGATCCATTGAAAGCACCAATTGCAGAACGTACAGCACTTAAAACGACGACATCACGACTCATAACAATCCCCTTTACGCTACCCATATAGGTAAATTAATGGCCCTAGTTTCAGACCTAGATACTATTTTTATTCCAATAGTCAAGTTTCGGCTATTAGGTCATGCCCTTGGGAGCTAATCACCGTCACTTTGATGATTTCACCAGCACGATAGCGCTTGGATGGTTTACTTGGGGGCAAAACCCGCACCAAACCATCAATTTCAGGGGCATCACCGATAGTTCGGCCAATTCCGCCAGACTCATCAACCCGATCAATGATGACCTGAATACGCTTGCCTATTTTTTTAGCAAGCCGTTTGATTGAGATTTCTTCAGCCTTGGCCATAAAACGGGCACGACGATCTTCACGCAAGTCATCTGGCACTGGATTATCCAAAGCATTAGCAGTGGCGCCATCAACGGGTGAGTAAGCAAAACAACCGGCACGATCGATTTGAGCTTCGTCTAGGAAATTCAAAAGATACTCAAACTCTGCTTCAGTTTCACCTGGAAAGCCGGCAATAAAAGTACTGCGAATAACTAGGTCTGGACAAGCTGTACGCCACGCCTGAATTCGCTCGATATTCTTTTCCCCGCTAGCAGGACGCTTCATGCGCTTGAGAACATCGGGGTGCGCGTGTTGCAAAGGAATATCTAAGTAGGGAAGTACGCCATAACCATGATCAGCAAACTCAGCCATTAACGGCAATACATCATCCACATGCGGATAGGGATACACATAATGCAGGCGAACCCACGCTTGATGCTCTCTTGCAATTTGGTTTAAGGCGTTGACCAAATCAAACATTCGCGTCTTAACGGGCTTGCCATCCCAAAAGCCTGTGCGATATTGGATGTCTACCCCATACGCACTCGTATCCTGAGACACAACTAATAATTCTTTTACACCAGACTCGAATAATTTTTTAGCTTCTAGCAATACCTCGCCAATAGGACGCGAGACAAGATCACCACGCAAACTTGGGATGATGCAGAAAGTACAGCGATGATTACAACCCTCGGAAATCTTTAAGTAGGCATAGTGTTTCGGCGTAAGCTTGACGCCAATCGGTGGCAACAGATCCGTAAAAGGATCATGAGGCTTTGGGAGGTGCAAGTGAATAGCCTGCATTACCTCTTGAGTGGCATGTGGACCAGTTACTGCCAGGACTTTGGGGTGAATACTTTGAATAAGATCGCTACCATCTGCATTTTTACGGGCGCCTAAACAACCCGTCACAATCACCTTGCCATTTTCAGATAAAGCCTCACCAATCGCTGCAAGACTCTCCTCAACAGCGGAATCAATGAAGCCACAAGTGTTCACAATTACCAGATCAGCGCCAGAATAATCCTTGGCCGTCTCATAACCTTCTGCACTTAATTGAGTGAGGATGAGTTCAGAATCAACCAGCGCCTTGGGGCAGCCCAAGGAAACAAAACCAACTTTTCCCACCACGACTATTCTTTTTCTGTCGGGTTAGGTTGACCTGCGAACGGAAAGCTACTGAAAATCGATGGCGAGCTTTGCATTTGCTCTTGCATCTTCACAAATAGATCCTTGCTTTGCTCCATGTAGTTGCCCATCAAACCCTGCATCATTGGATTTTGCAGATTCATCATCTTGGCCCAAGCTTCAGGCGTGCTGCCTGCGCTCATGCCCTGAGTTTGATCGCCCAACTTATTGTGAATATCCACAAAAGACTGCATAGTCTTTTCAAGGTAGCTACCCATCAAACCCTGCATGGAGTTTCCATAAAAGCGAATGATTTGAGAAAGCATTTGCGTAGAAAACACTGGCGCACCGCCAGCCTCTTCTTCCAAAATAATTTGCAATAGGATATTGCGCGTTAAGTCATCTTCAGTTTTAGCGTCTACAACACTAAAAGCATCACCGGCCATGACTAAATTTTTGATATCAGCCAGCGTGACATAGGTGCTGGTTTGGGTGTCATATAAACGACGATTTGGATACTTCTTAATTAAGCGACTATCGCCTGCTTTTTTAGAACGTGTGGCCATGTAATTTTTTCCTAACTCTCGGTATTGCAATGCAACATCGGCATAGTTTATCTCTAGTTTGATCTAAAGGTAAATATGCCGATGCACAGACCACTAAAACTGCATTTTTAATGGGATTTAGCCAGTATGGAGACCACCATTTAAGGAGAAGTCGGCACCAGTAGCATAGCCACCATCATCGGAAGCAATCCAACAACAAATGGAGGCGATTTCTTCGGGGGTACCCAAACGTTTAACCGGAACACCAGCAACAATCTTCTCCAGCACATCTTCGCGAATGGCTTTAACCATGTCCGTACCGATATAGCCAGGAGAAACTGTATTCACGGTCACTCCTTTAGAGGCTAACTCCTGTGACAAAGCCATCGTAAATCCATGCAAACCCGCTTTCGCAGTGGAATAGTTGGACTGACCGAATTGCCCCTTCTGACCATTAACAGAGGAAATATTGATAATGCGACCCCAGCCGTTATCAGCCATACCATCTACTACTTGCTTGGTCACATTGAACAAAGAATTGAGATTGGTATCAATTACAGCTTTCCACTGATCTGGAGTCATTTTGCGGAATACGCTGTCTTTAGTAATACCAGCATTATTTACCAACACATCAACGCGCCCTACTTCGGCTTTGACTTTATCGAAAGCGGCTACCGTGCTATCCCAGTCAGAGACATTACCCTCAGAGGCTATGAAGTCATAACCCAAGGCTTTTTGCTCGCCGATCCAGCGATCTTTGCGGGGGGAATTCGGGCCACAACCAGCGACGACCTTAAATCCATCTTTGGCGAGACGCTGACAAATAGCGGTACCAATGCCACCCATACCGCCAGTTACGTATGCAATCTTTTGAGACATGTATTTCCCCTTATGAAAAAATATTATTGAGCAGCAGTCGAAACTTTTTCCTTCACGTACTTACCAGGTGCAGCCTCTAGTTTTTTGTACCGTGCATTACCAAACGTTTTGCTGGCTTTCACTTTTTTGCCACCAAACTGTTCTAACCATTTAGCGTAGTTAGGCCACCAACTGCCTTTAATATCTTTTGCCGCTGCCAACCATTCGTCCGCAGTCTTAGCTAATTTA
>CANCBK010000123.1 GCA_947374315.1 Burkholderiaceae bacterium | reverse complement strand
ATCAAAGGACTCGAAATCGACTACCCAAGTCGAGATGGTCAGGGTCGCGTCACTGCAGTTAAAGATCTCAAGCTTGATCTTGCCCAGGGAGAAATTGGCTGCCTACTAGGTTCTTCTGGTTGCGGTAAATCTACCGTCCTGAGAGCAATCTGTGGGTTTGAGCCTGTTAAAGCAGGGGAAATCCTCCTCCGCGATCAGATCGTGAGCTCTGCCTCCATTCACCTCCCACCAAACCAAAGAAAAGTAGGCATGGTCTTTCAGGACTTCGCCCTCTTCCCCCATCTCAACGTTTTGGAGAACATTGCCTTTGGCTTGCAACACTTACCAAGCAAGCAAAGATCTTCCGTGGCGCTGGAATGGCTCAAGCGAGTCTCACTCGCAGATAAGGCTGATGCTTATCCTCATGAGCTCAGTGGTGGTCAGCAACAGCGTGTTGCACTGGCCAGAGCAATGGCACCAGAACCAGATTTAATTTTGCTAGATGAGCCCTTCTCTAGCTTGGACATTGAGCTCAGAGAACGCCTTGCAGCTGAGATGCGAGAGATCCTCAAGGCGAATAACATTACCGCCTTACTGGTCACCCATGATCAATTTGAGGCCTTTGCAATTGCAGATAAGGTTGGTGTGATGACGGACGGTAAAGTGTTGCAGTGGGATAGCCCATATGAGCTGTATCACAAGCCAGTCAATCGCTATATCGCGGACTTCATTGGTCGCGGAGTATTTATTAAGGGTGTTGTGCAGGCCAATAACAAAGTCAACATTGAGTTGGGTGAACTCGACTTAGAGGAAGATCGCAGCAAAGAGCTTGGAAAAGAAATCGACGTTCTCTTAAGAGCTGATGATATTCAGCATGATGACAACAGCACCTTGCTTGCGGAGGTTGTGCGCAAGACTTTTAGAGGTGCCGACTTTCTATATACGCTCAAGCTAGCATCTGGCACTGAGATTTTTGCTTTTGTACCCAGCCACCATGATCATGCAATTGGCGAAAAGATTGGTATACATCTTGTAGCCGATCACGTAGTAACGTTTAGCGAATAAGCTACCGTTGACCCCGCCAATAAAGGAGGGGATGGCTTGCTAAACATGGATATATTGACCTCGGCAGGCTTCGATCCAAAATATGCCACAAGGCACGTAACAACGATCACAAATGCTCCGGCAAACAAAAGCCAGGTTCGCATATCTTTTTTCAAAAATAATCTCCTTAAATAATTCCTCGGTGCATACTAAAGTATATGAAATCAATCCACTGGACACAGCGCTGGCACCATATTAGCGCCTCACTCCGTCTTATCATTATCAGCATCGCCGGATTGGTGGGGTTTTTTCTACTATCAGAAACTATGCCCATCACGATTCGCCTGGCCATTTCCTGGATTATTGCAGGCGGTCTCTATCTATTGCTGACTTATTTCATGATGTATTTTTCAAGCAAAGAAAATATCAGCGGACTAAGCAAAAAAGAAGATGACGGCGCTGCACTGATATTACTAATCACCGTATTCGCATCTATTGCTAGCTTAGTTGCGATTGTGATGATTCTTACGGGTGTAAACGCAGTAAGCTCGGTTGATGCACACAATCGTATCGCGGTTGTGCTGGCAACCTACGCCACTTCCTGGCTTCTAATACACACATCTTTTTCACTTCATTATGCGTATGCTTACTATCAAGACTACGAAAAGTCCAAGCAAGCGCCATTACTTTTTCCGGCCACACTAAAGCCATCCTATATAGACTTCCTGTATTTCTCTATGGTTATTGGTATGACCTGCCAAACTGCTGACGTTAATTTGGCTAACTCGAGAATGCGCTACCTGGTAATGGTCCAGGGTATTACTGCATTTATTTTCAATGCCACCCTACTTGCCATGACAATGAATATGATTTCGGGCTTGATAGTATTCAATTAAGTTAAGCTCTTTGCTGCAGTGGTGTTTTGCAACCATAGAGATTGATTTAGTCAAAGCAGCGGTTTAACTAGAGCGCTCTAGATTTTCCTGAATAACCTGAATAAATTGCTCACCGTAGCGCTCCAACTTGGCTTGCCCGACCCCACCAATAGAACTAAAGCGATCTAAAGTAGTTGGCGTTGCTTTAACCATCTCCTGAAGGGTGCTGTCATGAAAAATCACATACGGCGGCACTCCTTGTTCGCGCGCTAACTCAGTACGCTTAGCCTTGAGTGCTTCCCACAGGTTTTCATCTGCAATATTGCTAAAGGGGTGTGTAGAGCTCTTCCTGGCTCCAGACTTTGTAGTTTTACTCTTAGAGTAGCCCGTCTCTTTTCGCAACCAAACCTCTTGCTCTCCACGCAGTACAGGCAAAGCAATATCATCCACTAGCTTTAATCCACCATGCAATGCAATATCAGCATCCAAGTAACCGCCTGCTACTAATTGACGATAGACGCTATTCCACTGAGCCTGATTCAGTTCCGCACCAATACCAAATGTGCTCACTTGCTCATGAAAAAATTGCTTCACCCTAGGGGTTACTTTACCTAAGAGCACATCAATTAAATGGGTTACCCCAAAACGCTGACCCGTTCGATAGACGCATGACAATGCTTTTTGCACTTCGTGTGTGGCATTCCAGGTGGCCACGGGCTCTAAACAGTTATCGCAGTTACCACAGCTACCAGCATGCGTTTCTCCAAAGTAGCGCAAGATCGCTTGATGACGGCACGTCGTAGATTCGCAGTAGCCCAGTAGGGCATTGAGTTTTTGGCGCTCTACCCGCTTACGATCCTCGGAAGCTTCGCCACCATCCACCATTTGTCGTAAGCTGACTACATCCCCGAATCCGTAAGCCATCCAGGCGTTTGCAGGTAAACCATCACGCCCTGCTCGTCCCGTTTCTTGGTAGTAGCCTTCCATACTTTTGGGCAGATCTAGGTGGGCTACAAAGCGGACGTTGGGCTTATCAATACCCATACCAAACGCTACAGTTGCGACCATAATGACGCCTTCTTCACGCAAGAAGCGTTTTTGATTGGTGCTCCGCGTTTCCACGCTTAATCCTGCGTGATAAGGCATTGCATCCCACCCGCGATCTTGTAGCCATTGCGCAGTCTCTTCTACACTACGACGTGATAGGCAATAAATAATTCCTGAGTCATCGGCATGCTCAGCATTTAAAAAGTGCTCCAACTGTTGTTTAGCACTCTGCTTTTGTAGAACTCGATACTTAATATTGGGACGATCAAAACTAGAGACAAACTGCTCGGCAGATTCCAGCGAAAGACGTTCTACAATTTCTGCTCGGGTTGGCGCATCTGCAGTAGCTGTTAAGGCGATACGTGGCACCTGAGGAAATCGTTCATGCAAAACAGTTAACTGACGGTATTCTGGACGGAAATCATGACCCCATTGCGAAACACAGTGCGCCTCATCAATAGCAAACAAGGCAATTCCGGGGCCAGCATTGAGTCTATCGAGTATCGATAGAAAGCCAGGATTCATCAGACGCTCTGGCGCCACATAGATCAAGTCGAGATCTCCAGCTAGCAATTGGGTGGTCACCTGTTGAGATGTTGACGCATCCAGACTGGAATTGAGAAACGATGCCTTAACGCCAAGCTGGGTTAAGGCATCCACTTGATCTTGCATTAGCGCAATCAAGGGTGAAACCACCACCCCTACACCGCGGCGAATAAGTGAGGGAATTTGATAGCACAGCGATTTACCGGCGCCGGTAGGCATCAGGACTAAAGCGTCCCCGCCAGCTACTACATGCCCAACAATAGATTCTTGAGAACCTCTAAATTGATCAAAGCCAAAAACATCATGAAGTACTTGGCGACTCGATTGCAACAGTAATGCTCCTTTGGAATAAAAAAGCCCCACGTCATGGCGGGGCTTTATAAATATCTTCTCTGTATTTACAAATACAGCATCTGGCTGGCGGAGAGGGTGGGATTCGAACCCACGGTAGGTTTGACCCTACGCTTG
>CANCBK010000122.1 GCA_947374315.1 Burkholderiaceae bacterium | reverse complement strand
CATCACCGCAAATCCGGCTCGACGTGCCTGAGCAGTCAGTGCAAAGCGCAAAGCAAAACTATTCCGACCCCATTTAATAATGAAAATTCCGAATAAGCGTAAGGCCAACCAGGAAACTAAGGCAAAGAGCGCAACCGCCAGACTAAAGCTTGCAGCAACCCAAGAAGCCAATCTCCAGTCACGTGCGGCTATAGCGATTAAGGTGAGGCAAGTAAACAGTCCAAAAAGCGCTACCCAGAGCACTTTGATATTGATGGAGCCCAACTCCTTACGTATCAGCCGCACCGGTGAAATCATCACCAAACTAAATAATGGGGGGCCAGCAAAGCCAATCAATAAAAATGAGGAAAATAAAATACTCCAGGCTAAGGGCCAGAGCGATAGCGAGGGTAAGTTGGCCAACACCAAATTACCCAAAATACCAATCAGCACTTCCTGCACTCCATAGGCAATCGCAGAACCCATGATGGCCGCCGAGAGACATAGAGCGCCCAATACTTTTATTTGGCTTCTCAGAATCCTCTTTTGGCTTGCGCCAAGGCATTTCATGACAGCGCAAACATCAGCTTGTTTTAAGACATAGCGACGTGCCGACAAAGCAATCGCTACCGCGGCCACCATTGCCGTCAACAAGGCGACTAAGGATAAGAAGCGTTCAGCACGATCTAGGGTTTTACGCATGACAGGCTGCGCATTTTCTAACGTTTCAATACGGAGCCCTCTGAGATTTTCCGACTCCATCCATTGCGCGGCCCACTGCTCATAAGCAGAGATAGCTTGCTCGTCACCTGCCAGCAGTAGGCGATAAGTAACACGACTACCCAAACCAATCAGGCCTGTTGCCGGCAAATCATCCAGCGACATCATGACGCGTGGCGCAAAGTTCATAAAACCAGCACCCCGATCAAGCTCACGCTCCAAGACGCCGCCAATCAGGAAGGATTTATCACCCAAGGACATCTGATCGCCTACCTTGGCGTGAAGCGAGTTCAGCATTGCCAGATCAACCCAGACTAAACCGGCTGGCGGAGTGAGGCTGGCTTGTGAAGGTGAAACTTGCAAACTGCCACGCAAGGGATACGCAGCGCTGACGGCCTTAAGAGACGCCAGCTTACTTTGCGTACCGACTGTGGCCATGCTAGGAAAGACAATGGTTTGAGCCGAGCCCAGCTGCCGCCCTTGAGCCTCTTGAATAAAGCGCTCCGGTAATGGCTGATCAGCCACTAGTAGCAGATCTGCAGCCAAAAGTTGGCGAGCATCTAACTCAAAAGCCCGCTGCATCCTATCCGCTAAAAAACTTACACTGGATAAGGCCGATACAGAAAGCGTCAGGGCAACCAGTAGAGCCAGAAGCTCACTAGACCGAAGATCTCGCCGGAAGCCCCGCAGAAAACTCGCTAACACTACGACTAAATCGCCTGAATCTGACCACCATCAACACGGATCACTGACCCAGTGATAAAGGAGGCGCTTTGGCTAGCCAAAAATGTAGCGGTGTCGCCGTACTCTTGAGGATCGCCATAACGACCCATCGGAATTTGCTTCAAACTCGATTGCACAACTGAGTCATAGCTGACGTTCTCGCGTTGGGCACGAGCTTCGTCTAATTGGCGCAAACGATCAGTTGCCACACGACCTGGCATGATCACATTCACAGTAATACCATCGGCAGCCACTTCAGCAGCCAAAGTTTTAGACCACGCCAACAGTGCTGCACGCAAGGTGTTGGAGATGGCTAAATTTTTAATTGGGGCGATCGCGCCTGAAGTGGTGCTAGTAATAATGCGGCCCCACTTACGTTGTCGCATTCCCGGGAGAACCCGATCGGTAATGCTAATGAGTGACAGCACCATGTCATTAAAGCTCTTTTGCCACAAAGCTGGATCTTGACCTGCAGCCAAAGTCGGAGGAGGCCCACCGGTGTTATTGATCAAAATATCAATCGGACCAAGCTCTTTTTCTACTTTGCTAACTAGGCTATCAATCACCGATGCATCCGATAAATCCCAACACAACGCTAGAGCCTTTCCACCAGCAGCTTCAATCAGTTCAACCGATTTTTTTAATCCTTCAGGGTTGCGACCAGTTACCGCCACTTTGACGCCCTCACGCGCCAAGGAAACGGCCATCGCCTGACCTAAACCTCGGCTAGATGCCATTACCAAGGCAACTTTGCCCTTGAGTCCTAAATCCATGTCTTCTCCATTATTTTGATCTGCACTGCAATTCTAAAATGACTACTGCCCCAGGGGTGGAGGCAAATTACCAGCGTATTGATACAGCGCCGCCTCATACTCCTTCAAAATTTGAGCCAAGGCTTCCTGCTGACCTAACACCAATGCTTGAGGGCTATTGTCTTTGAGGGCAACCCTCTTGGAGTAGCGATTTTTACCAATCAGCGGATTACGTTTTTGAGGGTCGGTTGCCGTTAGGAAAAACTCTATCGTCACAACAGCCTCTGGACGAACTCGATAATCGCCGTAAAACTCCTCCACCGAAGTCTGCAAGTTGTAATACGGGAAGAAGCTGTTGCCCTGCCCCACAGTCATCGAGAATATCTGGGCATTATTAAGCCACTGACGAGTAGCATTGCCAACCATCTCATTAGGAAGCGCGGAATAAATATTGTAAAAATCCTTTTCATAACGCTGATCACCTAAACGGTAGACCAAGGACTTACCATCAAAAGGTGGGGTTGTGGAGACTGAGCCCATCTTGAGCCACAAATCACTTCGTGGCTTATGAGGTGCACCAGAACGCTCTGGGGCGACCATCCAGCTGGTCATCTCCAATGCTGGCCTTTTGGGCAAAGAACAAGCGCTCAATGCAGTCACAATGCATGCAAGCGCGAGCCACTTTGTAAGGTGAGCGTTTTTCATCATCTGGGTTCTCATTTTTGAGCTCCATTCATTGGAGGTGTAATGCGAGCCGGTGGCTCACCCCAAATTAAGGTGGATGGAGATTGACTTGCTACGCGAGAGAATTCATTTAACTGCTCACTAGCCTGACGGAGGTTCTCAAGAGTTGCCGTGGTGTCGCCTTGCACGCTGGTAACGGTTTGACGCAAGGACACCATCGTTGCTACCAATTCCCGCACCAAAATATTCAACTGATCTTTATCGGTCACTTTAGCGATGCGATCCAGAAGCACATTGAGATCCTTCACCGAATTAATCAGACCCGCATTATCTTTTCCGTCGCCGGCCATCAACTTATTCAGATTGCCCAATAGTGCATCGAATTTCTTTTGAGTTCCATCTACATCTAAACCATTCAAGACGGTAATCAGCTTTTGAATACCGGAAATAATTTCATCCGCTTGATTGGGCATTGAGGGCACAACTGGATATTCAGGCTCCCATGTGTATTTGAGGGTGTAGCTTTGATCAACCTGCGGATAAAAATCCAACTCCACGTAATTAACGCCTGTAATACCCATCGATCGGATACGCGCCCGTAAGTTGTCCTGAATAAAAGTTTCTAAATGACTTCTCTCGATAGCATCCCCGAAGATTTGCATCCTCACCACAACATACTCTTGCTTTTTGAGCATTGGAATATCTTTTTCATATAAATCACCCGATAAAGTAATCGAGGTAACCTGCCCAATCTTTACGCCTCTGAAACGTACGGCTGCACCAGCATCAAGACCGGTCACCGATTGTTTGACATAGGTTTCCACCATGAATGATTTTTTAAAGAGCTGACCTGAACCAAAGATTAATATGATGGTGAGCAGCGCACCGATTGCCGCCAAGACAAAAATGCCTAGACGAAAATAATTAGGGTTGGAGTTATTACTCATGCTGCGTCCTTGCTCATAATGCGATTAAAGAATTGATGCACTCTAGGATCTTTACTAGTGTCTCTTAATGTCTTGGGATCACCCTCAGCAATAATGCCCTTGGCATCCTTATCCAACATAATGACCTTATCAGCGATGGAATAAATGCTCGCCAACTCATGTGAAACGATCACAAAGGTAAA
>CANCBK010000121.1 GCA_947374315.1 Burkholderiaceae bacterium | reverse complement strand
AGTTTTGCCCCAATTACAGGCTATTTTTTCCTTGGTTGAGGAAATGCAGGCCGTTGATACAAGCGGTCTTGAGCCATTGGCGCATCCGATCCTCTTTTTACGTGATTTGGCTCAGCCAATGCGTGTTGACCAGGTCACCGAATCAGATCACCGTGCCGAAAATATGAAATCAGCCCCTGCGCAGCATGATGGCTATTTCCTCGTGCCAAAGGTGATCGAATGAGTTGGCACAACACCCCTATCGCCTTAATGGCAAAAGCACTGGCTGCAAAAGAGGTCTCCAGTACCGAGTTAACCCAGTACTTTTTGGATCGTATTGAGGCTGGAAAACAGTGGAATGCCTATCTTGATGTGAA
This sequence comes from Burkholderiaceae bacterium, assembly GCA_947374315.1. The sequence goes on along the minus strand of CANCBK010000121.1, from coordinate 3,766 downwards.
TGCTCACTTAAGCTTAGAGCAAGCATCTAAAGCAGATCAGTTAATTTCCTTAGGAAAGGCTGGCAAGCTAACCGGTATCCCCGTTGCCCACAAGGATGTCTTCGTAACGCGTGGCTGGAAGTCGACTGCAGCCTCCAAAATCTTGGCCGGGTATCAGAGTCCGTTTGATGCCACAGTGGTTGCCAATCTGGGAATTCCAGATGAAAACAATCCCCATGGTGCTGGCATGGTTTGTTTGGGCAAAACCAATATGGATGAGTTCGCAATGGGCTCCTCTAATGAAAATTCTGCCTTTGGGCCCGTCTTAAATCCCTGGAATGCCGCTCACGTAGCTGGAGGCTCCTCTGGTGGATCCGCTGCAGCCGTTGCAGCTGGTTTAGCGCCGATCGCTACCGGAACAGACACAGGCGGATCCATTCGTCAGCCAGCTGCATTTTGTGGCTTGACCGGAATTAAGCCAAGTTATGGGCGCGTGTCGCGCTACGGCATGATTGCTTATGCCTCTTCACTGGATCAAGCGGGTCCTATGGGCAAGACTGCCGAAGATTGCGCGCTAATGCTCTCAGCAATGTCTTCCCATGATCCGCGCGACTCCACTTCTTTGGCGGATTCTGGAGAAGACTATGGTCGCTATCTCAATCAGAATTGGAAAGAAGGTAATGCAAACCCTGCAAAACCATTAGAAGGTTTGCGTGTTGGTTTACCGAAAGAATTTTTTGCCGACGGCTTAGCAAGTGATGTTGCGAAATCCGTTAATGAGGCAGCCAAGCTTTTAGAAAATTTAGGCGCCACATTAATTGAGGTGAGTTTGCCCAAGACCAAATTATCTATTCCGGTCTATTACGTTTTGGCACCAGCGGAGGCGTCCAGCAATTTAAGTCGCTTTGATGGTGTTCGTTATGGCTATCGCGCGAATGAATATCGCGATCTCAATGACATGTATGCGAAGTCACGCACCGAAGGTTTTGGTTCAGAAGTAAAGCGTCGCATCATGATCGGAACCTATGTTCTTTGTCATGGTTACTATGATGCTTACTATCTGCAGGCGCAAAAAATTCGCCGCATTATTGCAGCAGATTTTCAGGCTGCATTTAACCAGTGCGATGTCATCCTGGGGCCTGTAGCCCCTGATGTGGCTTGGCGCTTGGGTGAGAAGTCAAAAGACCCTGTACAAATGTATCTAGAAGATATTTACACCCTGTCTACTAACTTAGCAGGCTTGCCAGCGATGAGTGTTCCTTGCGGATTCAATACAAACAATCTACCAATTGGTATGCAACTTATCGGCAACTATTTTTCTGAAGCGCGCTTGTTGCAAGTGGCTCACCAATATCAGCAAGCCAGCGATTGGCATTTGCGTCCAGCAAGCGAGGTGGCATGATGCAATGGGAAGTCGTCATTGGTCTAGAGACCCACGCTCAGCTACAAACACAGTCTAAGATTTTTAGTGGCGCAAGTACGCGCTTTGGTGCCGAGCCAAATACACAAGCATGCGCAGTTGACCTCGCATTGCCTGGCGTTTTGCCTGTGCTCAATCGTCAGGCTGTGGAGCATGCGATTCGTTTTGGCTTGGCCGTAAATGCAAAGATTTCGCCAGCGAGTATTTTTGCGCGTAAGAACTATTTCTATCCTGATTTGCCTAAGGGCTATCAAATTAGCCAGATGGATATTCCAGTTGTCATCGGTGGCCATCTTGAAATCTTGGTAGGCGATGAAGTCAAGGTGGTTGAGCTGACACGCGCTCATATGGAAGAGGATGCCGGCAAATCAGTTCACGAAGAAGGTTTTACTGGCCCTCATGGCGAACCTTCTAGCGGCATTGATTTAAACCGCGCAGGAACACCTTTGCTGGAGATCGTGACTGAACCGGTGATGCGCAGCGCCGCTGAGGCAGTTGCCTATGCCAAGGCACTGCACGGGTTGGTTGTGTGGCTTGGCGTTTGTGACGGCAATATGCAAGAAGGCTCTTTCCGCTGCGATGCCAACGTTTCAGTGCGTCCTAAAGGACAGGCTGAATTTGGTACCCGTTGCGAAATCAAAAACTTGAACTCCTTCCGCTTTTTGGAAGAGGCTATTCAATATGAAGTGCGTCGTCAAATCGAGCTTATTGAAGATGGCGGCACTGTTGTTCAAGAAACGCGTTTATACGATCCTGATCGTGGCGAAACGCGTAGCATGCGTAGCAAAGAAGATGCGAATGACTATCGCTACTTCCCAGACCCTGATTTATTGCCAGTAGTGATTGATGACGCATGGATCGCAGAGGTGCGTAGCAAGATGCCTGCGCTTCCAGCCCAATTGCGCGAGCAGTGGCAAAGCGAATTTGGTTTAAGTGCATACGATGCGCAGTTGCTTACACAAGATCGCGATACTGCAAAAGTATTTGAAGCGCTTTTAGCGATTGTAGGCAAACCACTTGCAAAGGCTGCTGCCAATTTAATTGCTGGTGAACTTGCATCTTCGTTAAATCGCGCCGGCATTGCTATGGCAGATGCGCCATTAAAAGCAGACCACTTGGCACCATTGCTGACGCGTGTAGCTGACGGCACAATTTCTAACAAGATTGCTAAAGATATCTTTGCCATTCTTTGGGAAGAGGCTATTGCGGGCAAAGTCATCAGCACGGTTGATCAAGTCATTGACGCAAAGGGCTTGAAGCAGATTAGTGATAGCGGCGCCATCGAAGCCATCATCGATCAAGTGTTGGCGGCCAACCAGAAGTCTGTTGAAGAGTTCCGCGCTGGCAAAGAGAAGGCCTTCAATGCATTGGTAGGGCAGATCATGAAAGCCTCCCAAGGGAAAGCAAATCCTGGTCAGGTAAACGAGCTCTTGCGTAAAAAGCTAAGTTAAGCAAATAAATTAAGTTAATAAAAAAGTCATTTGAGAAAGTAATACATGAGCGCAATCGATCCAAAGCAGGCCGAGCAAGAAGAATTAGTTGCCGAGTGGTTGCGTGCAACCCCGGGCTTCTTTGAGCGCTATGCCGATCTCTTCAATGAGATCCGGATTAAGCATCCACACGAGGATCGTGCGATTTCTTTGCAAGAGCGTCAGATGACAGTGTTGCGCACGCAAAACCAAGAGCTCAATCGTCGCTTAAGCGAGATGTTGCACTTTGGTAGTCGCAACGATAAAACACAACAAAGTTTGGTTGCGTGGCTATTGCGCTTAATGAAAGCTAACAATAAAGCGGATGTGGAGTCTGCAATTACCTCAGGCCTAGCAGAAGTATTTGAAGTGGAGTCCGCGCAATTGTTATCGCCTAACTCTGCTTTTGGTCCTTGGGTAGATACACCGCTATGCGGCTCAGCCAAAGAGTTGGCCGCTGCCAGCGTAGATTTATTGGCAAGCCAAACAACTATTGATCCTGAATGGCAAAGCATGGTGGCTATTGGCTTACCCCTGGGTAAAAGTATTGGCGCCACCCAATCACCAGCTGTATTGTTATTGGCCAGCAAGGACGAGTCTCGCTTTACTGCAGATATGGGCGCGTTCTATTTACGCCAGATCGCTGAATTAACCGCTGCAGCTTTGGATCGTATCCAGGCTTATGAAATTAAAAGCGACTGATCTCCATCCACTCATGCAAGAGTATTTGCATGAGCTACACGTGTTGCGTCAACTCTCGCCGCATACGCTCAAAGCGTACGGCATGGATCTAAGTGATCTTCAAAATTTTGCTCTAGAAGATTCTATTGAATTATTAAAGGTGAGTAATGGCCATGTACGTCGTTGGGCGGGGCGATTGCATTCCAAGGGTAAGTCA
>CANCBK010000120.1 GCA_947374315.1 Burkholderiaceae bacterium | reverse complement strand
TCTTCATGCCAGACTTAGATGCTACCTGCTCCCTGGATCTCGGTTGTGATGCCACCGACTTTGCCGCCTTTAGAGCATTACATCCCGATCGTGTCGTCGTGGTCTATGCCAATACTAGCGCTGCAGTGAAAGCGCAAGCCGATTGGATGGTCACCAGCTCTTGTGCACTAGCCATCGTTCATCAATTGAAGCTTGAGGGTAAAAAAATTCTGTGGGCCCCTGATCGCCATCTTGGCAGATATATTCAAGAACAAACTGGCGCAGATATGTTGTTGTGGAATGGCGCCTGCATTGTTCATGATGAATTTAAGGCGGTGGAACTTAACCTTTTGAAGGCAGCTCACCCCAACGCCTTGATTTTGGTTCACCCAGAATCTCCGCAAGCAGTAGTGGATCTAGCGGATGTTGTAGGCTCTACTTCAGCCATGATTAAAGCGGTGGTTGATGGCACCGCCACTGAATACATTGTGGCAACGGATAATGGCATCTTGCATCGCATGCGCCAATTAGCACCCAATAAAGTGTTGATTGAAGCGCCTACTGCTGGCAACAGTGCAACGTGCAAGAGCTGCGCTCACTGCCCTTGGATGGCTATGAATGGTTTGCAAGGCATCTTGGATTGCCTTGAGAACGCTTCAGGAGAAATTCTGATTGAAGAGTCGACCCGAGTAAAAGCATTGGGCTGTATTGAGCGTATGCTCGACTTTACGAACAATCATCCCGACCTTTTAGCAAAAGCCCAGCATGGCTTTGTGAAGAATATCGGCGCTGCTTAAACCCTATTTCTTTTTTGATGTATTGATTGATTTTCTTTTTGACTGATTTTTTCCATGTTTGATTACAACGAAACTTTAGAGCAAGCGCGTCAACGCAATATTCATGATGCCCTCATGGAAGATATTGGCAAATGCGACTGGACGGCGCAACTTGTCCCAAGCAAACCAGTCCACGCTCAGTTGTTGGTGCGCCAAGAGGCCGTACTGTGTGGAGTAGATTGGTTTGAGGGCACACTCAAGAAGTTAGACCCTTCTGCTAGAGTCACTTGGCACTACTTAGAGGGCGATTTAATGAAGCCCAACACTAAGGTATGTGACATTGAAGCGAACTCGCGCGCCCTACTCTCGGCTGAGCGCCCTTGCATCAACTTCCTGCAAACACTCTCCTGGACAGCCAGCATTGCTCGGCAGCATGTTGATGCGATTACTGGCATCAGCCCGAACCCCAATGGTTGCGCGGTATTGGATACACGTAAGACGATTCCAGGATTACGCCAAGCCCAGAAGTATGCAGTGAGAGTGGGTGGTGGCCAGAACCAACGCTTGGCACTGTGGCATGGCATCCTCATTAAAGAGAATCACATTGCTGCGGCAGGCGGTATTGCTGCTGCCATCAAAGCAGCGCAGGCATTAAATTCCGGGGTAGATATTCAGGTAGAAGTAGAAAACTTTACTGAGCTAGAAGAGGCCTTATCCGCAGGCGCTAAGAGCATCTTGATAGATAACTTCACTACCAATCAAATGAAGGAGGCGGTCGCCTTTACCGCTGGCCGCGCCTTGCTAGAAGCTTCTGGCGGAATCAATCTAGACCAGATGCGGGCCATTGCCGCTACTGGCGTAGATCGAATCTCACTTGGAAAACTCACTAAAGATATTCAAGCGGTGGATTTCTCCATGAGAATATCTGCTTAACCACTGATTAATATAAGTTAAGTTTCAGCACCTTCAGAGGTTCCCTCGGCCTGAGGAGTCAAAATTGTTGGGTATGAAACCGCCCAGGTGCCCGGGTAGTCGCGGCTGTAATGTAGCCCCCTACTTTCTCGACGCATTAATGCAGAGCGCACAATCAACTCTGCGCACTCCAGCAGATTGCGTAACTCAATTAAGTCGCGCGTCACTTTGAAGTTAGCGTAATACTCCTGCACTTCATATCTCAGCAGCTTAATGCGATGCAGTGCCCTCTCCAATCTACGATTGGTTCTAACAATGCCAACATAGTTCCACATTAACGAGCGCAACTCATCCCAGTTATGCGCAATAACCACTTGCTCATCCGCGTCCTCTACCTGACTCTCATCCCATAGTGGCAACTTAGGCAATGCGGGCGTCTTTAATTGAGAGATATCGGCTGCAGCAGCTTTACCAATGACGATGCACTCTAATAATGAATTACTTGCCAAACGATTAGCCCCATGTAATCCGGTATACGTTGCTTCACCTACTGCATATAAGCCTGGTAAATCAGTGCGGCCTTTCAGATCAGTCACCACACCGCCACAGGTATAGTGCGCCGCTGGAACCACCGGAATAGGCTCTTTGGTGATATCCAAGCCCAAACTCATGCAGCGCGCATAAATCATTGGGAAGTGTTCTTTGATGAATGCTTCGCCCAAATGAGTAGCATCCAAATGCACATAATCGAGACCATGCTTTTTCATCTCGAAGTCGATCGCTCGAGCAACAATATCGCGCGGTGCAAGCTCATTGCGCTCATCGTGATCCGGCATAAAGCGGGTGCCGTTTGGCAGCTTAAGTAAGCCACCCTCACCTCGCATTGCCTCGGTAATGAGGAAAGTGCGATCACTAGGGTGATACAAGCATGTCGGATGAAACTGAATAAATTCCATATTGCCGACGCGGCAACCTGCACGCCAAGCCATTGCGATACCATCGCCTGTAGCAGTGTCTGGGTTACTGGTATATCGGTAGACCTTACCCACACCACCAGTAGCCAATACTACTGACTTAGCTTCAATCGTTTCTACACGATTGTTTTTAATATCGAGAGCATATACACCATAGCAACGATTAGGCTTGCTACGCTGCGTCTTAGAATCTAAGTGACGATTGGTAATGAGGTCTAAAGCAATCCAGTGCTCTAGCAGTTGAATATTTTTATGGGCTCTTGCCTTATCGAGCAATACCTCATGAATGGCTTTGCCAGTGGCATCAGCTACGTGCGCAATGCGACGTTGACTGTGACCACCTTCACGTGTGAGATGTAAACCCATGGGGCCAGTCTCATCAGCAGTAAAAGGAACGCCCTGCTCCACCAGCCAACGAATGGCTTCGGCACTTTCTTCAGCGATATATCGAGCGGTAGACTCCACCACGAGGCCTGCGCCTGCATCTAAGGTGTCAGCAACATGAGAATCCACACTGTCATGCTCTTTATCAACCACCCCAACAATGCCACCCTGCGCCCAAGCAGTTGCGGCCTCACCTAGACCGCGCTTAGCCATCACGATGACTGGCTGTGTCTCGGCCATATGCAAAGCTACAGTTAGACCCGCAAGACCGGCTCCAATAATTAGAACGGGTAATTCTGCTTTGGGATTAGATGCTGAAGTTTGGGGTTTTGAACTGGCCATAGAGGATCAATTCTAAAGGGCAATGGAATATTGTGTTAATTATCTCTTGATGTCTCGATAGAAGTTTTCATGAGAGCCGATTGCCTCGAGATATATCAACCTCAAGCCGTCATCAAGCGAGTAACCAAGCAAGTAGAGTTGGCCGTTTCTTTTAAACTTGTACACCAACAATGCAGCTAAATCACCCTTCCTTCTTTCACCGATTGAAGGTTTATTTGAAACAATTCCTACAGCGCCATCTACATCCTTGGCGATATTGTCATTTAGCTTTTTATATTGTCTGGCAAATCGGCGCGTTTGAATAACTGAATGCGCCATTAAACCTTCTTAGAGCGAGGAATGAATGGAGTGGCATCCGTCCTTGGCTCTGCTAAGGATGCCAAAGAAGCGGTAATAAATGAAATTGGGAGATCTGGGTTATCAATTGCAGCTCTACCCACTGTAGCCCAAAACTCAAGCTGGCCAGCAATGGTCCGATGCTCAGACTTGGCCTCTGATTTCGCCGCTTCATATAGATTGTCATCAATTCTGACTGGCATGCCCATCAAAAATCTCCCTTTAGAGCCATTTTACTACAAAAGTAGCAAGATAGAAAGTAAGGTCATTTCAAAAGAAAAAACCGCCCAGAAGTGAACTGACCCCCAAAAGTTGGACACCAAGTCCAACCAAGGGGGTTTTGTTTTATGAGCAAGTACAGTACGCAGTTCAAGTTAAAAGTTGTTAAAGATTATCTCAATCTGGGTGGTAAAAAACGTGTTGCCACGCTTTATGGCATCGAT
>CANCBK010000119.1 GCA_947374315.1 Burkholderiaceae bacterium | reverse complement strand
TTGATGGTGACGGTATTGGCTACGTTTAGCGTGTTCGGAGATCTATTTGAATCCCAGTTGAAGCGCTTGGCTGGAGTCAAAGATAGCAGTCACTTATTGCCTGGCCATGGTGGCGTTCTAGATCGTGTGGATGCCTTGATTCCAACCATGCCGATTGCTGCATTATTAGCTGGATTAATTTGATGTCTCTTAAACAGGTTGCCATCTTAGGGTCCACTGGATCAATTGGTGTCAATACCTTGGATGTGATCCGCGCGCATCCTGAGCGTTTCAAGATAGTGGCTCTGACTGCCGCAAAACAAATTGAGCGTTTAGCCGAGCAATGTATCGAGTTCCAGCCTGCTATTGCAGTAGTGGCGGATGCTGGCGGCGCTGCTCAACTGAGTCGCCTCTTACAGGAAAATAAGATTTCTACCGAAGTTCTCTATGGCCCTCAGGCCTTAGTAAGGGCGGTAACTGAATCTGGATGTGACACTGTTATGGCGGCGATTGTCGGAGCTGCTGGTCTAGTCCCGGCTTTGGCTGCGGCACAAGCAGGTAAGCGAGTATTGCTGGCCAATAAAGAGGCGCTGGTGATGTCGGGCAATCTATTTATGCAGGCTATGAAAGTGGGTGGTGGCGAACTGCTCCCTATTGATAGTGAGCACAATGCCATCTTTCAATGCTTGCCAGATCGCTTTACAAAGAATCCTTCAGATCATTTGGGTGTTGAAGAACTTTGGTTAACCGCTTCTGGCGGACCATTTAGAGATAAGTCGATAACGGAGTTGGCAGCAATTACTCCCGAGCAGGCCTGCGCCCATCCCAACTGGGTGATGGGTCGAAAGATTTCGGTTGATTCTGCGACGATGATGAATAAAGGTCTTGAGGTGATCGAGGCTTTTTGGTTATTTGGTTTGCCACTAGAAAAAATTAAGGTGTTGATTCATCCGCAAAGCGTAGTGCATTCGATGGTGCGCTACCGGGATGGCTCAGTGCTGGCGCAAATGGGCCAGCCCGACATGCGGACACCGATTGCTTATGGACTGGCTTGGCCTGAGCGCATTGATGCCGGTGTAGCACCCTTAAATCTGACGCAACTGTCTGGCCTGAGTTTTACAGAGCCGAACTTACACCAATTTCCTTGTTTGAGCTTGGCCTTTGCTGCCGCAAAAACGGGGGGTACCGCTCCTGCCGTATTGAATGCTGCCAATGAAGTTGCTGTTGCGGCTTTCTTGGATGAGGGCTTACCTTACTTAAGCATTCCAAATGTGGTGGAGCACTGCTTAAATGCGCTATCTCCGGTTTCGGCAGATTCTTTGGAAACCATTCTTGAGGCCGATGTTTTGGCTCGTCAAGCCGCAAATCAGTTCATTCGCTCAACTCAGAAATAGATCGGCAGATTGATGCAGGCTTTAATAACCCTAGGCGCATTTTTAGTCACACTGGGTGTGCTGGTTAGTTTTCATGAGTACGGCCATTTTTTGGCCGCTCGTTTATGTGGAGTCAAGGTTCTCCGCTTTGCCTTAGGCTTTGGAAAACCTATATTTACCCATCGTGCTAGCAATGGCACGGAGTGGGTTCTGGCCTCCATCCCTTTGGGTGGCTATGTCAAATTGCTAGATGGTCGCGATGGCCAACAAACAATTCTGGCTGAAGATCGCTCCCAGTCGTTTGATGGGAAGTCGCTATGGCAGCGTTCTTTGATTGTGGCCGCAGGACCGTTTGCCAATTTTCTTTTGGCCATTATTTTGTTTTCGGTAATTTATGTCTCTGGTGTGCCCCAGTTGCCTGCTCGACTTCAAGCTCCCCCCGAGCAATCGATTGCTGCAAAGCTAGGGGTGGCAGCGGATGATCAGGTCATTGGCTGGCAATCCCTATCATCTGACTACAGCGGGACCCCGATTCTTGAGGGTTTTGACCCTGTTCCTAGTTGGAATGCCTTGCGTTGGCTGCTCTTGGATGCGCTTACTGGAGAGCAGGGTTTTGCTCTAGAGATTCAGGATGCTTCTAGAGGTCGCCAGATTAAATCCTTTAAGCGGGGCGATTTGCCCTCGATTACTCCCGAATCTGACCCATTTCTAGCGCTGGGCTTGCTTCCGCAAGTGAGTCCGCCCTCAGAGTGGGAAGAGCTCAAGTTGGGCCCTATGGATGCCCTGGAATTTGCATCTCAGCGGGTGTATTTGATTACCAAAGTATCTGTGCGGCTTATGCTGGGTTTATTTACAGGAAAAACAGCCCTAAAACAGCTTGGCGGGCCTTTGAGTATTGCGGATATGGCGGGGAAGTCTGCTCTGGTGGGTTGGCAGCCATTTGCAGCTTTTCTGGCTCTCATGAGCATCAGTATTGGGCTCTTGAATTTAGTGCCCTTACCAATGCTAGATGGGGGTCAGCTCCTGTATGATGCATGGGAGTTGGTTGCTGGTAAGCGAATTTCAGTATCCCTACAGGAAAAGCTCCAAAAAGTGGGTTTTTTGCTGCTGATATCTCTTTCCTTGCTGGCCTTGTTTAACGATTTGCAACGCTACCTTTCACCTTGAATTTTTTGATCCCTTCTTTTCGCTCAGTTACCCGATTTGTTGCTCAAGTCGCCCTTATTCTTGCGGCCGGATTTTGCGTAAACGCGCAAGCAGCTGACACCTTCGTTATTAAAGATATCCGAATTGAGGGTTTGCAGCGAGTGGAGCCGGGTACTGTATTTAGTTACTTGCCGGTTCAGGTGGGTGATACGTTTACAGAAGAGAAGAGTGCTGAGGCTATCAAGGCTTTATATAGCACCGGCTTTTTCCGTGATGTACAGATTCAGGCGCAAGGCAACGTTTTGATTGTGATTGTTGAGGAGCGTCCGACTATCTCCCGTATTGAATTTACCGGGATGAAGGAGTTTGACCAGGAGATTGTTCGTAAATCCCTAAAGGCAGTAGGTGTTGCTGAAGCGCGCTTTTACGATAAAGCTTTGATTGATAAGGCTGAGCAAGAGCTCAAGCGTCAATATGTTGGCAAGGGTATGTATGCGGCAGAGGTAGTGGCAACCGTTACCCCGGTAGAGCGCAATCAAGTGGCCGTCTACTTCAATATCGATGAAGGTCCTGTTGCGAAGATCCAGGAGATTAATTTCATCGGCAATAACGTGTTTAGTGAAAGTACGCTGAAAAGCGAGATGCAACTTAAGACTGGCGGTTGGCTGTCCTGGTATAGCAAAGATAATTTGTATTCCAAGCAAAAGCTCACGGCTGACTTGGAAAACATCCGCTCTTACTATCTCAATCGTGGCTTTCTAGAATTTGTCATCGAATCGACTCAGGTATCCATTACCCCGGACAAAAAAGGCATTTACCTCACGATCAGTATTCGTGAGGGTAATAAGTTCACTGTGAAAGATGTTCGTTTAGCTGGTGAATTGTTGGGTAAAGAGGCTGAACTGATTCAGTTGGTGACCCTCAAGCCGGGAGACACCTTCTCTTCTGCGAAGTTAACTGAAAGCACTAAGGCGATAGCAGAAATCTTGGGTTCATATGGATATGCTTTTGCAACCATTAATCCCCAGCCTGATATTCGTCGTGAGTTGAGTGAGGTTGACCTTACCTTGGTAGTTGATCCAGGTCGCCGTGTTTATGTTCGTCAAGTGAACGTGAGTGGCAATGCAAAGACTCGTGATATGGTGATTCGTCGCGAAATGCGCCAGTTCGAAAGCTCTTGGTTTGATAGTGAAAAGATTGACTTATCCAAAAAACGCTTAGGTCGCTTAGGCTACTTCACTGAGACCGATGTATCTACGCAAGACGTTCCTGGATCCCCTGATCAAGTGGATGTCAATGTGAAGGTAACCGAAAAGCCCACTGGTGCGGTAACCCTTGGTGCCGGCTTCTCCTCTACGGAAAAATTAATCCTTTCTGCAGGTATCAACCAGGAGAACGCATTTGGTACCGGTACAGCGGTGGGTCTAAATATGTCCCTGGGTAAGATTAATCAAAGCTTGGCCTTATCAAACTACGACCCTTACTTTACGGAAGATGGTATCAGCCGCTTTACAGATTTGTACTACCGCTCATCCAAGCCTCTGTACTACGTTGGCGATCCTGATTATCAAATTAAGTCGGTCGGCTCAAATATCAAATTCGGCGTACCTTACACCGAAGTGGATAGGGTGTTTTTTGGAACTGGTGTGGAAGCCTTCCAGATTCAGTCGAGCGTCAATACCCCAGCCCCTTATCTAAGTTA
>CANCBK010000118.1 GCA_947374315.1 Burkholderiaceae bacterium | reverse complement strand
TCGCCTTTGGTGACCGCATCCAATGCAGCGCCAGCAATCGAGGAGCCTGGTTGATATTTATTGTCAGGACTCGGTTTAGATACTGCAACAAACCATTGGTCAGTGAGCATTGGCTCAATGATGGTTTGAGTGCGGTCGCCACGTGGCACCATCAATTTATGAGGCTGTACTTTTTCCAGTAAACCAGCAGCATCTAAATCGGCAACGATTTGTTTGCGTGCAGCAAAGCGCTCAAGTCCTTGATAAACAGTGGGTGCGTTTTCATTAATCTTGGCATCCAAAGTGAGGATATTAATCAGTGGCAATTGGTGGCGTTGTCCGACGGCATAGTCGTTGAAGTCATGCGCAGGTGTCACTTTAACCACGCCAGTACCAAAAGCTAAATCAACATAGTCGTCCGCAATAATCGGAATCTCGCGATTACACAGCGGCAGTTGTACTGACTTGCCAATGAGGTGTTTGTAGCGTTCGTCTTCTGGATGGACCATCACAGCAACGTCGCCCAATAATGTCTCTGGGCGAGTAGTGGCAACGGTCAGGTGTCCGGAGCCATCTGCTAATGGATAGCGGATATGCCACATTGAGCCATCTTCTTCTTCGCTCACCACTTCCAAATCAGAGACTGCAGTTCCTAAAACGGGATCCCAATTCACTAAACGCTTGCCACGGTAAATTAAACCTTGCTCGTGTAGGCGAACGAATACTTCAACAACTGCTTTGGACATCTTGCTATCCATTGTGAAATATTCTTTACCCCAATCAATTGAAGCGCCTAAGCGACGAATCTGACGGGTGATGGTATTTCCAGAAGTTTCTTTCCACTCCCACACTTTTTCTAAGAATTTCTCGCGACCTAAATCATGACGAGACACTTTCTGCGCATCAAGTTGACGCTCAACAACGATTTGCGTGGCGATACCGGCATGGTCTGTGCCTGGAACCCACAAGGTATTTTTGCCAGACATGCGGGCATGACGCACCAAGCCATCCATGATGGTTTGGTTGAAGGCATGGCCCATATGTAGGGTACCGGTCACATTTGGTGGCGGCAATTGAATCGAGAAATCTCCCTTACCCTCATCTAGGGTGGCGTCGGCAATGCCTCGGCGTTCCCATTCCGGACCCCAATAAGCTTCAATTGGAGCGGGTTCGTAGGATTTGGCCAGTTCATCTAAGGAGCTGGCCGCTGGTGAATTAGGGGTATTCGAAGCATTTGGCATAAGAGGCAAATTATAATTGGGGCGATGTACTCAGACCTGCTCGCAAACCTTAATCCAGAACAACGCGAGGCAGTGACCCTCCCGCCCGTCAATTCAAATGGCCAGGCCCAGTCAGCCCTGATTCTGGCTGGCGCTGGTAGCGGAAAGACCCGCGTCCTCACGACCCGTATAGCCTGGTTGATCCAAACCGGCCAGGTTTCGCCTATTGGCGTCTTAGCGGTGACCTTCACCAATAAGGCTGCCAAGGAGATGATGCTGCGCTTGAGCGCCATGTTGCCCATCAATACCCGGGGTATGTGGATTGGTACTTTTCATGGGCTTTGCAACCGTTTGCTGCGCGCACATCACAAAGAAGCAGGTTTACCCTCCACTTTTCAGATTCTGGACACTCAGGATCAGCTATCCGCCATTAAGCGCCTTTTGAAGGGCTTGAAGGTCGATGACGAGAAATATCCCCCTAAGCAGCTGCAATACTTCATTGCGCACGCCAAAGAGCGTGGCCAGCGCGCCAAAGAACTCTCTGCAGGGGATGACTTCCAGGCCAAGATGGCTCAGCTATACGAAGCCTACGATGAACAGTGCCAGCGTGAAGGTGTAGTCGACTTTGCCGAACTCTTGTTACGTAGCTATGAATTACTCAAACATAATGAAGCGATTCGTACGCATTATCAAGAACGCTTCCGTCATATCCTGATTGATGAGTTTCAAGATACCAATGCACTGCAATACGCCTGGCTCAAGTTGCTCTCTGGTCACGATGCTAGTCGTGTAAATGTGAGTAGTGCTGGAAGCAGCGCGGTCTTTGCAGTGGGTGATGACGATCAAAGCATTTACGCTTTCCGCGGCGCAGACGTAGAGAACATGCGTCTGTATGAAAAGCAATATCACCCGATGATGGTCAAGCTTGAGCAGAACTACCGCTCACATGGCCATATCTTGGATACCGCTAACTACCTCATTTCAAACAACACGGATCGTCTTGGAAAAAACCTGCGAACCGATGCAGGGCATGGGGAGCCGGTCCGCATCTATGATGCACCGAGCGATCACGCTGAGGCCGCTTGGCTTGTAGATGAAATCAAAGCCTTGGTTAATAGTGGCATCAAGCGCACTGAAATTGCTTTGTTGTACAGAAGTAATGCTCAGTCACGCATCATTGAGCACGCCTTATTTTCTGCGGCGATTCCTTATCGGGTTTATGGTGGGTTGCGATTCTTCGAGCGCGCTGAGATTAAACATGCATTGGCTTATTTACGCCTTCTAGAAAATCCGAACGACGATACCTCTTTCTCACGCGTGGTGAATTTCCCGACGCGCGGTATTGGAGCAAGATCGATTGAGGCCGTTCAAGATGCGGCACGTGCGCAAAATAGCTCTTTGTATTTGGCCGCATCGACATTGGATGGAAAGGCAGGTGCCGCTCTAGGCGGCTTCGTGCGTTTAGTGGATCACATGCGTGAAGCCACTCGCCACAACACTTTGCCTGAGACAGTGGAGTTTGTGATTCAGCACAGCGGCTTAATTCAGCACTATCTTTCAGAGCGCGAGGGTCAGGATCGCGTAGAAAACTTACAGGAATTAATTAACGCCGCAACCGCATTTATTGCGGAAGAGGGTTATGGTCAGGATGCAACGGCCGCGACACTTCCGGGGGAGAATGCGCCTGGGATAGTGGAAGTTTCACCATTAGCGGCTTTCTTATCGCATGCCTCTCTCGAGGCTGGTGACAACCAAGCTCAGGCAGGCCAAGATGCTGTTCAGCTGATGACAGTGCACTCTGCCAAAGGCTTAGAGTTCACCTCTGTATTTATTACTGGCTTGGAAGAGGGCTTGTTCCCACATGAGAACAGCATTAATGAACAACATGGATTGGAAGAAGAGCGACGCTTAATGTATGTCGCGATTACCCGCGCCAAGGAGCGTCTTTATCTCTCCCATACGCAGTCGCGGATGTTGCATGGCCAGGTGCGTTACAACATGCCTTCTCGTTTCTTGGAAGAGCTGCCATCTGATTCGCTAAAGTGGCTTACACCAAAAGTAAAGGATGCCCGTTGGGGCGGCACTACTGGTGGGAATGGTGGTCGTTCAGGATCAACTTGGCAAGATGGCTACACCCGTCAGCGAGAGTTTGGATCGAATGACTTCTTTGACTCTGGTAATGAGCGCGAGCGACCTGCAAGGCAAATTGGCCGCGTAGGATCTGCCTCAACCTCGGTTACCAGGATGGCTTCACCGCCACGAGGCAACTACCCATTTACTGTTGGACAGAATGTTTTCCACACCAAGTTTGGTGAGGGCCGTGTGACTGGCTTAGAGGGTAATGATGCTGACGCGCGCGCTCAAGTGAATTTCAAGCGCCATGGTGTGAAATGGTTGCAGCTGAGTATTGCTAAGCTAGCTGCGATAGATTGAGCAAGCAACTAAGCAATCAGTGTTGCCGATTCTTTTTCGGCAAAGCATGCCTTCCAAGTGGCAAAGAAAGAGCAATGCATCACCGTCAATCCCGCCATGGAGATGGGGGCGATGATGAATGATGCAGCTTGACCTAAATCTAGCGTGTCAAAAATAGAGCCAATCGCCAAAGGGATGGCGATTAAGATTGCGCCCCAGATGGCGATATATAAAAAGAATGCGCCACGATTTGTCCAGCAAGCAATGGCGCTGGAAAAGAGCGCCTGAGCTACTGGCATATCAGCCCAAGCAACTAGAACAGGCGAAAACCACATCAGCATCGCTACTGGTACATAGAGCAGACCGCCAAAAAAAAGAATCAGATAAATCTGACGAACGGCTTCTGGAGTAACAGGTTTGTCGTTTGTCATGAGCGGGATCAGTAGCTCAAAATCCACCAACATGCTTAAGATAAAGCTTAGCGCTAGGATGAGTGCGGCGTATATGAGGCCTAATTGCAGAATGCGTTTACGAATTAAGGGCGAGGATTGCAGGGCAATGATATATACCGATGGACGAATGCGTTCTTTTTGAAT
>CANCBK010000117.1 GCA_947374315.1 Burkholderiaceae bacterium | reverse complement strand
CGCTTTGCTGAATCAGGCCTAATTCAAATTAAACAGCGTCATATCAAACTGATTGACCTGAATGGGCTCCATGAATTAGCTGGCACACCAAACCCAGACCGCACCACCCCAATCAAACCGATTGGCGCCTAAGTAATAGCGCCTTAAATTAATCCCCGGTCCGATCCTTTGTCGCCATCCGCTTCAATACCGGGCAGAATATAGGCAGTCAAGGCGCTCGAGAATGAGCAAAAGATCCAGATAACAAAAAATCCAATGGTGTAAATACCCTCATCAGAAATATTGGGGTGATAGCCAAAAAATAATAGCTCAGCAGGATGAACGACGCTAAAGAGCAAGCCTTCAGCCAAGATCGAAACTAAAAACGATGGCCACATAATCCAAATGAATAGACGGTATTTCATTTGCGATCCTGCTCTACTTTGAGTTGCTCGACTTTTAATCCACGCTTAACTACGCCATCGCGTACTGGTTTATCTGCGTATAAAGTCACCGCAAGATAGATGGTGATCATGCAACCGATAGCAGCTATAGCGGGGCCGCTGATAAGCAACCATGGCCACATTTGCTTGTACCAAGGTTTATTCATGTGTTGTTCTGGCATATTCATCTTCTCCATCTTTCGCTAGACAGCTTAGCGGGGAATAATAAAGCTTGATTTTTCATCGCGCGTTCTAGTGATGATCTCTTCACCAGACTTCTCTTGGCCAATTACATCAAAATGAATTGGGTAGTTGCCAGGCTCGTGCGCTCCAACAGTAGTGCTCACCTTAACTGGAATTAACAGATTGCTGGCTGGGCCCACTGCGACCTCAGTAACAACCTGCCCTTGTGAGTTAAGTATCCTCAAATCAGATAAACCGCTAGCCTTGAGGTGCACATTCATACTATTTTCTGAGGCATTCATGATCTGAATGCGATAGATATTTTCAATACGCACGCCATCCACTTCGCGAGCCAGAGCACCGCGATCGCGCATCACATCAACACGCAATGGATTTCGAGTGATCAAAGAAATCATGAATGCACTTGTAAGTACTGTGATAAAGGCTATGTAAATCAAAACGCGTGGGCGCAAAATATGACGTATCGCACTTTGATTGGATTCTTTATCCTCAATAGCGCGTTCGGTTGTATAGCGAATCAACCCTTTTGGATAATCCACCTTCTCCATAACTTGATCACAAGCATCAATACAGGCACCGCAACCAATACACATATATTGGAGGCCATCACGAATATCAATGCCAGTTGGGCAAACTTGCACACAAATACTGCAGTCAACGCAATCACCTAAACCTAGATTCGCATGATCAGCTGACTTACTTCGACTGCCTCTTGGCTCGCCGCGCACCTTATCGTAGGTAACCAGGAAAGTATCTTTATCCACCATCACACTTTGGAAGCGCGCATACGGACACATGTATTTACATACCTGCTCACGCATGAAGCCAGCATTACCCCAGGTGGCAAAGCTATAGAAACATAGCCAAAAGGTTTGCCATGGACCTAGCGATAAATGCAAGATAGCAGCGCTGAGGGTTTCAATTGGCGTGAAATAACCGATAAAAGTAAAGCCGGTCCAAAAGGCAATCAGAAGCCATAGGAAATGCTTGGTGATTTTGAGGCGCCACTTGCGAATACTCCACGGCCACTCTTCACCATCCAGACGAATGCGTGCAAACCGATCGCCTTCGACCTTGCGCTCGATCCACATGAAGATTTCGGTATAAACCGTTTGTGGACAGGCATAGCCACAGAATAAGCGACCAGCAATGGCGGTAAATAAGAAGAGAGCAAGCGCAGAAAGAATTAACAGGAGTGTCAGATAGATCACATCCTGTGGCCACAATACCAGGCCAAAGATATAAAACTTACGCTGAATTAAATCGAAGAGCACTGCCTGGCGACCATTCCAACTAACCCAAGGAAGGCCGTAAAACAATAATTGCGTTGCAAATACCAAGATAAAACGCCAACGGGCAAAAAGCCCACCAACCGATCGTGGATAAATCTTCCGCCGGACCTCGTAAAGAGATTCCTCAATAACATCTATAGGAATAGGTTTCCCAACCGGCGAATGATCTGACACTGATTACTTTGCCGCAGCAGCCTTGTTATTGGATAAGCCCCAAACATATGCTGTTAGAAGATGAATCTTCTCGGGGCTCAATACCTTATCCTGTGAAGGCATCATTGCCATGCGACCTTTGGTTACGGTTTCAACAATAGTTGCCTCTGATCCGCCATACAACCAAGTTTTATCGGTCAAGTTAGGCGCGCCCAAAGCAATATTGCCTTTGCCATCTGCGCCGTGACAAGCTACGCAATTGGTCTTAAACACTTCCGCACCGCGAGCAGCTTTTGAGTCATCCACCGGCAAACCTGAGAGGCTACGTACATAGTTAGCCACATCCACAATTTGATTGTTATCTAACTGTGGGAATGGGGGCATAACGCCACCACGACCATTAACAATAGTTGTCTTAATATTCTCTGGTGAACCACCATACAGCCAGTCACCGTCTGTCAGATTTGGGAAGCCTTTAGAGCCGCCAGCATCTGAACCATGGCACTGAGCGCAAGAATTCAAGAATAAACGCTGACCCATTTCACGCGCCTTTGGATCGGCTGCGACTTGCTCAATATCCATCTTCACATACTTGGCGTACACAGGCTTTAATTCATCGTTTGCCTCAGTCATGGAACTCATCAAAGCACCATCAGTGGTGTAACCCACAACGCCTGGAAATGAACCTAGGCCAGGAAATAAAACCAAGTAAATCAATGCAAATATGCAAGAAAGCAAGAACATCCACATCCACCAACGTGGTAGCGGGTTGTTGAGCTCGCGCAAATTACCGTCCCAAACGTGTCCAGTATCAGCTACCGCGCCATCGGCCGTATAAACCACTTTAGCTTTACGCTGAGAAAACAGAAGCCAGATACACCAAACAATACCGACTAATGAAACAAGCGCGATGTAATTACTCCAACCGCTATTAAAAAAGTCACTCATGATTTGTCCTTACTAAATTCATCTGGAAGAT
The DNA here is from genome assembly GCA_947374315.1 of Burkholderiaceae bacterium. Next base: position 1,303 of record CANCBK010000117.1, on the reverse strand, counting down.
CAAATGGAAGTTCAGCTGATTCTTCATTAGCTGACTTTCTACTTGGAGACCAAGCCCACCAAACAATCCCAACAAAAAAGACGAGTCCTATTACTGTTGAAAACGCGGAGAGATAAGCTGTGATCTGTTCCATTTGATTTATATAGTTTTAAATTAATAACCTTGGCGCTTACTTCGCTACAACTTCATCAACGATGATGTAACGACGATTCACACCCAAACCTTGAAGGTAAGCAATTAACGCATCTTCTTCAGTCTTGCCTTCCAGCTCTTTAGGAGCTTCTGCAATCATTTCATCGGTGTAAGGTACGCCCAAACGACGCATTGCAACCATATGAGACTGAATTGAAGATGCATCGGCAGTATTTTTTTGTAACCAAGGATATCCAGGCATATTGGACTCAGGAACCACATCACGTGGATTGCGGAGGTGAATGCGATGCCAATCATCAGAATAGCGAGCACCAACACGAGCCAAATCAGGACCAGTACGTTTACTACCCCACAAGAATGGATGATCAAATACTGACTCACCAGCCAAGGAGTAAGGGCCGTAACGCTCTACTTCAGAACGCAATGTGCGGATCTGCTGTGAATGGCAACCAACACAACCTTCGCGCTGGTAGATATCACGACCAGCCAAACGCAATGCCGTATATGGCACTACGCCCGGGCTTGGCTCAGTTGTTGTGTGCTGAAAAAACAAGGGCACAATTTGCACCAAACCAGCAATCGATACCACTACGATGGTGGCAATAATTAACCAACCAACGTTCTTCTCAAGCGTTCCGTGGGAAAAGAATTTATTTTCGCTAGACATTTTTCTTCTCCTTAGTGAGCGGTTGTAGATGTTTGTGGAATCAGGGCGTTCACGAATGCTTTACCAATGACTGTCTTGTAAACGTTGTATGCCATCAAGAACATGCCGCTTAAGTAACAGACGCCACCCAACAAACGAATCACATAGAAGGGGAATGTGGCCTTCACGGACTCAACAAAGCTATATGTCAGCGTTCCGTCCGGCTCAAAGGCTCTCCACATCAAACCTTGCATAACTCCGGCAATCCACATTGCAGCAATGTAAAGAACAACACCGATCGTAGCGATCCAGAAATGCACCTCAATTAAGCGCGTGCTGTACATATCTTTTTGTCCAACTAAACGTGGGATGAGATAGTACAAAGAACCAATCGTAATCATGGCAACCCAACCGAGGGCGCCAGAGTGAACATGCCCAATAGTCCAGTCAGTGTAATGCGACAAGCTATTCACAGTCTTAATGGACATCATGGAACCTTCAAAC
>CANCBK010000116.1 GCA_947374315.1 Burkholderiaceae bacterium | reverse complement strand
TACACCATCATGACTTACGTTGTTACCGAAGCCTGTATCCGTTGCAAATACACTGATTGCGTTGATGTCTGCCCAGTCGATTGTTTTCGCGAAGGCCCTAACTTTTTAGTTATCGATCCAGATGAATGCATTGATTGCGCAGTATGCGTGCCTGAGTGCCCAGTCAATGCGATTTATGCTGAAGATGATGTACCAGGAGATCAGCAGGCATTCATTAAATTAAATGCTGAGCTGTCACCATCATGGACATCCATCACCAAATCTAAAGCCGCTCTTCCAGAAGCTGAAGAGTGGAAAGACGTTAAAAACAAACTTGACCAACTGGTAAAGTAAATTGCACCCCCCCATCCAAACCGATGCAGTCATTATTGGCGCCGGTCCGGTGGGGCTCTTCCAAGTCTTCGAGCTTGGTCTCCTAGAAATTAAAGCGCATGTCATTGACTCTCTGCCTGAGGTGGGTGGTCAATGTATCGAACTCTATCCAGACAAACCAATCTATGACATTCCGGCGATTCCGGTTTGCACTGGTCGGGAGCTGGTTAGCAATCTACTCAAACAAATTGAGCCATTCAAACCACAGTTCCACCTAAATCAAGAGGTCTCCACCCTTGAGAAGCAGGCTGATGGCCGCTTTCTGATTCGCACATCCCAAGATCAACAGTTTTTGAGTAAGGCTATTTTTATTGCTGCCGGGGTTGGCGCATTTCAACCGCGCACACTCAACCTAGACGGCATTGAAACTTTTGTAGACAAACAAGTCTTCTATCGCGTCAGAAATCCTGACCAACTTACAGGCAAGCGCATAGTCATTTGTGGCGGCGGAGATTCTGCCTTGGATTGGGCATTACATTTTGCAGATCAAGCGGATGGCGTGACACTCATTCACCGCCGGGATGAATTCAAAGCAGCACCTCAATCTATAGCTAAGATGCGCGCGCTTTGCGCTGCCGGCAAGATGCAACTCATCATCGGACAAATTACCGGTTTTAAATCCTCCAATAACTCTCTCACTGAAATTGCCGTCACTAATATTGATGGTGAAGTTCAAAATATTGCATTAGATGCACTCCTATTGTTTTATGGTCTCTCCCCTAAATTAGGTCCAATAGCCAATTGGGGCTTAGATCTCGATCGCAAACAAATTGCCGTGGATACCGCCTGCTTTCAGACCAGCACGCCTGGCATTTACGCCGTTGGGGATATCAATATCTACCCAGGCAAGAAAAAACTGATTCTGTCCGGCTTTCATGAGGCAGCGCTGGCAGCCTTTGCCGCAGCAGCCTACCTGGCCCCTGAGAAGCAGATTCAACTCCAGTACACCACCACCTCCCCAAAGCTGCATAAAGCGCTTGGGGTAAGCCCACCAACATTCGAGTAAGCTCTTAGTATCACTGAATCATTTAGCTGAATATACCTATGCGTCAATATCACAATCTCATGAAGGAAGTCCTCGAAAAGGGCGTCCAAAAATCGGATAGAACCGGAACCGGAACGATCTCCATATTCGGCCACCAGATGCGCTTCAATCTGGCCGAAGGTTTTCCGATGGTCACCACCAAGAAACTGCATCTCAAGTCCATCATTTTGGAATTGCTCTGGTTTCTCAAAGGGAGCACGGATAATAACTGGCTTAAAGACCGTGGCGTTTCCATTTGGAATGAGTGGGCAGCCCCTGATGGTGACCTGGGTCCAATTTATGGCTACCAGTGGCGTTCATGGCCTGCACCCAATGGCGAGCATATCGATCAGATCGCCGAAGTTGTAGAGACTCTTAAAAAGAATCCTGACTCGCGTCGCATTATTGTTTCAGCATGGAATGTGGCGGATATTCCTCGCATGGCTTTAGCGCCTTGCCACGCTTTCTTTCAGTTTTATGTTGCCGATGGCAAACTGTCTTGCCAACTTTATCAACGCAGTGCAGATATTTTCTTAGGCGTACCTTTCAATATTGCTAGCTACGCTCTACTGACCCACATGATGGCGCAGCAATGCAATTTAGAGGTAGGTGACTTTGTCTGGACTGGCGGTGATTGCCATCTCTACAGCAACCACTTAGAGCAAGTTGATCTTCAGCTATCCAGAGACTTCTTCCCGCTGCCTAAGCTTAATATTCTGCGTAAGCCAGATTCCATCTTCGACTATGAATTCGAGGATTTTGAAATCGTCGGCTATGAATCCCATCCCGCCATTAAAGCTCCTGTAGCCGTTTAAGAAATCAGATCACCCATGACAGTAAGCAAGCACCCCGCCGTCTCAATGATTGTTGCCCGTTCACGTAATCACGTGATTGGTCGTGACAATCAAATGCCTTGGAAGATTTCTGCTGATTTGCAGTTCTTCAAAAAAGTAACGATGGGCCACCCCGTCATCATGGGTCGCAAGACTTGGGAGTCTATTGGCCGCCCGCTTCCCGGACGCCGCAATATCGTTGTGAGTCGCAATACCGATCTCCAGTTGACTGGTGCGGAAGTGGTGAACTCGCTCGATGCAGCACTCGCCATCTTGAATGAATTCCCGCGCGTATTTGTGATTGGTGGAGAGCAACTCTTTACCCAAGCATTCCCGCAGGCGGATCGCCTTTACATCACCGAGATTGATATTGATGTAGATGGTGGCGACACCTTCTTTACTGTACCCAATGAATCCGAATGGAAAGAGATTGAGCGCACTCCAGCATCTGAGGGTGCCATTGCATTTAATTTCATTACGCTTGAGCGTAAATAGAAAAATCGTCACCCATTAAAAGCCGTTTTTATTCAATTACCACCAACATCAAGGTTAGAAAATGCATCTTTTAAGCCGCATCACTCTTACATCAATCTGTTTGCTTTCCGCCAGCCAAATAGCTAATGCTACCGGGAATGCCGACACGATTTTCTATGGTGGCGATGTTGTCACAATGAATAAGGCACAACCTGCAGCAGAAGCTGTCGCCGTTCAAGGCGGGAAAATTATAAAGGTCGGATCCTTGGCTAGCCTTAAAGCCCTGCAAGGGAAAGATACCAAATTAATTAACCTAAATGGCCAAACATTAATGCCGGGATTAGTTGAGCCTCATGTGCACATTATGGGAACAGCATTCTCGGAAGAAATCTTTCTTAATCTCTCCAACTTTGCAATGCCCCATGACACTTTAGACGGCTTGGTAGCAAAGTTATCTGCTTACAGTAAAAACCTTAAAGATGGCGAGTGGATCAATGCATTTGGTGTTGATCCATCCAGGACCGATCCATTTATGTCTGAACTCACTGCAGACGTATTGGATAAAGTATCTACAACGAAGCCAATTTTTGTGATGAATCAAAGTATGCATATTGCCTATGTGAATCACAAGGCATTGGAAATGGCCGGGGTAAATGACTCTAGTCCAAATCCCAAGGGCGGCACCTTCTTAAAAGACGGCAAGGGTCGTTTAACGGGGGTGATTTACGAAGTACCGGCTTTTGAATTCTTTCTAAGCAAAATGCCTTTGCCCACCCAAGAGATTGTTGAGCAGGCTGTGGCTAAGGTTGGCCAAACACTGGTTAGTAAGGGCGTTACTACTTCAGCAGAAATTACTGTTGGCGGGTACCTTGGGGTTGATAAAGAATATGCTTTATTCAACACGATGACTCGCAATGGCAAGCTGCCTGTCCGGGTGAGGGGCTACATGTACTCAACCGCCTATCCGACTACAAACAATAGCTATAAGCCGGGCCAGGGTGATGACACTTTTAAATTAATCGGCGTCAAAATTGTGGCTGATGGCTCAAATCAGGGCTTGACTGGTGCAATGAGCAAGCCCTACGACTATCCAGCCGGAACCACAAATACGGGCACCCTGAACTTTACGGAGCAAGAACTCTACGATCTTGCTAAACCCAGATTTGATGAGGGCTGGCAAATCTCCGTTCACTCTAACGGCGATAAGTCGATTGAGCAAACTCTGAATGTTTTTTCAAAGCTAGTCAAAAAACCATCTGATGCCAAGTCAAGATTAAGAATTGAGCATTTCACAGTGCCAACTGAAGCGCAGATTGATAAAGCGGCAAAGCTTGGAGTTGTTCCTGGCTTTACGATTGGACACACTGACTATTGGGGTGAGGCATTTCACGACCACCTCCTAGGACCCGAAAGAGCTGATCGAATTGATCCTAGCGCAACTATGATTAAAAAAGGTATGCATTTTGCGTACCATAGCGACTCTCCAGTTTCTCCTATCCACCCACTGAAGTACGCTTCTGAGGGTGCCTCAAGACTTTGGCAAGTAGCGCCACAAAAGGTATTAAACGCTAATGAAAAGGTATCCATCAACAATGCTTTAAAAGCCATCACGATTGATGCCGCCTATCAACTGAAGATGGATGACAAGATTGGATCACTTGAAGCAGGTAAATATGCTGACTTCGCTATCGTCAATCAGAATCCCATGAAAACGGATGCATACAAGATTAGAGATATTGAAGTAAATGAAACCTGGGTTAATGGGC
>CANCBK010000115.1 GCA_947374315.1 Burkholderiaceae bacterium | reverse complement strand
AAGCGTAGCTGGATCTTTCGCTACACCAGCCCCACTTTACTTAAACGCCGTGAAATGGGCCTAGGCTCTCTTGATTCTCGATCCTTAGCTGAGGCACGCAAAGCTAGTCTTGATCTTAGAAAAATGGTCTTAGAAGGAATAGACCCCGCTGAAGAGCGGTCTAAGGCTCGCAGCAAAGCAACAAGTGCAATTAATGACGGCATCACCTTTGCAAAGGCTGCTGAGTTATGCATCAAAGGCAAGAGGTCAGAATGGAAGAACGCGAAGCATGCCGATCAATGGGAAAACACCATAGCAACCTTCGTAACCCCAAAGATTGGGAAGATGAGAGTTGATCAGATCAACACAGGTCATATTGCTAAGTTACTTGAGCAAGAGATTAAAAAGAAGTCTGGCGAAGTTGAGGGCCCCTTCTGGAATGTTCGCACTGAAACTGCTACCCGAGTACGGCAACGAATTGAAGTGATCTTTGACTGGTGCAAGGCTCATGAATACATCAAAGGCGATAATCCAGCGCGCCTTAAAGGTGCCCTAGCCCATCTACTGCCTAAAGCCAATAAGATCCAAAAGAAAAGTCATCACCCCGCCCTGCCATTTCAGCAAATCAGAGAATTCATGAGAGAGCTGCGAACGAAAAGCGGCTTTTCTGTACTTGCTCTTGAGTTTTTGATTCTTACGGCCACCCGAACAAGTGAAGTACTCAATGCGAAATGGGATGAATTTGATATAGCGAATAAGGTGTGGACGATTCCGGCTGAAAGGATGAAGGCTGGTAAAGCGCACCGCGTTCCATTAAATACTCGAGCAGTCGAGATATATGAATATCTCTCGAAGCATCGGTCAAATGACTCTTTATTTCCGAGCAAGCATCACAAGAAAGAGAATATATCGAATATGTCCTTAATTGCCATCATGAGAAGAATGCCAGCATATTCACAGTATGTCCCTCATGGGTTTAGATCAACATTCAGGGATTGGGCAGCAGAGACTACTGATTATCCAAATGAAACTGTTGAGCTTGCTTTAGCCCATACCATCAAGAATAAGGCTGAAGCTGCCTATAGGCGACAGGATCAACTGGAAAAGCGCTTCAAATTAATGAGTGAATGGGGAAAATTTATAGCTTAGAGGTCCGCTTTCGACCCAAAGCAGAAACCCATAGAAAACCCATTCGAAGATAGTTTTAGTGTTTTTTTGGGGATATAGTGTGAAATCAACCAGGGCTTGAAATACCCACTACTATTTCTGATGAGTTTTGAGAGCCTCCTTTGCTGCTTATCTCAAGTTGGCACCAAAAGAGGTATCAATAAAAATATATAGATGCTGTCATGCAACATACTTAATCCAGTGTTAGCTTCAACTTAAACACATTTAGACAAGGAGTCTTAAATGACTAAATGGAAGCAAGCAATGTATTACAACAAGTGTAGCCATTTTGAGCAATAACATGCTGACTACTGAGCTTCTATTACGAGACCAGTATTCAAAATATGGATCTTGGTTAAAGGCCCAAGATCCACAAACCCTGCATGTCTACTTTGGCTACTCGATGAATAAAAAGTCAATTGACGCTCTAGTAAAGCAATTTATGAACGATTCTAAAAATAATCATTTTTTAGTGGCAAAGATCAAAGGCAAGTGGGCGGGAACAATTCATATTGCCTCATGCGGCACCGAAGTGGAGTTTGGCGTCATTGTTAGCCCCAAATATCGCAAACAAGGTATTGCCGATACCATGATGGATGAGGCGATTACCTGGGCTCGCAATCGCCACTATCACCACCTCTTCATGCATTGCATCAGCTGGAATCGCCCTATTAAGCGTTTATGCGAAAAACATGGGCTGACACCACGAAACATGATGGGTGATTCAGAGGCGAACCTACAGCTTGATCCGCCCAATTGGGGCACTTACTTTAAAGAACAAATGACAGTCATCAAGCGCTATTGGCTTTCATCATTGTCCCCCTCACAACACAATGCCTTATTAGGAAGATAAAACATGGATTACTCAAATGCTCAACTAACGATGACAGTACTCATGACTCCTGACAAGGCCAACTTTACTGGCAATGTTCACGGAGGTGACTTACTTAAATTACTCGATCAAGTAGCTTATGCTTGCGCCAGTCGTTACGCTGGCAAACAAGCGGTGACTCTTAGTGTAGATCAGGTTACCTTTAGGCAACCCATTCATGTGGGTGAATTAGTTACCTGCCTTGCTTCAGTTAATTACACCGGCAATACATCGATGGAAATTGGCATTAAAGTTATTGCAGAGAACATTCAGTCGCAGATTAAACGTCACGTAAATAGTTGCTTCTTTACTATGGTGGCTATCGGTCAAGATGGAAAACCCTCCTCGGTGCCTACATTTATCCCCAATACACCGGATGAGTTACGCCGCCACAGAGGCGCACAACTTCGTAGAGAAATACGTCGAAAGTATGAGGATGACGCTTTAACTACGCGAAGCTTATAAACACCAAAATATCAGATGCCATGTGATATTAAAATCTCACCCATCTCCATTCTTTCCCACCAAATAAATGGCAGAAGGTATAGCGGCTCACCACTTGACTGCAAAATCTCTAGTGCGCCATCGTTGGTTTTATTAGCGGAGTATTGGCCTGGAGTCAAAGAGCTGCAGCCTTTGTCGGTTCCATCAATACAACGTCTTCTTGCCATGATTTTTCTAGTAACAAATACCTTCATGATTTGCTCCGCTATTAAAGTGATGATTGAATGACATTACGCACTACTGGGTAAATCTGGGTATCCCAACGCTTACCATTGAAGACGCCGTAGTGACCAACGCCAGCCTGTAAATGGTGTGATTTCATATACCCTGGTAGGCCACTACAAAGATCTTGAGCCGCTAAGGTCTGGCCTATGCCACAAATATCATCACGCTCACCTTCTACTGTCAGTAAGAAGGTTTTCTTAATGGCCTTTGGGTTAACTAGGCGACCTTGATAAGTCAGTCTGCCATTGGGTAAATCGCAATCCTGAAATACCTTGCGAATTGTCTCCAGATAGAATGGCGCAGATAAATCCATGATTGCGAAATACTCTTCATAAAAATCATGAATTACATCCGCTTTTTCGTTATCACCATTAACGCGATATTCGTAAAGCTTTTTAAATGAATCGGCATGGCGCTCTGGATTCATACTCATAAATGCCATGAGCTGTAAGAAGCCGGGGTAGACGCGACGACCTGTTCCGCCGAATTGATTCGGAATAACCCCGATCAATTTTTCTTCGAACCACGACATCGGCTTGCTAGTGGCCAACTCATTTACTTTGGTGGGGCTCTGACTCACATCAATTGGGCCGGCCATCAGAATGAGGCTTGCTGGTACACAAGGATTTTTATCTTCCGACATGATGGCTGTAGCCGCCAGGCAGGCCACCGTTGGCTGACAAACAGCCATTAAATGCGTGCCAGGGCCAATGTATTCCAAGAATTGGATGATGTGCTCTATATAAGAGTCGAAATCAAATTCACCGCAACTCACGGGAATGTCTCGGATATTCAACCAATCGGTGACATACACCTCGTGATCTTTGAGTAGCGTTTTAATTGTTCCCGCGAGCAAGGTTGCAAAGTGTCCAGACATCGGGGCAACCAGCAAAACCTTTGGCTGACCCTCTACCCCATTCTTTTTAAAGCGCACTAAATTACAAAAATGGGTGGAATGAAAAATCTCCTCAGAAACTATCTTACTCTCACCTAAAGAATCTATTACCTCTTTGATTTTAAAGTCCGGTCTAGTATGCGTAAAACCTAATAATGAGATTTGTTCATAATGCGCAGCTAATCTTTGCATTGGATTAAGCGTAAAGTTTCCAAACCAGTTATTTGATACACGCTCAGAGGCGCTCGCAAATAAACGAATCGGATTATGCAAATTTGCAAAGGATTGATAAGCGCGGTACATCATCAGTTCGACCTACTTTCTATATGGCGAAACGCACGCTCGTAATCTTTCAGGGATGGATCAAAAACACGACTTAAAGAAACGTCATTGGCAATGATGGCGGCTGTCTGCGCAGATCGTAAGGCAACAATGGAAAGATGTACAAAACCAGCGACATTGAACTCTTTTAGAAGATCGGGCGGGTTACCCTCTTCAAGACCAATCTCGCCAGAGTCAATCCTTTGATAGAGTCCGCGGTAATATTCACGCATGCTGTCAAGCTCATGGGAAAGATTCATAATCCGCTGAAATAGGACTGCAAAATCCGAGGCCAAAGGATTGATGGTTTTACTCACTTCCATGGCGTTACCCCAGGAACTTCTGCTGGACCAACCTCTACAGGCACAGAACCAAAGTCTGCAGGCCCTACGATCTCCATGTATTCCATATCTGGTGAGTAGTCATATAGGTAGTGCACTATGCCGGGCATTTGATGAACCACATCTCCAGCCTCAACTAAAGTGGGCTTATCCTCATACATGAATCGCGCCCAACCTTTGGTCATCACCACAATCTGGAACTCAGCAAC
>CANCBK010000114.1 GCA_947374315.1 Burkholderiaceae bacterium | reverse complement strand
GCCATTCTTTCAGTGGGTATTGTGGTTGGCCGCATTACCAATGTGAACCGTAACGTCAAAATTGAAGCCTCTGATAAGGCATTGAAAGTAGAGAAGAGCGGAATCTTGGAATTAAAACTTCCTGGCATCAAGCTCAACCCAGAAATTTATATCTTTCAGACTGCAGAAAAAGTCCAGGTACCAATCGACATCAAAGTACCGGGTCGTTTAGCGTTCAATGCTGAAAAGTCTAAAGTTCTTTCTGCGCGCGCACCAGGGCGTGTAGAGCGCATCTATGCATTTGATGGTGCCGAGGTCAATATTGGCTCTCCAATAGTAGAGCTCTATAGCCCAGAATTTGTTTCAGCACAGCAAGAGTATTTGCTTTCATCAAAAATGGCTAAAGTATTAGAGGCCAATAAGACGATGAGCGATTTACTAGGTGATGCACGTATTACCCAGCAAGCAGCAGCCAATCGCATGAGAAATCTTGGTGCTGGTGATGGTGATATCAAAGCGATTGAAACCACTGGCAAGACGCAAGGCAACTTGATCATGCGTTCTCCGTTAAAAGGAGTGGTAGTTAAACGTAATGTTGAGCCGGGTTCAGCCTTAAGTACCGGTGACGTGATTGCTACCTTGGCCGATCCAAAACAGCTTTGGTTCTTGGGTAATGTGTTTGAACAAGATTTCCGTTTGATTAAGCCGGGTCAAAAAATGGTTTTGCAGGTTGAGGCCTACCCGGATAAAGAGTTTGTAGCTTATGCCAACTATGTGGCTCCAACGATAGATCCGCAAACTCGCGCCTTATTGATTCGTGCTGATATCGAAAACGGTGATGATCTCTTGCGTCCAGATATGTATGCCTCTGCTAAGTTAACTACTGGAATGGCTGATGCTATCGTGGTTCCGCAAACTGCTGTAGTGCGTATTCGCGAGATGCGTTATGTGATTGTGAAGGTGGGTGATGAGGTTTACCGTCGCTTGCCCGTTAAAGGCTATGACCTCAATAGCAAGGCATTTGCCATTACTGAAGGTGTAGAGCCTGGATCTAAGGTCTTAGCTGAAGGCGCTGTTTTATTGAATGATCGTTTCGCCAAGCAGGAAGACTAAGTGAGCGCATTTACTTCCTTTATTCGAGGTGTACTTGAGAAGCGGGTATTGGTTATCGTTGGCTCGATCGTGCTCCTCGGTTTGGGGATGTTCAGCCTTTCTAAGCTTCCAATTCAGCCTTACCCAGGCGTAGCCCCTTTAACGATTCAGGCGATTTCACAATGGCCCGGAAGAAGTACTACTGAGGTAGAGCAGCAAGTGACGATTCCGGTCGAGAATGCTTTGGCCGGTATTCCAGGTCTTCAGGCCTTCCGTTCGGTCTCTTTATTTGGCTTGTCTGTTGTCACTCTGAAGTTCAACGACACAACCGATCCTTTCAAAGCGCGCCAAACATTTATTACCAGTCTTGCCAATGTCACTTTCCCGCCGGGTGTTACTTCGAGCATCAGCCCGGATTCCGATGCGACTGGCGAGATCATGCGTTATGAAGTGAAGTCGGATTACGCTTCTTCAACTCAATTAAAGACGCTTCAGAACTACGAGATCTATAAAGAGCTTAAGCAAACACCAGGCGTGGCGGACGTCTCTTCATTTGGTGGCAAGGTGCGCCAATATCAAGTCATCGTGAGTCCAGAAAGCCTTCAATCCAAAGGCGTTACTGTTAACGAGTTGATTGATGCTTTAACAAATGCGAATAGCAATACTGGCGGCGGGCTATTGCCTAGTGGAGAGCAGCAATTTGTAGTGCGCGGAGTAGGCCTCTTACGCAATATTGATGACATTAAGCGGGTGGTAATCTCCATTCACAATGGAGTACCTATCCGAATTGGTGACGTAGCCCGAGTAGAGATTGGTAATGCGCCGCGTTTGGGTATGTTCCAGTTCAACGAGAACCCAGATTCAGTTGAGGGTATTGTTTACTTACGCCGTGGCGAGAACGCTACTGAAGTGCTGGCTCGAGTTCGTAGTACCGTTGAAAATATCAACAAACAAGTGCTTCCGCCTGGAATTGAAGTTGTGCCATTCTATGATCGCCAAGTACTCTTGGATATCACCATTGGCACTGTTAAACACACACTGTTCTTTGGTATCTCTTTAGTTCTCGCAGTACTCTTTTTCTTCTTGGGTAATTTGCGTGCAGCGGCAGTAGTAGCGGCAGTCATTCCTTTGGCACTGTGCGTCTCATTTATTCAGATGCATATCTGGAGTGTGCCGGCAAATTTGATTTCTCTTGGTGCGATTGACTTTGGTGTCATTGTCGACTCGGCAGTGATTCTGACGGAGAACGTCATGCGTCACTTAGAGGAGGGCGGTAAGCGCCTGAATCAAAGCATTATCTTGGCGACGAGTGAAGTCCAGCGTGCCATGATTTATTCGACCGGCATCATCATTGTTGCCTACTCCCCATTGTTCTTTATGGGTGGAGTAGAGGGCATTATCTTTAAGCCAATGGCATTCACGATGGGCTTTGCCTTGATAGCTGCCATGATTCTGAGCTTAACCTTCTTGCCTGCCATGATTTCTTTGGTGTTTGGTGAGAACTTGCATCACAAACCACCTGGATTTATTACAAAGCTTTTGAATGGTTACAAACCGCTGTTGCGAAAGTGGATGGACCGTCCATTAACAGTTGTATCCGTTGCTGTATTTGTTCTGGGTCTGACCTTATTAAGCGTGACTCGTCTGGGAACAGCATTCTTGCCAACCCTAGAAGAGAACAATATTTGGTTGCGAGTAACTTTGCCAAACACGGTTGATCTTGATTACTCAGTCAAAATTGCTAATCAATTGCGTGAGACCTTCTTAAAGCAGCCTGAAATCGATAAAGTTGCTGGGCAGATCGGTCGTCCTGATGATGGTACAGATTCCACTGGTGTGTTTAACCAAGAGTACGGTCTGTATTTGAAGAGTCCGGAGAATATGCCAAGCGGTTCGAGCAAGAAGGATCTGATTGTTCACCTTGAAGCAGAGCTCAATAAAATTCCTGGTATCACCTACAGCTTTTCTCAATACATTCAAGATAACGTGAACGAGGCCTTATCAGGGGTTAAAGGCGAGAACTCTGTCAAAATTTACGGTACCGACTTAGATGTTTTGGATCAAAAGGCTCATGAGGTAATTGACCAGCTCAAAAAAGTACGCGGCGTAGCGGATGAGGGCATCCTGAAGGAATTAGGTCAGCCAACCTTGAATATCCAGATTGATCGTGAGCGCGCAGCGCGCTACGGTATCAATGTCAATGATATTCAGACCGTGGTGGCAAATGCCATTGGCGGCGCTGCCGTTACCAATCTCCTGGAAGATGAAAAGACTTTCGGTATTGCGATTCGTTTAAATGAGGGTAGTCGCAATGACGTCGCTGATATTGGCCACCTCTTAGTTGACTCTCCAAATGGGGCGGCCATTCCTTTATCGATGGTTGCCACTGTCCAGTTATCTGACGGCCCATTCTTTATTTATCGCGAAGCAGGTAAGCGCTATATCGCGATTAAGTTCAGTGTCCGTAATCGTGACTTGGGTAGCGCCGTTGAGGATGCCCAATACTTGGTTGAGAAAAATATCACTTTGCCACCAAATTACTCTATTAGCTGGGATGGTCAGTTCAACCAAATGAAGCAGGCTCAGAAGAAGTTGATGTTGATCGTGCCATTGGCATTACTGGGTATTTTCTTATTACTCGTTAGTGCTTTTGGTAATTTCCGTGATGCCGTGATCGTCATGATCAATGTGCCGTTTGCTGCGATTGGTGGTGTGATTGCTTTGCATCTGGCTGGTGAGACTTTAAGTATTTCCGCCTTCTTTGGATTCTTATCGCTCTTTGGTATCGCGATTCAGGATGGTGTGATTCTCATCTCCTTTATCAATAAAACTGCAGCAACAGAACATGGCGAGATGAAGGATGTCATGGTGGAGGGCGCTTCATTGCGCGTTCGTCCAGTATTGATGACTGCAATGCTTTCAGGCCTTGGGCTCTTGCCGGCTGCGTTATCACATTCGATTGGTTCTGAAGCGCAACGTCCTTTAGCGCTGGTGATCGTAGGTGGTATGGTAACCACCACTATTTTGACGCTCTTGGTATTGCCGGTAATTTATGGCTGGTTTAGAGGTCGTTCATTAACCCCAATGGCTAAAGCCTAAGTGTATTGATCAGAGATTAAAGGGTACGCCAAGCATGAGTGAAAATCAAAAACAGCCTCATATTCTGATCTCCAATGATGATGGCTATCTTGCTCCTGGTCTTTTAGCTTTAGTTAATGCCATTCGCCCATTGGGTCGTGTAACTGTCATTGCCCCAGAGCAAAACCATAGCGGCGCTTCTAACTCCTTAACACTTTCACGACCACTCTCCATTCATCGTGTAGCTGGTGGTGAGCGTGATGGATTCTTATTTATTAATGGAACCCCAACGGATTGCGTACATATCGCAATGACCGGTTTCTTGGATGAAAAACCCGATCTCGTAGTTTCTGGAGTTAATCAGGGCGAGAACATGGGCGAAGATACTCTGTATTCCGGTACTGTTGCTGCGGCAGTTGAAGGCGTCATGTTTGGAGTTCCTGGTATCGCTTTCTCACAAATTGATAAAGGCTGGAACCGCATTGAAGATGCTGCAAAAGCAGCG
>CANCBK010000113.1 GCA_947374315.1 Burkholderiaceae bacterium | reverse complement strand
AGGGGCCAAAAGGGAAAGATTGTTGCAGCCTATGGCCGCGCCATTGAAGCCAAGCGACTCCACCGACCAGTCCCGTTACAGAGGCCATTAGTAGGATGCTCGGTAGGGCGCTCCAGCCCAGCCAAGCGCCCAGAGCTGCCAAGAGCTTTGCATCACCCATGCCAATGCCGTTGCGGTTCTTCAGTACGCGGTATCCAGCATTTAATACCCATAGTGACCCATACCCTAGGACTGCTCCAATTAGCGCTGAAGTTGGGCTGGTAAAACACGGATTCAAGGCCCAATTAAAAGTAAGGCCCAGGACAAGCAGGGGAAGTGTGATGACATTGGGCAGGCGAAAGGTGCGCCAATCAATATATGCCAAGCAAAGCAAGGCAACTATCAATACGGATTTGATGATCCAGATGCTGACTTTGGGATCCACTAAACGATTTGTCCTAAATTGAAGATGGGTAGATATAGGATTATGACTAAGCTGCCAATAATAGCGCCAACAAAAAGAATGAGTGCCGGCTCTAAGCTTTGGCTGAGTGCATTCAGTTGGCTGCTGAGTTGTGAGCCCAGGGTAGTGGCGCGCTTATTCAACATTTCAGCCAATGCCCCGCTTTCAGCGCCGATGTGAAGCAGCAGTAATGTTTCCACATCCAGTAGGTGTGATTTGGGGTCAGCCCGCTTAAGTGACTCACCTAAAGGCCAGCCTCGAGTGAGGTGTTTAAATATCTCAGCGCTAAAGTCATGACTGACCCAGTGATTTGAAGATTGCGCAGTGACTCTCAGCGCATCTGGCAGAGGTAAGCCCGTTTCCAATAAATGCCCCAGGGTTCTGCACCAATGGCTTAGTGTCGCCAGTCTAAATAGATTTCCAAAAAATGGAATGCGTAATAAGAGAGTGTCACAGGATTTTTGGAGTGCGCTTGATTTGAGCCAGGTGTATGCAAAACTCGCAGTCATCATGAATATGCTTAGCAATATTTCCAGGAAGTAATTTTGTATGCCCGTGGAGATGGTGATAAGTACTCTGGTCGGCGCTGGCAGTTCTGCCTGAAAATGCCCAAACACTTCTTTAAATACCGGAACAACCCAGATCATCATTACCAAGACCAGTAGAAAAGAGGTGGCTAACGTGATTGCTGGGTAGGTTAGCGACTGCTGCACTTTTCTTCGCAGCTCAATCTGGGCTTCTAGTTGTTGAGAAATTGTACGTAGCGCCAAACTAAGGTCGCCTGATCTCTCGCTAACCCTAATGAGGTTACAAAATTCTGGAGAAAATTTCCCACCTTGTGCGCTTAAGCAAAAAGAAAAGCTATTGCCTTTCTGAAGTAAGGTACGAAGATCTTCTAACCAAATTTTCCAAGAGCTTGGTGCAGACTGAATTAATAGCTCAATAGCATTAAGCAAAGGAAGTCCTGCCTGAAGAAGCGTGAGCAGCTGCTGGGCAAAATGGAGTTGTTCAGACTGGCTGAATTTTCTATTGAGAAACATTCTGATTAATGCCAAGTGCCAAGTTCAGAATCTAGAGATATCTTGTCTATTACTCCAGACTTTAGCAATTGCATTCCTGCTGAGTGAATATCTTGGGCTTGAGCGGACTCAAATAACTGCTTACTCCCCAAAACTTCATGGACGCCAATGCGACCGAAATAGCCCGATCCCTTGCAAAGAGCACAAGGTGCTTGGTTTGGAATTGGATTGCATTGCTTACAGCGTTTGCGAATTAACCTTTGGGAGCTGACACAACGAAGGCAGGATTCAATAGATTCTTGATCTATGCCGAGGCTTTTGAGTCGACCTAAAGCGCCAATGGCATTGCGCGTGTGCAGGGTGCTTAAAACTAGGTGACCTGTTTGAGCCGCTTGAATGGCAAGCTGCGCGCTCGCAGGATCTCGTATTTCACCGATCATGATGACGTCAGGATCTTGGCGAAGAAGGGCGCGGATGATTGTTGGAAAATCCAAGCCTGCTTTTGGGTGATAGGCCACTTGATTTACGCCTGGAAGCCGGATTTCGATAGGGTCTTCGACGGAGCATATATTGCGCTGAATTTGGTTCAGCGCGCTTAAACAACTGTATAAGGTTCGAGTCTTGCCGCTCCCAGTGGGCCCTGTTACTAGAATCAAGCCATTGGTTTGAGTAATGGCCTCCTGAACTATTTCAAGCTGCTCTGGAAGTAAGCCAAGCTGATTTAACTCTAACTCTTCTAGGCGATTAGGCAAAATACGCACTACGGCTTTTTCGCCGTACAAAGTAGGAATAATAGATACACGGCAATCAATATTGGGATGACTAAAGTCGTGGCCGATCACAAGGCGTCCATCTTGGGGTAAACGCTTTTCTGCAATATCAAGGCGAGCCAATATTTTGATGCGCGTAATTAATCGCTCATGAAAATCAATTGGGTATTGGTTTTGTAATGTAAGGCGACCATCTATTCTTGTGCGTACTACCGTCTCTTGAGATCTTGCCTCAATATGAATATCCGTGGCCCGAGTATTGAGTGCATCAACAGTGATGTCATGCCAGGTCCGAATAATATGAGAGTCATGTAGCAGGTCGCTCAATCTTGATTCGGTTGACTGAGTGGTCGGTATAGCTTGACTGTTTTTACCCCATGCTCGTCGAACTGAACGATTTCCATTACCACGCCATCAATTCGAATGCTGACATCGTAATCAGGAATCGCTTCGAGCTTTTCTAGAATGAGGCCATTTAACGTACGTGGTCCATCGAGTGGTAATTCAAGCTTCAACAGGCGATTTAAGTCACGCAATGAGGCGGTACCGCTGGCAAGATATGTACCATCAGCAAGCCAACGAGGATCATTGGAAAGATTGGAGAATGAGGTGGTGAACTCTCCGATGAGTTCTTCAACAATATCCTCAAAGGTGACTAGACCAAGTACTTCACCATATTCATTCACCACCAAACTTAAACGTTGTTGGTTATCTTGGAAAAATTGCATCTGCTGCAAGACAGGGGTCCCGCTGGGGATGAAATAGGGCTCATTTAATAAAGGCCTAAAGTCCTCGTGATGAAGTTCTGCATTACCTAGCAATGAGAGTGCTTTTTTTACAGAAAGAATAACAACGATGCGTTCAGAGTCCCCATCACACACTGGTAGTTTGTTGTGGTAACAGGTTTCTAACTGCTCAATTACCTCATTAATGGGTCGCGAGAGATCCAATACCTCAATCTTGGAGCGTGGCGTCATCACATCATCAACCAAGATATTTTCCAGGTTGAACAGATTTAGCAAGATATTGCGGTGATGGGCGGAGACAAAGCGATTGGATTCGAGTACTAAGCTACGCAATTCTTCTTTGCTCATTACTCTACTATCGGTTGATGCTTGTAATCCGGAGACCTTCATCAGGCTCGATACAAAGCTATTAATAAACCAGAGTAGCGGCTTGAGAATGAAGGTAAGGGGAATAATGAACCACCCAATATTGCTGGCAATCTTTTCGGGAAAGGCTGCACCGATGACTTTTGGGGTGATCTCACTAAAGATAATGATCAGTAGCGCAACAACCAAGGTGGCGATTGACAACACTAGACCGCTGTCACCAAAAATATGTAAGGCAATGCCGGTGACTAAGATTGGTAGGATGGTGTTGATGAGATTGTTGGAAATCAACAGTACTGAAAGCAGTGAATCTATACGCTTTAATAGCCTTTCAGCAAGCGCGGCTCCAGCATTACCACCATGAGCCATTGCGCGGAGGCGATGGCGGTTGGAAGACAGCATGCTGGTCTCGGCCATAGAAAAGAAGCCGGACAGTGCGAGTAAAAATAGGACTAATGCGACTTGGCCAGCAAAGGGCCAATCATCAAAAAAGGTGTCCATCAGTTATGCCTGCAAAGAGTAAGGAGCAACCAATATAGCAAAGTGCCATTTCACTGGCTATGGCTGTATCGGAATCCTGTCTGAAATTTATCCTCAATGTGTGTCAGAATCTTCTGCATGCCCACTCTTATCTCAATCGACTATTGCGTGATACCTGCCCCATTTGGACGTCTGGGCGTGCAAACGGAGTTGGTGGATGGCAGTTTGATGATCTCAAAAATTGATTATCTGCCTCAAGATGCCGCCTTGATTGCTCCGGGGAATGATTTGGCTAAAGCGTTCTCAAAGCAGTGTGTCCAATACTTCAATGATGCTGCATCAATATTTGATGTTCCGCTAAAGCCTGCTGGGACAGCTCATCAGCAAAAAGTATGGAATGCCATTCTAGGTATTGAGGTGGGGAAGACAAGCACCTATGGTGAGATCGCAAAAAAGATTAAAAGTGGACCTCGTGCAGTCGGTACCGCTTGCGGTGCGAATCCATATCCTTTGGTAACGCCCTGCCATAGGGTGGTTTCTGCGCAAGGTCTTGGGGGTTTTATGAAAGAAGATGCCCCAGGTTTTTATCGCCAGATCAAAATTTGGCTTTTAAAACACGAGGGCGTGCTTTAGCGGATGCTTGCCTGCAGTTTTCTGAGTTGACTAGATGCGGTATGAAAGAATGATTTCATGAGGAAGTCATTGCTGGCCGCAAGCTTTGTGAATGCATAGAAAATCCAAACAGTATTTCTTGAAAGCTTCACCTCAGATTTGTGACTAAATTCTTTTCTGGCGACAATCTTTTCAAGTGTCATGACTGCAAGCCCGAAGGCCAAGAAGCAGAAGCGCCTCATACCCACCTCATTTTTTGGAATCAGAAGAATGT
>CANCBK010000112.1 GCA_947374315.1 Burkholderiaceae bacterium | reverse complement strand
CCCTCAAATCGTGAGCCAAAAATATCAAATGCACCTAGTGGGTTTGGAATATCCGACATAGTTTTCCTTAAGTAATGATCTCTAATCGTATTAGTGCTGTGTTACCAATGCATGACAAGGGGTGTGCAAATCGTGACCCAAAGTAATGCGGCAATCACCAGGGCTAACATCACGGCGGCCGATCCAAAGTCTTTGGCACGCTTTGAAAGATCGTGATGTTCGAAAGAGATGCGGTCGATGGCTGCCTCAACACTGGAGTTCAGTAATTCCACAACGAGGACCATCATGATTGAGGTGATCAGCACGCATTTCTCTAGGGGATTAATCGGCAAGAATAGCGCTACCGGTGTCAGTGCTGCTAACAACGCAAGCTCTTGCCTAAAAGCGCTTTCCTCCGCGAATGCATAAGTCATTCCAGACCATGAGTTCTTGGCTGCATGCCATGCTCTAGCAATTCCGCGATTGCCTTTATGTGGGTTCTGATTAATGTTGTAAGGAGTGGTCACAATCTAGCCTTAAGCGAGCGCATTGATATGGGCTTCTGTTGATGGCACTGGCTTGAGGTGATTTACAAACTGCTCAGAAGCTGCCCTCCAAGAGAATTTCTCGGCATGCGCTCTGGCTATTTCGCGAGGGATCTTTAGGGCTTGCATGCAGGCCATTTGCAAATCCTCGTTCATGGCGCCCGCAGGAGATTTGCCAAGGACATCAATCGGGCCCGTTACGGGATAGGCGGCCACAGGCGTGCCACACGCCAGCGCTTCAAGCAGGACCAAGCCAAAGGTATCGGTTTTGCTTGGAAAAACAAAAACATCTGCTGCTGCATAGACCTTAGCCAACTCATGTTGTTGTAGAACACCCAGATAATTGATGTTGGGATATTTTTCTTTGATGCCGACCATCGCTGGGCCATCACCAACTACCCATTTGGATCCGGGCAGATCTAACTCTAAAAAAGCATTGATATTCTTTTCCACAGCGACACGACCGACATACAGAAAGATTGGGTGGGCGGTATTGAGCGCTTTGGAGTCTTGCATTTTGAAGATATCTAAATCAACACCACGAGACCACAAGACCACATTACTCAAGCCATATTTCTCTAAATCCTGCTTAACAACAATGGTGGGCGCCATTACTGCCATTGAGGACCCATGGAACCAGCGTATGAATGCATAAGTAATACCCAGCGGAATGCCGGTCCGCGCTTTGACGTATTCCGGAAAACGGGTGTGATATGCGGTAGAAAATGGGAGCTTATTTTTAACCGCATATGAACGTGCCGATAGACCTAAGGGGCCTTCTGTTGCGATGTGCATTGCATCGGGCGAAAATGCCTTAATTCTGCGGGCCACCTCTTTCCCTGGGAAGAGTGAGAGCGCGATATCGGGATAAGTGGGGCAGGGAATGGATCTAAAGCCATTCGGCGTCAGCATTTCCACTTGATGTCCCATTGCGATTAATTCAGATTTTGTTTGCTTTAAGGTTCTCACAACACCGTTTACTTGTGGATCCCATGCGTCAGTGATGATCATAATTTTCATGCGGTAGCCTCTTTAATAAATGCTTCAACATCGGATTGGGGGGTATCAGGAGCCGGCACTGGATCACCATGAATCTGGGTCCAGTAAATGATTTTTAGCTCGCCGCTAGTGGTCTCAACGAGTGCAGATAGGCTTTCAACCCAATCACCATCGTTGCAATAGAGCAGTCCATCGATCTCGCGAATTTCCGCCTTATGAATATGGCCACAAACGACGCCATCACAATCACGTAAACGAGCCTCTCTAGCCATGATGTGTTCAAAGTCAGTGATATAACTCACTGCATTTTTAACTTGGTGCTTAAGATATTGAGAGAGGGACCAGTACTGCAACCCCATCTTGACTCGCAGCATGTTGAAATAACGATTGATATAGAGGATGAATGTGTACATCGAGTCGCCAACGTAGGCGAGCCATTTTGCGTATTGCATGACGCCATCAAAAAGATCACCATGGGTCACCCAAAGCCTACGCCCATCTAATGTGGTGTGAATAACCTCTTCTTCCACCTTAATATCCCCAAATGACATTCCAAAATATTGACGTGCACTTTCATCATGATTTCCGGGGATGTAAATTACTTCAGCGCCCTTGCGCGCTTTGCGCAATAGCTTTTGAACTACATCATTGTGTGCCTGGGGCCAGAAAAAGGAGCGCTTGAGTTTCCAGCCGTCGATAATATCGCCAACCAAATAAAACTTATCAGCCTCATTGTGCTTTAAGAAATCGAGAAGATAGTTTGCCTGACACCCTGAAGTTCCCAGGTGAACATCTGAAATCCAGATAGCTCTGTAATGAATCATGATTAAGCATTAAGCCTAACCATCATGTAACCCTCGTGACAGATTTATGTCAATTTGGTGACTTGATTTATATTGAAGCCTGTTTATGAAAATACTCCCCTTGAATCCCGTATCAAAAGACACGCCAGCACTATTGCGTATTTTGGTGTGGATCCAAATTTGGATTCATGTCATTTGCGGTGTCTGTACGCTGTTATTTCTTTTTCCATTTTTGAATCACGGGAACAAGAATAAAAAAATTCAAAAATGGTCAAAGCGTCTTCTGTGGATATTCAATATCCAACTTCTTGTAAGGGATGTTGCTTTGCTTGGTGATACTCCAAGCTTAATCGCCTCTAACCATATCTCCTGGCTTGATATCCATGCAATGAATGCATTTAAGCCCATGCGTTTTGTTGCTAAGTCTGAGGTAGCGGGGTGGCCTATATTTGGCTGGATGGCCAGACAGTTGGGTACAGTATTTATTCGAAGGGATAGCGCTCGTCATGCCAGGCAGGTTGTTAGTCAGATGGCTGAAGTGCTCCAGACCGAATCTGTCTGCATCTTTCCTGAGGGGACATCCACTTCAGGTGAGATTGTTTTGCCATTTAAGCCCAATCTTTTTGAATCAGCAGTCGTTGCCCAGACCCCCGTTTTTCCGCTTGCAGTTCAATATCTCTCAAGATCGACTGGACTAAGAAGTGAGTCACCGGCCTTTATCGGTGAAATGGGTCTCTTGGAGTCTATCTCTAATATCATTAATAACCGATCTCTAGTGGTGGAAATCACTGTTTTGCCAGCTTTTTCCCAGAGCCAGCGGGCGACACCCTTAGATCGCAAGCAATTGGCTGGCCATTGCCAAGAGTCCATTGCCGAAACCCTTAAGCGGCACATGTAATAAAAGTGTCATAACTTTGGTCTAAAAAGGAAATAACGTCCTAGAGGAAGAGATGACATCAAAGCATAAAGAGATGGCCGAATGGTATCGGCGCGCTCAAGAAGAGATTTTGGATAGCATGGATGAAGAGCTTGAAATGGAGCTCGACGATGACCGCATGTCTCCTGATGGTGATGCTGGATCTCAAATGTCTCGGCAACTGTATTTTAAAGAGCTATTTCGCTTACAGGGTGAACTGGTAAAGTTGCAAGACTGGGTTGTTGAGAAGAAGCTCAAAGTGGCCGTTTTATTTGAAGGTCGAGATTCCGCGGGTAAGGGTGGCGCGATTAAGCGTATTACTCAACGGTTAAATCCCCGGGTTTGTAAGGTAGTGGCATTGCCTGCGCCTAACGAACGCGAAAAAACTCAATGGTATTTTCAAAGGTATATCTCCCAATTGCCCGCTGGCGGCGAAATTGTTCTGTTTGATCGCAGTTGGTATAACCGTGCCGGTGTTGAAAAGGTCATGGGCTTTTGTACGGATGACGAGTATGAGGAGTTTCTTAGGACGGTGCCTGATCTTGAGCGCATGATGATTAGCTCTGGAGTAATCTTGATTAAATACTGGTTCTCGATATCCGATGATGAGCAGTACAACCGTTTCATGATGCGTATTCATGATCCATTAAAGCAGTGGAAGCTCAGCCCGATGGATTTGGAGGCTCGGCGCTTATGGGAGGATTACACCAAAGCAAAAGAGACTATGTTGGAGCGTACCCATATTCCAGAGGCTCCATGGTGGGTTGTCGCTGCAAATGACAAGAAAAAAGCGCGCTTAAATTGCATAAGCCATTTGCTTGATCAGATTCCGTACAAAGAAATTGATCATCCGATGATCACTTTGCCGGCTCGCGTTCATAACCCTGATTATTTGCGCGGTCCCGTTCCCCCTGAGATGTATGTTCCAGAGATTTATTAATTAATGCGACTCTTAGCCACTCTTGATGTGATGCTCTTCACCCATACTGGTGTGGGTGATTCCCTTTTTCAGCATTCTTGAGTTTGCTTAAAAAACAGGCGCCCATGCCTTTAATCTTGCAGGATTTGCGCATATTGGTCATCTCGGTGTAGAATATCGATTCCGTCGGAGTGTAGCGCAGCCTGGTAGCGCACCTGCTTTGGGAGCAGGGGGTCCAAGGTTCGAATCCTTGTACTCCGACCACTTTCCCTTAAGTTTTACGAATTACAGTCCCAGTACTCACTGCCTATAGCTCAGCTGGATAGAGCAACGCCCTTCTAAGGCGTAGGTCGCACGTTCGAATCGTGCTGGGCAGACCACAAAAATACAGATTAGCTCTATAAATCAACGCTCTGCCGTCTATTTGGACTGCCTAGATCATGTTCGTCTAATGAAGTTGAGGTTGGATTAGATTCGTCGAGGCGTTCTGATGGCATCCTTATTTGCATAGGTATATCCACCCCAATATTCTTCATCATCATATTCAG
>CANCBK010000111.1 GCA_947374315.1 Burkholderiaceae bacterium | reverse complement strand
GTGCCCAATCTCAAGTCTACGAACCAGGTTTCAATTTCCCGCTCGGATTTGATCCTGTTTTGGTGATGGATGTGACTTGTGCTCTTACCAAAAATGGTGAGAAGTTGGCTCAAATCAGCGATGCAAAAGACGATGAAATTGATGGCGTTTTATCCATGGATTTTGTACTGCCTGGTGGGGCAAATTTAAACCTTACATTAGCAGAAAATACGCTGCAAGCAATGTGTGCTTTGCTGGATCAGTTGCGCGTGCAAGCGGGGTGGGGTGATGCCATTTTGCACGCGAAAAATTTACCTAGCGATAAGCAAGAGGTGGAAGCAAAGTCAAGTAAAAATATCTCATTTCATTAGGCGTACAAGCAGTGCAATTTACGTACACTTGTTAACGGAAGTTCACGCAAATTTACCTGCGTTTGAGAGTCCTCAGTTTTGTAAATATTTCTTCTAAGGCTTGAGTTTTGAAAGGCTAAAAGGGCAGCTTCGCCCCTGGTTTTGCGGCCAGCAATACCACTTTAAATTCCGCCTGAATTCGGGCGATCGCCTCTTCACTATCAGCCTCAAAACGCATTACTACCACTGGCGTTGTATTGGATGGTCTGGCTAGGCCAAAGCCGTCAGCATATTCCACGCGCACACCATCAATCGTATTGATTGATTCAGAAGTCGGGAACTTAGCATTAGCCTTAATCACTTCCAGTATTTCAAAGGGCTCACCTTCGGCGCAAGCGAGTTGCAATTCCGGTGTGCAGATCGCATTCGGTAAGTTGTTGAGTGTATCGCTCGGATTATTTTCTTTGCTGAGAATTTCCAATAAGCGTGCACCTGTGTAAAGACCGTCATCAAAGCCAAACCAGCGGTCTTTAAAGAAAATATGACCACTCATCTCGCCAGCGAGCGGGGCCCCCGTTTCTTTTAACTTCGCCTTGACTAAAGAATGGCCGGTTTTCCACATCAGTGGTTCGCCACCATGCTCTTTAACAAAGGTAGCTAGGTTACGCGTGCACTTCACATCGTAAATAATTTGACCGCCTGGATTTCTGCTGAGAACATCTTTGGCAAACAACATCATTTGACGATCAGGGAAGATCACCTGACCATCTTTTGTGACAACGCCCAAGCGATCAGCATCACCATCAAAGGCAAGGCCTAATTCGTTATCGGTAGTCTGGAGATTCTTGATGAGATCTTGCAAGTTCTCGATATGCGCTGGATCAGGATGGTGGTTGGGAAAGGTGCCGTCCACCTCACAGAATAGCTCTTGTACTTCGCAGCCTAGCGCTCTGAAGAGTTGGCCAGCGAACGCACCACCAACACCATTGCCGCAATCTACGGCAATCTTCATTGGGCGAGCCAGTTTTATGTCACCCACAATGTGTTTTAAGTACATTGGAAAAATTTCAAAGGTGCTGCGCGAACCTTGGCCGGTAGAGAATTTCTTGGCCTCGATGCGCTGACGCAAGGCTTGAATCTGATCGCCGTAAATAGCTGATGTACCCAAGACCATTTTGAAGCCATTGTAGTTTGGGGGATTGTGACTGCCGGTAATCATGATGCCGGACTTCGGAGTTTTACCATCGATGGTGTGGTTGGCTGCAAAGTACACCATTGGTGTGGCCACCATACCCAAATCAACTACGTTAATGCCGGTTGAAAGTAGACCTTCGGTTAGCGCTGCAATCAAGCTAGGACCGGATAACCGACCATCGCGACCAATCACAATGTCGGTCTCACCCAGTTCGCGCATTTCTGTACCGAATGCCTGGCCAATGAGTTTGGCGATGGAGGGATCTAGGGTCTCATCAATAATGCCGCGGATATCATAAGCTTTGAAAATCGATGGAGACAGTTGCATTGCAGACCCTTCAGGAAAAGCTAGTAAATGAATTGAGGTGAACCCAGTTTATGAATTCTCAGAATTTAAGAAATTGATGCGGTCAGCAGTCACGGCATCAATATGCTCACTCGCTTGAATATCACTTTGATGGCTTGCTAAGGCTTTTTCAATCGGCTTAGCCAATACCTTGCCATATTCAACGCCAGGCTGATCAAAGCTGTTGATATTCCAAAGTGCGCCTAACGTAGCAGTGCGGTTTTCATAAAGGGCAAGTAGTGCGCCTAGGTAGTAGGCGTTGAGCTTTGGTAGTAATAGTAGATTGCTGGGGCGCTTGCCTGGGTAGACATCATTTGGATTGCTGGCGGCTTTGCCGTTTGCTAAGGCTTGTGCTTGTGCCAAACAGTTGGACAGCAAAATACGATGATGCGCCACAGCCTCTGGCCGGTCACTCATCGGCTCGCGTATTGCGATGAAATCAATGGGAATGATTTCAGTGCCTTGATGAAAGAGTTGGAAGTAAGAGTGTTGTGCATTGCTACCTGCGCTACCAAAAACGACAGGCGAAGAATGTTTTACTGGTTTGCCGTCACGATCAACGCTCTTGCCATTACTTTCCATATCCAGCTGCTGCAACCACTTCGGAAACCAATCTAACGCATCCGCATAAGGAATAGCTGCATAGGCCTTAATGTCATATTTCTCTTGTTGATGGAGTAGGGCAAGCGCCATGATGACTGGCAGATTTTCTTCGAGGGGCGCATTTTTGAAATGCAGATCGATAGCTTCTGCGCCAGCCAAAAATTGCTTAAATGTTTCAAAGCCGTACTGCAAAGCAATCGGCAGACCAACAGCAGACCAGACGGAGTAACGTCCACCAACCCAATCCCAAAAAGGGAAGATATTTTCTTCGGTGACTCCAAATGCTTTGGCTGCAGGAATATTAGCGCTTACCGCATATAAAGCATGGGAAATTTGGTCCGCTGTGCGACCGCTATCTTTGAGCCATGCCACTACCGCTTTGGCATTCATCGTAGTTTCAAGGGTGGTGAATGATTTTGAAACGATGATGACGCGAGTGCTGTGCGGCTGAGCATGCGCAAGGATGCGAGCCAATTCAGCGGTATCGATATTGGCCAAGAAATGCATACGCATGCCACGGCTTTCAATGCCGGGCACATGGGCTAAAGCTTCAATTGCAAGTCGTGGACCAAAGTCCGAGCCGCCGATACCAATATGAATGACATCAGTTACACCAACCCATTCATCGCAGAGCGCCTCAATATGATGCCAAACATCGGCAACTGCTGGCATCACATCTTTGCCCTCAATGAATACGGGCGTCATGGTTAGGTTGCGCAGTGCGGAGTGCAAAGCGGGGCGATCCTCACTATTGTTGATGTGCTTGCCCGCAAAGATGTCCGCAATGAATTGCTCTAGATGAGACTGGCGCGCGCCAGCAAATAACGTTTTCCACTCACTTGCATCGATCCCTTGATAGGCGGTATCAAGCACCATATCGACGGCGGAATGGGCGTTATTAGGGAATACATGGGATAACAAAGACATTTACAGATTTTATCAATAAGATCTGCTGACCAATGCCCAAGAACCTCATAAAGCGCTCAAAATGTTACGATTTGAGTGATAAATAGGCGATCGCTGTACATAAGCCATTAAAAACAGAGGTATATCGGGAATAGGGTTAGGAAAAGCGGGATGGAGCAAGTCGATTGTGTAGTAGTGGGTGCAGGTGTTGTTGGCCTAGCGGTTGCTCGAGAGATGGCCTTGCAAGGCCGAGAAACGATTCTGCTTGAGCGAGAAGATTCCTTTGGCACTATTAGTAGCGCTCGCAATAGCGAGGTAATTCATGCGGGAATTTATTACCCCAAAGACTCCCTCAAGGCCAAGCTTTGCGTCAAAGGTAATCGACTACTCTATGAGTATTGCCGGGGTCATCAAGTCAGCACTCAAGCATGCGGAAAACTGATTGTTGCCTCGGATGCTAGTCAGCTAGATGATCTTCAAGCCATTCTCTACAAAGCGCAAAACAATCAGGTTCCCGATATCAAAATTATTTCCGGGGCTCAGGCTAGGGCGCTTGAGCCACAGCTGCAATGTGAGGCTGCGATTCTCTCTAGCTCAACAGGCGTGGTTGATAGTCATGGCTTGATGCTTTCTCTGCTTGGAGGTTTTGAGGATGCTGGAGGCATGGTGGCTTATCAATCTCCATTGTTGAGTGCCAGGCCCATCGGCAATCATGCTGAAGGTGGATTCGAGGTAGAGATCGGTGGTGCCGACGGTATGAAAATTCAAACAAAGTTATTAATTAACTGTGCGGGCCTGAGTGCGCCAGCGCTAGCGCAGAAGATTGAAGGTCTTTCTAAAGAACAAATACCGAAGGCTTATTTCGCCAAGGGAAACTACTTCTCTTTATCTGGAAAGTCTCCCTTTAGCCATTTGATTTATCCCATCCCGGAGCCTGGTGGTCTGGGTGTTCATCTCACGCTTGATATGGGCGGACAAGCCAAGTTTGGGCCTGATGTTGAATGGCTTGATATTGAAGAAGAGGGCCAAATTAGCTACACGGTCGATCCGAAGCGGGGTGAGGGCTTTTATGCCGCTGTAAGGCAGTATTGGCCGGGGCTTAAGGATGGAGCCTTACAAGCGGATTACTCTGGTGTTAGGGCTAAGATCGTTCCCCCTAATACGCCTGCGGGGGATTTTTGCTTTGACGGCCCCCAGCAGCACAAGCTTCAGGGCCTATTTAACCTCTATGGCTTTGAATCCCCAGGACTCACCTCTTGTTTAGCGATTGCAGAGCATTTGGAAGTGGAAATCAAAACTTCTCTATAATCTAGGACTTAAATCGCAAGGAAGAGTGGCAGAGCGGTTGAATGCACCAGTCTTGAAAACTGGCGAGGATGAAAGTCCTCCGTGAGTTCGAATCTCACCTCTTCCGCCA